>CAYMQT010000121.1:0-12052 GCA_964392575.1 uncultured Polyangiaceae bacterium
AACACGAGTTCGAATCTCGTTGGGGTCACCCGAAAGGCGCTCAGGCTTGAGCGCCTTTCTCTTTTCGTGCGCGGCGCGTGCTTCTTCGCACTCCAGCTTGGGCGAGATGGTTGGCAAAGACGGGTGTTCTGTGGCAGAAGAGCCGTCCCCTCGGGGTGTAGCGTAACCTGGTAACGCGCCTGCTTTGGGAGCAGGAGACTGTTGGTTCAAATCCAGTCACCCCGACTGAGGGCGTCCTTTCTGGGACGCCCTCTTTTGTCTTCACAAGAGCCGTTTCGTCCTACAAGTCACCCTTGGGGATGCGGCCTTGAGCGAGATCTTGGGTCTGAGCTTGCGAAAAGGGCCGTTCAAACATCTGTAGGGTCTGCTGCTTGGCGCGGAAGAGCTCTACGATGAAGCCCATCCGATCAGTGAGATCCGCCCAATTGTTGGCGCCGCTGCCGCGGGTGGAGCTGAGATTCGTATCGAAGCGTTCGAGGAGCGCTTCGGTTTTGGGTTCGACAATCACCTGTAAATCGGGCGGAAAGATTCCGGCTCGCTCAGGAAGATCTTCTCCGAGGGAGATCTCTTGCCCTTCAGGCAGGGCGAGTCTCATCGCGTAACGAGTGGCTACCTTTTCCCAAACTCGCTTGACCTCTGCGGTGAATCCGCGGGCCAAAAATGTGATGAGGGCTGCGAAAGGACCACGGAGGACAAACGGAAGTGAGCGAGCGAGCTTCTTCCCGATGAGCGTTTGGATAGGTGCGTCCATCGCGTCCTTGATGTGAGGTTGCAGACGTGTCTGTTCGTGAAGACCGATCTGACAATTCGCGCGCAAGATGAGCTCGGCTCGTACCTTCGCAGACTCAGCACGGCTGGCTTCAAACCAGGCGGAAAACGCTCGCTTGAGCAATTCCTGGCCCCCCTCCTCGATGGGTCCCGCCGTGAGTGAGTCGACGAACTCCGCAAGCTGGGCTTCTTGTGGGCCTCGCCTCATGAAATCCACGAAGCGCGCAAAAAGAGGAGCAAGCTCTGCGTAAACCTTGCGATTTCCGATAGCAATTTCTTCCGAGACGTCCTTCAGCGTTTCTACGGCGGCGGCGCGGAGCATGCGTCCGAGTCCGAAAGTCTCGAGGAGTTTTTGTAAGGGTCCGGCTACCTCTCGCAGCTGACCTTGAGAAATACCCAGCTCCCGCTTGAGATGATGAGTGATCTCTTCATTTCTGATGGAGCGCCCCGCGGTTTTGGATGCCCAGCAAGCAAACGTCGACCAGTTGATGTTCTGTTTGTCGACGACCGACGCGATTTCGCCGCTCAGGCGGAAGTAGCTCTGGGTGATGTATAGGTTGCGGAGCACGGGCTCCGGCTCTTCGGTGATGCGTTTCACTTCGGCGAGAGTCGTTGTTTCACCGCTGTCCTTCATCGACTTCCCCTCCCCTTTCCCTTGTCCATAGGTCTCACGCAAGAACCTTACGTAGTCGAACCTTTGGGCGCCTTCTCGATCTTTGAGCAGACACGCTCGGGCAGGACATCCTCTGAGAAATTGAGCCGCGCGTTCGTCGGACATCTCTGCTCCCAGGCGCTTGATGCGAGCGGTCTCGGCGCGCACGAGGTCGAGGGCCCTTTTCTCCTCGCCGCCACAGAAGAGGCCGTGCGCTACTCCAAGCCTGACCACAGACTCCCCCACGGGGAGCCGTACTCCTGGAGAGAGTTCTTCTAAGGCTTCGTGTGCGATCTTGAGCGCTTCTTCCCTTTCAACCCTGCTCTGGGCCAAGTGCGCATGGAGTGAGGCCAGAAGCCCCTGAGCCACCCGAAGCATGGGGGGCATTCGCTGCAGGATCCCCGCTGCTCGCGTGGCCGATTCCAACGCCGCGTCCAAGTTTCCTTGACAGATGTGGGCCTCGGATTCGTACACACGAGTCATGCCAGATAGACGGACGTTCTTCTGCCGGTCGAACGCCGCCGAGGCGGACTCCAAAAGAACAAGCCCCTTTTCCCACTCTCCTAGGCGTACGAGGACGCGGCCCAGCTGAGCATTGGCGACAGGGATCGAGTTGCTGAGGCCCATTTGCTCCGCCACTTGGAGTGCATTCAAAAGCGTGGTCCGGGCTTGGTCGTTGGCTCCGAATTCCACCTCCGCGAACCCCTGACTCAAGCGGAGAAGGCATGCATTTCTGAGGTCTCCCGCATCCTCGAAGTGCTCAGCGGCGCGCTCTGCATAGGTGATGCGACCGACCGGATCTTCGCTGGCTCCGGCCAGGACGGCCTGTGCTTCACAATAAAAACCGAGGACCTGTGGGTCGGGCTCCACACGCGCCTCGTCGAAGTGAGCTGCCTCAAGCAGCCCGCGCGCCATCGACAGATCTCCCCCGAGGACGAGCTGCGTGGCGACTCGGGACAGTGCTGAACCATGGGCGGCTTCACTTCCCTCGCGCGGTTCGCTTTCGAGGAGCTCCTTGGCGAGACCGAGAGCGGTTTCCCGTTTACCGATCTTCCCCGCAGCCACGGCGGCCTCGCCGGCGGCGCGGTACCAGAGAGCGGTTCCCTCTTCGGCGCGGGCAAAAGCGGCCTGAGCAGCGCGAAAAGCTTGGGCGTTGTCGCCGCGCCACTTGTTCGCTTCCGCAAACACGAGCCTCAAACGCACGGCGTCTGGTCCGCCAGCACCGGCAGCAAGGCCTTCTTCCGCACACGAGATCGCAGCGTCGAGGTCATCGCCACTGAGAGCCTGCTCGGCCGCTCGCAGGTAGTGCCTTCGCGCGCGATCTGGTTCACCCCCAAGGGTGAAGTGCATCGCCACCGCGAGCGGGTCGGAATCCCCGTTCTTTTCCATCCACTCCGCGGCACGCAGATGCGCGTTCTCCTTTTCTTCCTCGGCGAGAAGTGAGTACGCCGCGTCTCGCAAGAGTCCGCTTGCGAACTGAAACTCGGTCTCGCCGCCGAGCCGGCTGAGTTCGTGCTCGACGATGAACTCGGCCTCTTGCAGGTCCCGAAGGACCCGATCCGTCATTTTGCTCGTACTTGCAGGACCGAGCACGGCCTCTGCGCCTCCGGACCAGAATTGGCGCCCGAAGACGCTGGCTGCCTTGAGTAGTCTGCGTTCGTCTGAGTTCTGCTGCTCGATTCTCGACTGAGCAAGAAGGACGACCCGGTCCGGAACACGGTCCCCGTGGCCCGCATTTTCGGCGCGCAGGAGTTCTTCTACCCAAAATGGGTTTCCTTGCGAACGGGAGAGGACCCGCTCGATGACTTTAGCGTCGACCTGTTCCCCCAGGACTTCCTTGATCATCTCTGTCCCGGCCCGCTTGGAGAGGCCGCTCAGTCTGAGTTCTGTGATCCCGCGTTTGACCCACAGGTTGGGGAAGAGTTGGTGCACGTCGGGGCGCGCGAGCGCCAAGATGACCAGTGGCGCTTCCGCCAGCTGACGCAGCGCGGCCTCCACGAACTTCACCGTGGGCAGGTCGCCCCAGTGAAAATCATCGATGATCAGGAGCACGGGATGCGCTTTGGTTTCAGCGCGGATCCAATCCATGACCGCTCTCTGGATCTGGTCGCCTTTGAGCACTGCGTCTCGTCGCGCGGCCTCCACTTGTGGACTGGGGGCGCGTTCGGTGGAGATCCCCAAAAGCTCCTGAAGAAACTCGGTGACGCGGGCGTAGTTCGACTCTTCCAGAAGAGGCTTGAGGTGCGCGGCGAGCTTGCCCCGGCGAATGCTGTCCGGCTCTGTGTCTCGCATCCGACAGATCCGAGAAAGCGCCTTTGAGAGCGCCCCGAAGGGAACTCCGGCTGTCATCGATTCCGCTCCCCCCCTGAGCACCTGAACGCCTGCCACCGAGCGTCTGGCTACGAGAGTGATCTCGCTGGCGAGGCGCGTTTTGCCGATGCCCGGCGGACCAGTGACCAGCACCGAGGTAGACGTTCCGTCCTGAAAGGACTGCTCCAGGGTGGCGGAGAGCATCGTGAGTTCGCGCTTTCGTCCGACACAGCGCGTCTTTTTGCCGAGAACCGTGCGCGCGGGTTCGTAGGTTTCGCGCATACCCCGGAGCAGGTAGCCTTGCTCGACCCCACGCACCTCAAAGCGAGAATCGAGGAGCGCAGCGGTGTTCTCGTCCAGCCAGATGGCGGCTCCTCCCGGGACCGCTTCCCCGCTCGCCCCGTCCTTGAGCAGGAGTGAGACAAGCGCCGAGTCGAAGGCTCGGCCTGACAGAGCGCCTCCGACCTGCTGAGAAAGTCCGGTAGACAAAGCCATGCGGGTTGCGCGGGTCGCCTTCTGGACCGCGAGAGCGCATCGTGCCGCTTGCGTGGCGTGATCCCCTGCGGTCCCATGACCGTAGGTAGCGATCACGATGGTATCGTCCGTAGCTTCATGGGCCCTCATGCGGTGAGGCTCAGCGGCGCGCGCTGCCCGCTCTAGAGTCCCAGCGCCCTCTTTCCTCAGAAGGATGAGGCTGGTGACCTGCTGCTCTACAGACGCTGGCGCTTGCGGCTCTTCTTGGACGGGCGGGCGATCATCGAGCCGCGGCAGGGCTTTGAGCCGTAAGAGGACCTCAGCGGCGTCCTGAGGGCGCCTGCCTGGGTCCTTTTCCAGCATGGAAGCGACCAGATAATCGAGTTCAGGGGGAACGTCGGAGCGTAGCTCGCTGGGTCTGGGTGGATGGTCGGCCACCATCCGAGCCAGGAGTTCTCTCACCGTGGGCGCGTAGAAGGCACGCTGTCCCGTGATGACCTCGTGAAGGACGCAGCCCAGAGAAAAGACATCAGCAGCAGGTCCGACGTCCCCCCTGCCCTCGATCTGCTCAGGTGCCATGTAGCCGGGAGTTCCGATCTGCGCGCCCTCCGCGGTGAGGGGGGGCTCACTTGAGTCCAGGCGCGCCACGCCAAAATCCAGGACCCGAACATCCTCTGGGTCAGCCCCCACAAGGAATAGATTGTTCGGATGAATGTCGCGGTGGATGAGTCCCAGGTGATGTGCATAGGCGAGCACCTCAGCCACGCGCTTCACCAGGTTGACGCCAGAGCGAAGACCGATACTCGCCGCGCGCAAATACGTAGACAGCTCCACACCGTCGAGCCACTCCATCACCAGGTATGGGATGCCGGCACCCACCAAGTCGTGGGCGATGTAGCGCGGAATACCCGGGTGCTGGAACTCCGCGAGTCGAGCCGCCTCGCGCGCGAAACGCTCTCGGCTGGCGGACCCACTCCTCAGAGTTTTTACAGCAACAGGCCCGTCCATTTGTCGATCGCGCGCCCGGTAGACATCTCCCATGCCTCCGCTCTGGATGAGCTCTTCGATTTCGAAGCGCTCATTCAAGAGTTCCCCCGGTTGAAAGCCGGTCAGGGGGCGACCGCGCAGGAGCGCATCGCTCTTTTCAGGAACGGGTGAGGTATCGATGGTTCGCGGTTCGGCACTCTCATCTCCGGGAGAGAGTAACGTCTCGTGCTCGACATCCGATTTCATGGGGAACCCATCGCCCCGTTTCGCGAGAATGGTTCGCGGAGCGGGGCGGCTTTTCTGGAGACTACGCGGGGTTGAGTAGCTTCGCCAGCTCTCCGGATTCGTTCATTTCACTCACGATGTCGCACCCGCCTATCAGCTTTCCATCGATGTAGAGCTGAGGAAAAGTGGGCCAATTGGAGAGTTCTTTCAAGCCTTGTCGGAGTTCTTGATCCGCAAGGATGTTGTGCGCATCAAACTCGACACCGGCGCCCTTCAAGATTTGGAGGACCTGCGCCGAGAAGCCGCACTGAGGAAACATCTTGTTTCCTTTCATGAAGAGAACGACACGATTTGATGTTGTTAGCCCCAGGAGCCGTTGTTTGGTTGTTTCGTCCACGATCTTATCCCTTCACCTTTGCCCACGCCTCGGGCGTATACGTTTTGAGCGCGAGGGCATGAATCGGACCTTTCATTTCCTCTTCGAGCGCTCCATAGACCATCTGATGTTGCTCAACCTTGGATCGTCCGGAAAACGACTCACTGACAATCCGGGCTTGGTAGTGGTCCTTGGTGCCCGTTAGATCTTCGACTTCGACTTCCGCGTCTGGGAATGCAGACTGGAGGCGCCGATGCACTTCACTGGGTTCAATCACAGGGCTGAACCTAGGCCCGCCCGGGGGCCTGTCAACTCGTGCTCTTAGCCCGGGCTTTCGAGGAGTGCCCTCACTCCATTGCTGAGAGCCTCGATGAGGCCGGGCGCGGCACCCAAAGCGGGGACGCGAACCCACGCAAGCCCGTATTCGGCCGCCTTTTGCGATCCCTGGATGTCGAGGTCGTAAAGAGTTTCTATGTGCTCGGTGAGAAAGCCGATGGGGCTCACGAGGACCCCCTCGACGCCGTCCTGTTTTGCTTGTTTCAAGGCATCTTCAAGGGTAGGCCCGAGCCAGTCACCCCCGTCGGGCCCCTGGCTCTGGTAGCAGGGGTGGAGCGGAAGACCGAGTTCTGCCTGAAGGAGCGAAACGGACTTGAGGAAATTTTCCGCGTAGGTGTCGCCCTCTGCAATGACCGAAAGGGGTAAGCTGTGTGCGGTAACGATCACGCGCGTCGTGGACCTGGGGTTCGGACCGAAGGCAGCCCGGATCGCCTCTGCATGCGCAGTGATGAAGGCACCTTGAGTGCCCCAGGGAGCGATACATCTGAGCCGTGGCGGAGCGGACAGGGATCCCAGTTCTCGTCGTGCCGCTGCCGCATAGACTTCAACACTGTAAGGGGCGAGCGGAACGAGCAAGACTTCATCGTTTGAAGTCAGATCGGCGACCACTTCTCGAACGCGCGGCTGCCAAAGTCGCATAGCCACACGAGCCTCCATCGAAAGGGCCTCGCCGAGAGCGCGCGCTTGAAGGCATGTTTGCTGAAGCAAGGGTGACCCCCCGACGAGCCGGTAGCGCTCTTCGAGTTCTCGGATGAGCCCGTCCGGCGCAGGACGACCGCGCCGGATTTCGTGGACGAAAGCGGGAAGATCCTTCGGATCTTCCACCGTTCCGTGAGCTACGCAAAGGATGATCTGCCGCACGCCGGGCATCTGAGCAAATTCTGCTTTCCCAAGCTAGCACGGCGCACTTCGATATGCTTGGCTATTTGTCCGTCCACAGGTCCGTGGGGCCTAGGGTTTTGCCAAGGATGTCCGTAACCTATCGGACCCCCCTGTCATGCGGCTACGAACGACCCCCGCCGATCTGCTCCTGCGTCTTCCGCACCAGAGGGACGTAGCAGAACAGCGGGCCAGCTTTCGTCAGGCACTCACCGCCCTGGCTCAAGCAACGAGCTCTCTCGGTCCCCCACCTCTGGATGGAGTGGACCGTGTCATTCTCGAATCGGCGGCTCACATCGCCATCGAGCGAGGCTTTGCCGATCAGCTCGACTTTCTCGGACAGGGGCCGGCGGCCGTCGCGCTCTATGAACTCTCATCGGCCGTGCCGCAGGGATCGGTGAAACGAGAGCTGCGGCGGCGTGTCTTTTCCCTTCTCTATGAAGGCAACGCCTCGGCGTTTGTTCCCGTCGCGACCCGCATCGCGCTGGGGGCGGCGGCCCCACTCAGCACACCCACCCTCCAGGCGCGCGTGGCTCTGTGCCTCGACCTGCCGTTAGGTTCGTCCGTCAACGTAGCACCCCTCGCTCTGGCGCTTTCGACCCGCAGCGCGACGCACCAAAAATGGGTGGCGGCCCCTTCGACGCGAGCCCTCCCGGCCCGGCGAATGGCTGCGCTTTTGTACGAGCACGCTGCCCGGGAGGCCGTCTATCGCTTTCAACTCGGGGATCCGCAGCCCCGAAACCTGTTACTTGAGCCACATTTAGCCGTCGCGTTCGAGCGTCTTCTGGGGGATCGCGAGCCGCTGGTGTGGCAACCCGCCGCGGTCGCGCGCGGACTGCTCGCCGCCATTCATCCGGGCGTTCGGGAGCAGGTGGAACAGTCGCTCGACCCGGCTCTTTCCGTGACGGAGTGGAGGCGCGGGGGGGTATCGCTGGTGGCCTCTGTGGTGCTGGGGGACGAGGAAGCGCACCGCTCGGTCCTTTCGGTGATTGATGGCAAGCTTTCGGAACAAGATCCCGGTCTGGCGGCTTCGATGGTGAGCGGGCTTCCGCGCGTCGTTGAGATGGAGCCAGATCGCGCGGAGGAAATTGCGGATCGATTCGCGCTCCTTCATCGTCCTGACGTGGCCATTGCCATGGCGGACATCTATGCGCGGACGCGCGACCAAGATTTCGCCGTGGCTGCCCGCGCGATTTTGCGGGACAGTCTCGCCGAAGCAGGCAAGCGACAGAGCCACGTTGCGCGGTCTCTGTCCTCACGCGCGCTCAAGGTACTGGCTCAGGGCGATGACGTGGAGCCTGATTTGGTGGCCCGAGTTCAAATGGCTTTGGTGGCCTTTGAGGATGAAGGGGCCAAACAGGCTTACGAGGTTGCGCTTGAAGCGATTTCCGAGGCACATCAGATCGCTTCCTTCGTCGAGGCCAACGATCCGGTTCAGGAGAAAGGTCTGGGCGCAGCTGTCGCAAGCCTAGAAGAGCTCGACGCGGGCGCTTTGGAACGCGCCACCCTCAACAATCTTCTTCTGCTGGGCAGGCGTCCGGGCGACGCAGCGGGCGTGGTCGAGCAGTTTGAATTTTTGCAGAGCCGGGTGTGTAAATGGATCCTCGACGGAGTAGAGCAGGCCGGAGAGGCGGAATGGTCTCGCGAGGGTGCCCTCGCTGATCAGCGTCGTCTCAGGGTTCTTCTGCACTTGGTGGACGGGGCGGATAGCAGCGAAGGAGAGCATCGCCCCATCGTTCAACGACTGCAACGCTCGATTCGAGTCCTTCTGGAGCGGCTGGCCGACGACCCAGACGCCATGGTGCATCGAGTGCTCTGCGCGGTGTTGGCCCGCTCTTTCGACGCCGCGGTGCGTGAGGACGTCATGCAGGCGAGCGATCTGCTGCTGATGGTTGCGTCGAATCTCAAGGAGCATCACTCGGTGCGCATCATCGCGGAAGCCTCCACGACGGTCGATGTTTCTGGGCCCATGAAAGCTTTGGCTGACTTCATCAGTCCGGACCTCATGGATCCGCACGAAGGAGAAAGTTCGGCTGCTTTGAGCGTGAATCCACTCATGGTCGCTTCGGCTAAAGTAGCAGAATCTCTGAGAAAGATCGGCCGTTTGATGGCCCTCAGTCAGGGTCTCGTCGGCGGAGGCGGCTATCACGCAGAAGCCTTGCGCCGAGTGTTTTTCAAGCTCGGTCGTGCGCTGGAGAGGGTCGCGATTGCAAACAGCCAGGCGGAGCTGGTCGAGGCGAAAGACTCTGGAATTCCTGTATTGCTCGATCTCTCCTTGGCCTGTGACGAACTTGTAACCATGGTCACCTGTGCTTCGCGGCGGGTGCTCGGGCAAGAGCCGTCCCGCGACTCCACGATTCTGGATGCAGACGGCCTGTACGAGCTGGTGGAGCGAGGTCTGAGCGAACCCGACGAAACCGAGTCGGATGCCGTTTTTCGGGCAGTAGAAGCCATGGTGCATCCGCTTCCGGATCCGGTGGCCCGCGCCGTCGAGCAGGTCGTCGTACGCATCCTGGAACTCCCTCGTCACGTCACCGCCAATTCCGTCGCCGTTCCTTTGGTCCAAAGGCGGGCTCTCCTTCCGGACTGGCTCTTGCCGCGACGGAGTATCGGCTCCTTTCACGTGGTGCGGCCGCTGGGGAGCGGTGGGGTCAGCTCCGTGTTTTTGGCGCGGAGGCTTGAGGAACGCAACAACCCCCAGGCGGAGGGATTTGCACTCAAGGTCCCTGAATATGATCCGAGCACCGCGCGCAGCATGTCGGAACAGGAGTTCTTCCAGATGTTTCGCGACGAGGCGGGAGCGCTCCTTTCCCTGCCCAGCCACGAGAATCTTGCGCGCTTCGTGACTTTTGATCTCAGTGCGCGACCGAAGCCTATTCTGGTCATGGAGCTGATTCGTGGCACGCCCCTCGACCGCCTCATCCGTTCTCGTGCCCTCACCATGCCCCGAGTGTTAGGCTACCTGGATGGCATGTTGGCCGGACTTGAAGCCATGCATGACGTAGAGGTCGGTCATCTCGACGTCAAGCCTTCCAACATCATCCTGAGAGATGGGCAGACGCCCGTTCTCGTGGACTTTGGCCTGAGTGGTCGCACCCTGCGTCCGGGGTGCGGCACCATCGAGTACACCGCGCCGGAGGTTCTTGGAGTCGTGCCTCAGGGCACGATCGGGAGCCCGATGGCTGCTGATATTTATGCCTTTGGATGCCTGATTTATGAGATGCTCACCGGACACGTTCTCTTTGTGGGCGCCGATGAGGTTGCCCTTGTCAGCAAGCACGTTTCGCACGACGGATGGTTTGAGGAAATCCAGAGTTTGGCGCGCGTTCCCGGCCTCGACGCCCTGGCTAATTTGATCGGAACTTGTCTGAGGCACGACGGACGCGATCGTCCGACGGCTTCCGAACTCCGCAATCAACTCACCCCTGCGCTCATGCCGCTCACCGCCCTCCCCTGGCCTTTGGATGTCGCCGCCCATGCGCGCGCTGTCTGAGAGGGCCTGTCTGAGAGGGCCTGTGCAGCACCCTCTGAGGTGCTCACGTGCCTTGACGTTGGACGTCTAGTCTACCATGACACGAGCGGTGTCTCGCGAAGTCACAGGCAGGGTCAAGGAGAGTCCGTGTCGACGGCGACTTTGGGGCATCCTTTTCGTGCTCTTCTTCGCGGGCGCTTGTCGCGGTGAAGCGCGGGAGGTCATTACTGTTGGGGTCGGACCTACGCCGGTTTATCGCTTCGAACCACAGGCAGCCTTTGCTCACTACTATGAGCTTCCTTCACGTCGCGATGTCCTGCGGATCGTTCTCGGGTCCTATCCCATGAGCTGCGAGCACTACGAACCGCCCAAGGCGGGTGACGTCCTGATCACCATCACCGTGCATGCGGACGAGGGGCGTCCCCTGGCTCCTGGAAAATTTCCGTATGAAGGGGACTCTGAACGCGAGGATGAGAAGCCAGAAGAGCGGAAAGGCGCGACAGTCCTTCCGTTTGTTCGGCTAGCGGAAGACGCGCGTGCGCTTCCCCCCGGAGGCTTCCTGACGTTGACACAATTTTCTCCGGAACCGTCGGGACTCATTGAGGGTGAACTTGCCTTTCGCGATGAGAGCGGAGGACAAGGGGCTGACGTGTCCATGACGGCGCTCTTGGGCAAATTTTCCCTCAGGCTCTGTCGGGTTGTCCGTGATCCGTCGAGGCAGCAACCGGTCCAGGAGAAGTGAGACTCAACCCTTGACAGGCACCCCAGAGAAAGGGACGACCGCGGTCCATGACCCCTGGGCATAGGTATTCGTCTCAAAAACATCGCCGTGTGATCCGCTGGCTCATGCGCCTTTCCATCGTGGGGATGGCCTGTCAGGCTTGTTTAGTTGCTTGCAAAAAGGATAAGAAATCCTCAGAACCCACTTTCGGGCCGCCCTCGTTGAGGTTCGAGGGAGCGGAGAACGCGGTGGGGGATTCCTTTGCAGTGGGAGAGAGCGTCGTGGTCGCGTGTGATCCCCGCATCACCCTCTTGCTTGGACCCAGTTCGGATGCAGTCGGTTTGCTCGACAACTGGGTACTTCGTCCCCCTGGTGCCTGCCGCGGTCAGTTGCAATGCGGATTCGTGCGAGTGAGCCTTCTGGATGCGGAGGAAAGGGTTCTTCTTCAATCGGATCAAGCGAGCATTCTCCCGGTGCTCGACCTCAAGACCGTTGAGCTGGCAGAAGTGAAGGTGGCTAAGGCAGAGCTCATCAACGGATCGGATGGCTCTTCCCACATGGTGTCCGAGGAAGCAGTGGTCGCTGTCTGGGAGCTTGAACTCCTTTCGGCAGATTGCCCGCCATCCTCTCAGGGAGGAGCCGGCGGAGGCGGAGGGGCCCCTGTGGGTACCGGTGGCGCGCAGACAGGCCTCGGTGGCGGGGGAGGCCTTGAGGAAGCGGAGGTAGGCGGGCACCGCGACCGGATAGACGATCATCGCCGCCGCGAAGATGCCGAGGCAAATCCACAGGATTTGCCCCAGCGTGCGCTCGGCGTCTTCAGCGTTGCCGCCGGCGACGGAGCGGCCGCCGGCG
>CAYMQT010000121.1:12062-15215 GCA_964392575.1 uncultured Polyangiaceae bacterium
CGGGGGAGGCTTTACGGGTGGATGAAAACTACCGTGCCCCGGAGCGGTGAAAGTGCGCCGTGCCATCCGGGCGGGACCTCTGGCTGGGTAAAATAGAAGATGCGTCTAGCATCTTCTGGGGAGAGATTGATACAGCCGTGGCTCTTGGGCGTGCCGAAGCGGTCGTGCCAATACGCGCCGTGCAGAGCAAACCCCTCGGCAAAATATTGCACGTAGGGCACGTCGCGCAATTCGAACTCCTCCCCTACTTCGTTCGATGCCATGGTGGCGGTGACGTGCTTCGTGTGGACGCGGAAGATCCCGCGTTTCGTAGCCGTCGTATGAGTGGGGTCGTCAATGCCCGCTTCTCCGGTGGAAACGAGTGTTGCGTACACCGGTTTTACACCTTCATAGAGGACAAGCGTCTGTTGAAGAATGCTGATGTTGATCCAACGCTCACCTTTGAGAGCCCAACCGGGCATCTTCTCCGCCAGCGTGACTTCGGAGGCATATTGATCGGAGATGTACTTACTGTCTTTGGTTTCGTAATGAAGACGCTTGCTCAAAAACTTCTTTTTTCCTGTGAGCGCTAGCACTTCCTGGTACGCGGCATCGCTGCCGTCCGCATACTTGGCGCCCGGTCGACGAACAAAGGCCAGGGGCAGCTCATGGTCCTCGCCGATCTCGACGCCATGAAACGCGCTGCCAACGAGTGGCCGGTATCGATCCGTAGGGACGACCTCTAGGTGCGTCGTCAGACCGTAGCGTCGTCCCTCCGAAAAGAAGGTATCCAAAAATGCGTGACCGGTTTTGGGTGACATTCGATCGACGACGAGGCCTTCCGGACGTGGGATCCCGAGAGGGCTCGGAAGATTGCGTTCAAAACCGACGAAGTCGGGCACACCTTCCGTCAGTTTCGATGTAAAGGCGGCCCTGGGTTCCGGGACCGGACGACCAAAATTCCAAACTTCTTGGCGAAATCCGGCGCCCACGTCCCCTCCCGCCTCGAACCATTCAGTCATCCTCTTTGCAAATCCTGGCTCTGCCTCAATGACCTCAGGGTCGCGAGGCAGCCTCCCGTACATCGGACCTGGCTTTCGGACCGTGCCGTAGCGATACGGGAGTCGCTGGTCGCTCCTTGGGGGGTGACTCTCGAAGGCTTGGACGATGGGATGGTTTGGATCCAGCGAGGCGCTGCTTCCACGACAAACGTAGCCATGAGGTTTTACGGGAAACCATCCTCCCTTGCACCCTTTGTCTCCCGCAGGTTGCGGGACTGTGGGGGAAGAGCCACCCGCGCGTAGATAACCGAGTCGGCGGGCTTTTGGATCGGGTGCTTCTGAGATCCAGGCACGAAGCTCGGTTGCGTAGATCCGTGGTCCCTCATTGACCTGAGTGACCGCCAAGGCGAGGGATTCTCCGCTGAGGGATACGGCGGGCGGGCCGAAATTCGCCAGCAGCTCATCGTCTGAGCGCGCCATACGCTCGGACACGAGTTCACTATCGCCGGGCTTCTCCTGAGTGACGCTGGACGATGAATCCTTGGGCGTCTCTTTTCTGTGGTCGAAGTCGCAGCCCAAAAGAGCAACTACGGCCACCCATGTTTGAGTCAGAGGGACCGATACCCGACCTCTAGCGTGTCCTCGCATGGTACCGCCATCCCATCATCGTTCGGTTCGGCCCAGTTTTTCGCGCCGCAGAAACTCGCGTGGCAGACGAAAAAGCAGACAAAAAGAAGGCAGCAGGCCGGGCGGAGGGGGGGGTACGCCGCAGCCTGCTGCTTCAGTCAATTAAGCAAGTGACGTGCCAATCGAAGATATAGTAAAAACAGATACTTGCGCGTCAAGAAGAAGGAATCGATTGCAACTTTGCAATCTCAGTTGCTGGCATGCAAGGTGCCGGGCTCTTGGGTGGCTCTTACCCGTCCTTTACCAGGTCCAGCCAAGTCATTCTCGGGCTGAGATCGTTTCGCCACTACAGCTCGCAGTTCGGCGGAGGGGAGCACCCTTGGGCGGTAGGACCTCGATCACCACTTCCTCCCCTTCTGCACAAACATGCTGTCCGCCGTAGGGTGTTTTTCCGACCAAACGCCCGTTGAGGTAGACGTCTGAACGCGCAGGACCGAGATCGACGAGAAGATGCCGTGGGCCCTTCTTCTTGGGTTTCTCTACTGTCTCGACGATCTCTGTCTCTGGAGGTGCTCCATGGAGCTGCTTCAGCTCTTTGAGCTCAGGCCGCGCCTTGGTGTCTTTTGCCTGTTTGATCGAGTCGACGAGAGGAGAGGTTTTCTTGCTGTCCTTTTCGGGAGGCGTACTTTCGTCCGCAGCCACAGACGCGCGTTTTACCTCGTCCATCGCCGCCGCAGACGTGAGCCAAAAAAAGCGGACCGTGAGAAAGACGCATCCCAGTGCGGTGGCTGTTCGCGCGTAGCGAGCCCAGCGTTCGAACAGAAGGGTCGCTTTTCCGAGCATCATCCTGCCACCCGCAAAACCTCTGCCAGGCTTGTTTGTCCACGACTCGCCCTTGCGATACCAGACTCAACCAAGGGGATCATGTCCTGCTCGACGGCAATCCGATGGATTTCAGTCGTCGTTGCTCGGTCCCGGACGGCTTCCCGGAGGCGATCACTCATGAGCAGGAACTCGGCGATGGGCAGTCGCCCCAGGTAGCCCCGGTTTTCACAAGTGCGGCAACCGGTCGGACCAAAGAACTGCCCTTGGATTGGCAGGGTGATCCCGAGTAAGCGAAAGCGCGCGACCGTTTCATGATCTGGCTCTTGAGGGGATTTGCAGTCTCTACACAGTTCGCGCACGAGTCGCTGAGCGAGAGAGCCTTCACAGGAACTCGAGAGGACAAAGGGCTCGACACCCATGTCCATGAGGCGCGCGAAGGTTCCAGCAGCGGACTGTACGTGTAGCGTCGTGAGGATCAGATGACCTGTGAGCCCGGCTTGAGTCGCAATTTCTGCCGTCTCCTTGTCGCGGATTTCTCCGAGCATGAGCGCCCCGGGATCCTGCCTGAGCACGCTGCGAAGGGTTTGAGCGAAGCTCATCCCCACCCTTGGATTGATCTGTGTCTGCGTCGCGTAGGGGAGCTGGTGTTCGATGGGATCTTCAAGGGTAACGAGTGAGGTCGTCTCCCCTCTCGTCGTGTGGAGGTGCTTGAGCGAGGAGT
>CAYMQT010000122.1:0-4110 GCA_964392575.1 uncultured Polyangiaceae bacterium
GCATAGTACTCACTTAGGCATAGTACTCACTTAGGCATAGTACTCACTTAGGCATCGAACTCACTTAGGCATCGTACTTAGGCTCATGATTGACCCGCAGGGGTCTTGTCCGATTGACCGTTCGGTAGCACTATGAAGTCAATGCACACTCATTGGATACGGAAAGGCGGCTGAGTGGCGAGTGTAAGGGAGGACGTGTCGCCCAATGACGATGACGTGGATGAGTCACAAGAGGAGACTTCTCCGCAGCTTCCCAGCGGTTATCATCGAATAGCAAGAGTTGAGGCGAGTCCTCCCTCAAGTACGAAACGCAGTCGAAGGACCTGGACGGCTATCGAACAATTTGAACATGAAGGTTACTGTTACAGGTTGCAAAGAAGACCCCTAGATGATGCAAAGGACATGCCGCTCGCTCGCCGTGAAGAAGAAGCTGTGGCTTTGGCAAGCACAGGTTTGTCCCGCAAAGAGATTGCGGGTTCTTTGGGACTAGCCCCCTCGACTATCGGAGTTTTACTCCATCGCGCCGCGGCAAAGTTAAACGCGAAGTCTCATCGAGAACTCCTCGCCAGCTACCGACGGCGCAACTCTACTCTCCCCGAAAGGCGTACGGACGAAGACGACGAATAGCATCTGGAAAAGCAGTCTCGCCCCTCACTCCCCTTTGCAAAAAAAAGACGAGTCAGACACAAGCGCCCAAGATCCCCATGGATAGCCACTATCATAAGACTTTGTCTCAGCTGGAGACCTTTCTGTCTCCGGCTGTCGCGCGCGCTCTTCTCGCGCGCACGCTGAAAGAGCACGGTGTCAACGCGTCGAAACTCACTCGTGGAGATCTCATGCGCATGTCGACGGACTTGCGTCGAGGCGTCCATCTCTTCGTTCATGAGACTCGCCGTACGGAAGCGGATACAGCAATCGCCAAGTATTGCAGCGGAACATCGCAGCTGCCGGCGGGGATAACCCTCTCTATCGTGGCAGAATTCGACATTGCGCGGGTTCGTGCGGAGGCTCGCCGCATGTGTACTGAGTGTGGAGCCAATCCTTTTTCCATGCAGCGTATCGCGACTGTGGTCAGTGAACTCGCGCGAAATATGGTGCTCTACGCCAGTGGAGGAGAACTCACGATGACCCCCAAGACCCATTCGAACGGGGCGCACAACACCTCAAACAGGATTCGTATCGTGGCAGTCGATCAGGGTCCGGGCATCCCGAATTTGGACCACATCCTTTCGGGCAACTACAAAAGCAAGACCGGGATGGGTCGAGGACTTCTGGGCACCAAGCGCTTGGCAGAGCACTTTCATGTGAGCACCGGGGGAAGCGGGACGACGATCACGGTGGAAATTACCCTATGACCGGTTTCGCAGTGCAAGGCGGCGCTCCTGTCGCAGTCAAAGTGGCCGCGGCGAGCAGTTCCCTTCCGGCTGCCGGGGAGGATAAAAACGGTGATCGCGCTGTCATTCGAGAGGACGGAGGAGTGCATCTTTTGGCTGTCATCGATGGCCTGGGGCATGGACCCGGCGCGGACGAAGTTTCCTGTAAGGCGCAAGAATTCCTGTTAGGAGTGGATCTTGCTCAACCGCTCCATCAGATCATGGAGGAAGTCCACCGAAGTATCGCTGGTACACGCGGAGCAGCAGCAACGATCTGTATCCTACGCGGAGAAACCATCGAAGCCTGCGCTGTAGGAAATGTCGAACTACGAACTGGCACCATTGATTTGCCTCTCGTCGCTTCGCCTGGTGTTCTGGGGGCACGGGTTGCTAAGTTTCGCATCTGCGAGGCAAAGATCCGCAAGGCGGGGCGTATTTTCATCTTTTCTGACGGAATTTCGAGCCGAACGCGATTCGATGAAATGAAGAGTCTTAGTCCAAAGCAATGCTGCGATCTGGTAGTTCGGGAGCATCGCCGTGACTACGATGATTCAACGATACTTGTAGCCGATGTGGAGTTAGATCAATGAATGACGAGTACAGTGGGATCCCCATCATCAAGTTCTGGGACTTGTTGTTGGTGCCCCTCCAAGGCGACATGACCGACGACATGGCTGGCAGACTGGTGTCTGACGTTCTTGAACGAATTCACGAGGAGGGAAGTTCCGCTCTGATCATCGACATTACCGGCCTGTGGCTCGTCGACAGCCATCTCTGCTCGGTTCTGTCTCAACTGGCATCAGCCGCGTCGCTCATGGGAGCACAGACAATCATTTCGGGAATGAAGCCGGAGATTGCCATGGCCCTGGAAACAATGGGCATAGGACTGACCAACGTAAAACCCACTCTGGATCTAGAAACGGCTCTCGATGCCCTCGGGGTTCGCCGCGTGAAGGGCGAATCGGAGTCGCAAGTGGATCCATGGGACATCGACCAATCGGGCGCAGTGAGTAAATCTCTGGCGTAGCATAGGTAAAGAATGAGCGAGTCAGACGGAAACCAAAACGAAGAGTCGACGCTGCGAGCTGAGCTCGACGGTTCCATCGAGGCGATCCTTTCGATGCTGGGATCCGTGTCTCACGGTGATCTCACTGGTCGACTGAACCTCGGTTTTCCTGAGTCTCATCCCGCGGGGGCGCTTGCGCAGAGCGTTAACTCGATGATTGAGGCACTCGGTCGAGCCCGAGAGGATTCAGCTCACAATCTGCATGAACTTTCTGAACGGATCTCTCTGATCGAACGTCAGCGTGAAGCCATTCAGACGTTGTCGGTTCCCGTGATTGAGATCTGGACCGGAGTGCTTTGCGTACCGGTCATTGGGGTGCTCGACAGCGGCCGGGCCGCCGACATCACGGCGACGCTGCTCAGTACCATCGTCCGCAAGAAGGCGCGCTACGCCATCATCGACCTCACTGGTCTTGAGATCATGGATACTCAGTCAGCGGATTACTTCTTGCGGATGGCGCGGGCGGTGACTCTCCTGGGCTCGAAGTGCGCACTTTCGGGGATTCATCCGAATATTGCTCGCACCATCATCCATATGGGTCTTGAGCTTGAAGGGCTCAAGAGCTTCCGAAGCATGCGGGACGCGCTCAAATTCTGCGTGGCACGCGACCTGCGTTTGCAAACCAAGTAGCAGATTTCGAAATC
Organism: uncultured Polyangiaceae bacterium; assembly: GCA_964392575.1. GTDB lineage: Bacteria > Myxococcota_A > Polyangia > Polyangiales > Polyangiaceae > NIC37A-2. The sequence continues at coordinate 3,084 of CAYMQT010000122.1, forward strand.
AACCCCAGAGAAAGTAGAAAAAATGATATCCGCGAAAATGACTGATGACGAAATGATTGAGAGCGTAGCGGACGCGCTCATCACACTCGCAAACCTGGAACTCGGAGATTACGATACCAGACTCAGGGTCGATCCGACGGATGATGGTCCGCTGGCGAGCCTGTACAAAGGCATCAATTCGATGATCGAGTCGTTGAGCGCCGAAGAGCTGCGTGGGAAGGCGTACCGGGCCGAGCTGGAAGAGAAGCTCGCGATGATAGAAAAGCAACGAGCTGCCATCCGCGACCTTTCAACACCCATTATGGAAGTGTGGGACGGAGTGCTTTGCCTACCCGTCGTGGGCGTGATGGACACTGCGCGAAGCTCAGACATGACCAGTTCGCTGCTCGAGGCAGTGGTCGAAAAGAAGACCCGCTGCACCATCATCGACATCACAGGCATCGACGTCATGGATACGAGAACGGTCGATCATTTCATGCGTATGGCTAGCGCTGTTCGACTCTTGGGAGCAGAATGTGTCCTCACAGGTGTCAACCCGCACATCGCGCAAACCGTAGTGCATATGGGGATTGACTTGTCGCGCATCACCATCCATCGCACCCTCCATGAGGCACTGCAACAGTTCGTCGAAACGAGCTCCAGTCTACGTTGAGCCGAAAATGCCTCGGTACGTTGTGCAAGACCCGATCGACGTACTTCATGTGCAGAGCCATATCGGAAAGTATGCTCAAGAGCTCGGCTTTCGTTACTTTGAATCCAAAGAACTCGCGATTGTCGCTACCGAGCTCGCGTCGAACATTCTGAAGTACGGTGGCGGCCGGGGGGATCTGTCGGCGCAGCCCATCGAGCAGGGGGAGCCCCCGGGGATTGAACTCCTCGCTTCCGACGTTGGGCCGCCGTTTCGGAACTTGGCGGCGGCGATGAACGATGGTTGGGACGACGAAGGCCCCATTGATCCACTCCACTACCTCAAGCGAAAAGGGATCGGTGGGGGCCTGGGGGCGATCACTCGCTTTACGGACACCTT
>CAYMQT010000122.1:4120-15155 GCA_964392575.1 uncultured Polyangiaceae bacterium
GACACCTTCCAGGTCATCGATCTCGAGGTCGGCAAGAAGATCGTGGTGCGACGCTACTTGAGCGCGTCACCCCGAGCGTTTCGCTAAGATCCTTTTGGCTCCAGGCCTCCGCACGTCGAGAGGGAGAAAATCATGGCAAAATGCACATTTCTGGAAAAATTTTCAAAATTCCGTGCATCTTGCCATGATTTTTCAGCTTCTTTGGTCCCGGCCTTCTGATCAGCGGACTTTGATCCACTTGAAGATGTCGCCCACGGTGTCGCCGCGTTCGACGGCCTGGCCGTCGTCTTCGATCTCGTAGATCTTGCTCCGACCCCAATCGTCGTAGGGCAAAAACACGAAGGTGCGACCGTCGAGAACCGCAAACTGCGCGCCGGAAGCAGTGTCTACGTCGATGCCTTCGACGGGAGCCCCCGTCATGTCATCGAGGTCAATCAACCAGAGCTTCCACCAGGGACCGCTCGCATAAAGTGCGTCGACCACGTCTGCATCGTATCCGTCGTCGAAGCTCATCCCCGGATTTTCCTCAAGGAAGATTTCATCGTGGAAGACGTTGGCGATCGCTTTTCCGCCGCCGACGGCGCGGAAATTGTTGTGTAGGCGTCCGTCGGTTGCCTCGGTGAGGTCGTTGGTCCAGTCCTCGTCGAGTTCGTAGTCCCCGTCGAGGCGCGCGATGCATGGATCCGGACCTTCCCCAAACAAGGCCGCCTCCATGAAGGACCAAGTTCCATAGTAGGTGTACTCGCCGTCCTGAGAAGCCATGGAGAGAGCCGGGCAGGGCAGGGTGATGGTAGAATCCTCTTCATTGGTTTCTGGGTCGTAAATGGCTACGACGGAGTGGTCGCCATAGGTGGTCCAGTTCTCGTCCACATAGAAGAAGGGCTGTTGCACCGGGCCGTCGAACTGGATGGCGTTGCGATTTCCACCCGTCGAGACGAGGAGGCCGTCTGCCTTACGGGGAACGTTGGTGTCTTCCAGCGTTCCTTCGATGATCATTTCTTTTGGATTCCAGATGACGCGGCTCGTCGCGTTGTACGGCAGATACGCCGTCTGAGGATCCAGGATGTACTGGTAGTAGAAGTTTGCATTGTCATCGAGCGGGTAGTCAGCAAAGCTGACGGTGCGTCCGTCACTCCATTTCAGATCATTGGAAATTCCAAACTCCTGGATCTCGGGCTCTGTACCGCTCGAGACAAGGATGCGACCATCGACACCGGCGAAGTTCGCGACGCTCGCGAACTCTCGTGCTTTGGAGAGGTCGATGTTGCTCACATCGAGATTCTTGGAGAGGTGCACGTAAACGATGCGGTCGTCCGGCGTGTAGACCTGGATCATCATCGCGTAGAGCGGGTCGGTGCCCGTCGCGGGCGCTTCGTCGGTTCCGTCGTCGCCTGAATCTCCGTCACTACTACAGGCGGCGGAGCCGAGTGCAGCGAGGAGGAGGGTCAGGACGCTGAGACTTGAAAGGAGGGGACGCATTTTCATTGAGAGATTTCTCATGGGGATTTTCCTTGCCTGGTTTGGAGCTTTCGGGGCTCTTCGGGCTGGCGAAAGGTATGATAATGAGATTGAATGTCAATATCATTGATATTGACATTCAATTTTATCTGTCTGTAGAAGGGCCTCCCGGTCGCCGCCCGCTCAAACCTCATGAATTCGAAAGCTCACAGGTCCGAAAGGAGATCGAGGGTGGCGGGTCGAAACGTTCCGGCTCTCAAGAACGCGCTGATCGTCGTCCATCGCTACGTCGGGCTCACAATCAGTGTTTTTCTGATCTTGGCAGGAGTGACGGGCAGTTTGCTTGCGTTCTATCCCCAGATCGATCGCCTGCTCAATCCCGCGCTCCTCTCCGTAGCTCCCCCTCACGCAGAGGCGCAGTTACTCGATCCTTTCGTTGCGCGAGAGCGGTTGAATGCTCAGCTCCCAGAAGGCAAGAGGGTCGACGGAGTCGTCCTCTTTCGGCCTCACGATTTTCCGTACAACTACTGGATCGACGGAAAGGAGGTCTTCGTCGACCCCTATACCGGAAGCATCCGCGGCGCGCGGACCTTCGGAGACGTCACGGAAGGCAAGAAGAGCCTGATGACGTTCATCTACGAGTTTCACTTTTCCCTTGGCTTGGGAGAAGTCGGCTCGTGGATCTTCGGAATCGTAGCCCTTTTGTGGACCCTGGACTGCTTTGTCGGAGCGTATTTGACCTTTCCTCCCCCGCGCAGGAGTCGAGCATCCACGCCCCAAAGCATATGGATTTTACGCTGGATGCCAGCGTGGTTTCTCAAGACTTATAAATTATTTTCTCTGGTTTTTACCTGGCATCGGGCGAGCGGTCTTTGGCTCTTCGGATTCTTGCTCGTGTTTGCCTGGTCGGCGGTGGCGCTCAACCTGCGGGACGAGGTGTATGAACCTACGATGAGTGTCCTGTTCGATCCCGAGCAGGACATCCACGATCGCCTGCCTCATCTCGACCCGCCTCGCGAGACGCCGCGTCTTTCGTTGCGTGAAGCCTATGACACGGCGCGGGTTCAGATGAAGGAAGCTGCTTCCTCCCGAGGCTTTGAGGTGCTGGGCGAACAGTACCTCTCCTATGACGCGGAGCACGGAACTTACGCGTATACCGTCGAGACGGATCGAGACGTTTCCTCTCGCCTTGCCGAAACGACGCTCTATCTGGATGGCGATACGGGGCGAGCGGTCGCCCTCCACCTTCCGGATTCGTCGCAGGCGGGCAGTACAATCACCCGCTGGTTGATCGCTTTGCATTTCGGTGCGGTGCGTCTCGGCGGGATGCCTTACCGGGTTTTTGTCTGCGTACTTGGCGTGCTCGTAGCGCTTTTGAGTATCACGGGCATTTGGATCTGGTACCGGAAGTGGAGCAAACGAAGGGGTGCGGCGCGCTCATGAGGCTTCGCAGGAGCGGGCGTTCATTTCCCCGTCATTCTCGGTGTTTTTGTCTGTTTGCTGGCAGCTCCGTTCTCTTGATGCCAGCGCCTCTTCGGGCCCAAGAGGCGCTGGATGAAGTGACGTCCGCGGGTGACGCTGCACCGAAGGATGAAGAAGAGGACGACCCGGTCGAAGACGCTCCGAATCAGGAAGATGAGACTCAAGCGCTTGACATAGAGCTGCCAGTCCTCGTCGAAGCACCTCCCCCGAACTACCCCGAGCTCCCAGACAGCCCTCGGAAGGAAGCGTCGGTGGCGCTGAGCCTTTCCATCGACATCGAAGGAAAGGTCACGGACGCTCAGGTGCGAGAGACGGGCGGTCAGGCGTTCGACGAGGAGGCGATGCGCGTCGCCCGCCTCTACCGGTTCATTCCCGCCAAGAAGAGCGGCGTTGCCGTTGCGGCCCGTATCCTTGTGCGGGTGGATTTCATTCCTCCTGTGCCGAGTCCAGCGCCGGTCCCTGTCGCACCGGTCGTAGAACCACCCAAGGTCGAGGATGAGAAGCCCTCACCCGAAGAACCCATAGAAGAGGTTCATGTTCTCGGTGAACAAGACGAGGCAAAAAAGCTCGCGCAATCGGCGGATTCTGTCACCGTCGTCGATCTGTCTGAGCAGAAACAGAGGTCGAGTGACATGGGTGAGGTGCTCGCTCGGACTCCCGGCTTGGTGGTGCGCCGGACGGGAGGAGTGGGCAGCGATGTGCGCATCTCGCTCAACGGCCTCTACGACCGCGCCGTGCGCGAGTTTGTGGATGGCGTTCCCCTTTGGATGACGGCCTTTCCTGAAAATGTCGGTTCATTGCCCGTGAATCTCTTTGACCGTGTGGAGGTCTATCGCGGAGTCGTGCCTCTGCGTTTGGCCGCGGATGCACTGGGTGGGGCCATCAACTTCGTCACGGATCGCTCTTACGAAAATCACGCCAGCGCTTCCTTTCAGGCTGGATCGTATGGAACTTACCGTGGGACCCTGCTTGCTCAGTATCGCCATGATCGGACCAACTTCGTTGCGCGCGTAGTCGGGTATGTCGACGAGGCGAAGAACAACTACAAGGTCGATGTCGAAGTGCCCGATGAATCCGGTCGCCTTTCGGCCGTCACCGTCCCCCTCTTCCACAAGGCCTACGCAGCCTCCGGTGTTTTGGTCGAGGCCGGGCTCGTCGAGAAGCCCTGGGCGGAAAGGCTTCTCGTGCGGGGGTTCGTTTCAGGTTCTAGAACCGAGATCCAGCACAACCAGGTGATGTCCGTTCCTTATGGCGAGCCCTGGTGGAGTGACGACTCAGCCGGTGCGGCTCTTCTTTACGACCAAGACTTCGGAAACGGTATTCGCCTGGACACGACGACGAATTACAGTCACCGAAAGGCGAGGATCGAAGATCTCGGGGAGTACGTTTACAACTGGTACGGGGAGCGCGTGCGAGAGCGTGTGAGTCCCGGAGAGATCACGACGACGTCTCTCGATCGACAGATGTGGCGCAATGCGGTCTTTCATCGCTCGACGGCAGAATGGGAAATCGTCCCGGAGCACACGATTTTTGTGTCAGTAACGCCGTTCTATTCCACTCAGACCGGGCGAGACAACAACTGGAACGCGGACGCCCCCGACCCTTTGTCCGCAAGGAACACGATCCTCAGCTTCGTGAACGGCGTCGGTCACGAACTCAACCTCATTCCCATGCCCGGCGCGAGAGAGGAGCGGCAGCTCCGCCGTCGGGGTACTGATTTTCGGCTACAGAATACGCTCAACGCCAAATCCTACATTTACCGAGTGGACTCCACCGAGGCGCTTCCTGCCGGCGGCTTTCGAACCCATCGCACGGAGACTCACGACTTTGGGATCGGAGATGGAGTCCGCTTTGCCTTGACGAAGTCGTTGTTTCTCAAGGCTTCCTATGAGTACGCGCGACGCTTACCTGATCCGTTTGAAATCTTCGGGGATGGTGCTCTGGTTGCTGCGAATCTCGAACTGGTGCCTGAAGTCAGCCACAACGCGAACTTTGGTCCGCTTTTGGACTTGGCAGGGACCCGTGCAGGTGACTTCATGTTCATGGCAAACCTAGCCTATCGATCGAGTCACGACATGATCGTGCTGCTCGGAAATCTTCAGTACCTCACGTACCGCAACGTGTATGCTGCTGAGACGTGGTCGGGTGAAAGCGGCCTGAGCTGGACGTCTCCGCGGAAGTACATGACCCTCGACTGGTCTGGGACGTACAACGATTCACGCAATCGCTCGACCAGTGGTGCTTTTGCGGCATTCGAGGGCGATGCGATCCCCAATCGTTCGCCTTTTTCCACGAGTTGGGGCGCGCGCCTCAGGTTCGAGAATGTTTTCTTGCGTCGGGACAGGATCGAGCCCTTCTACCAGGGGCGTTACACGGCCGGGTTTTTCCGCAGCTGGGAAAGTCAGGGCATCACGGAGTTCAAGGATCGGGTCGAGTCTCAGTTCGCGCATGACGCCGGACTTACCTACGAAAGCCGGTGGGAACATCTTCGCCTGACGAACACGATCGAAGTGCAGAACCTGACGGACGCCAGGCTCTATGATGACTTCGGAGTGCAGCGCCCCGGGCGTGCCTTCTACTTCAAGGTCACCGCTGAGGTGCTTTGAGGTCGGCTGTTTTGAGATCACTAAAGAGTCGAGGGGAAGCGGCCTGCCATGAGCATCGAGTAGATGACCCGGAGCGTTGCCTGGTAGTAGGCTTCGTCCTGGAGCGGATTCGAGTTTATCCACATGGTGTAGTAGGCGTCGGCCTTGGCTTGGCCCCCGGCGAGTCCGGCGTTGGCCAGAGCGCCGTAGAAGGCACTGTTGGGATCGGTAGAAAGGGCACGCATGCTAGAGGTATCTACGTTTGAGGAAACGTAATTCAAGAGAGCAGCAGCTCTCGGATCTGCGGACCAGGCAAAGTCTGTAGCGACCCGCCAGGGCACGCGGCAAGCGTCGTATCCGTTGTTGGAGAAACCGAAACTTCCTGAGCCGTTGACGTCATGGCCGTCCGGCCACATCAAATTGCCGATGTGGTGCCCGTCCTTGGAAATGTCGAGGAGCTGATAAGCACCTTCGATGGCCGCGGTCCATTGATTGGCGCCCAGGGTGTCGACCTTGGCGAACGCCCGGTAGTAGCCGGGGGCAAAATAAGAGGGATTCAGGTTCATGCACTGAGGGTCCCATTCACCCGCGACAACGACAGTACGGCCGGCGCAGGTCTTGAGTACGGCGCCGCGCAGGGTCCCGATGAGCTGACGGGCGGCGGCGACATACGTACCGCCGCCGAAGTTGTTTTCTGCCTGAAGCAGAGCCATCGCGGCATCCAAGTCCGCGTCCGAGGCCGAGTTGTCGTTCGGGCAATTTCCGCAATTGTCCAAGCACTGCCACGCCATGAGGCCGCCCGGGGACTTGGTCGACGTCTGGTAGAAGGCATGCATGGCGTCAAACTCAGCCTGAGTACCGAGCGACGCCGTGATCAACATGCCGTAGCCTATGCCTTCAGAGACCACGCCACTTCCCGTACTCACAGAGGTGCGTCCGCCATCGCAGGTCTTCACGTGTTGATTGCGCCAACGGGTGTACTCGAGGGCAAGCCCGTTCTGCGCGGCGGCCACGACAGGCGCGTTCCAGGTCCCCACAGGGAGGACCGGACCGTCTCCGTCTCCGTCTCCGCCTCCGCCTCCGTTGATGGGGACGCCGCCGGGTACGGTGCCGTCTCCCGTTTTGAAGTCCGGGATCTTGTCTAGGTTGGTGTCGATGGCGTCGATGTAGCCGTCACCGTTGGTGTCGAGTCCGAGGGCATCCGGCTTTCCGTCTCCGTCCGTGTCGACGGCCCATCCGTCCGAAATCCCATCGCCGTCGACGTCGTATTCATCGGGGCCGGGAGTGTCGTTCCAGTCGATGGCCTTCCCGAGATTGTCGGGAACGCCGTCGCAGTCTTCGTCATTGAGGGCGCAAATGGAAGCAGGGGAGCTACACGCGCTCATGAGGACGGCGCCGCTTCCGAGAGTGAGGACAAGCGGCAAGGCTGCGGGGGCAAACGACAGGGCTGCGGGGACAAACGGCAGAGCCGAAAAGGAGATCAGGTTTTTCATAGAGAGGAGAAGGAGTGTTAAGGAGGGACCACACCACTTTGACTGATCTGGTCGAGGCCTGCCAGCGTGGAGAGGGAAAAAGGCGAGGAATAGCAGGGCGTCATGCGGTCCGCTTGGAGAAATGCCGCAAAGGCAAAACGAAGGTGAGGCGAAGCTCACGCGGGGGACAAGAACGAAAAAAGCGCGGCGGCTCCGACGAGCGCCGCGCTTTTTCGTCAGCGACGAAACCGCCCTTAGGGAGCGAGGTCCAGGTTGACGATGCAGAAGTCGAAAGCAGTCGGAACCATATCGGAGCCTGAAACCGCCTGCACCATGACCTGGCTGATGGGCGTGGTGGGGTCATACCCGCTGCCCATACCGTTCCAGCACGTGGTGTTGAACTGATCCCAGGTGATGATGCCTTCGCCCGCGGCCGGGATCGGCGCACACCAGGAAGTCAAGGCGTTGTCCTGCAGCTGAACCCGCATCTGAGTTCCTGCGACGTTGTTCACGATCTTGACCTGAACGCCGGTGCCGCCAGGGGCGATCTCGACCGGATCTCCGCCGGCCATCGTCTCGGGGTCGATCTCCTGAGCGATGTTGAATCCGATGATGCCGAAGCCCTCGTAGCTTGCGCCGGTCATTCCTTTTGCACAAAGGGAAGGACCGACAAAGGCGGCGCCTTCGGCAGGTGTGATGTTCCCGCCGACGGCGTCCGGAACCGTGAACAAGTAACCTTCCCAGCCATTGGCGGTGGAACCAAATCCGTTGGTTGCAAACTCGCTGGGGGGCTCGGCGCCGTCGCCGTCACCATCGCCGTCGCCGTCGCCGGCGGGGATAGGCCCGTCATCGTCTTCGCCTTCGCCACATGCCACTGCTGCCAAACTGACGCACATCGCGCCCAAGGTGATGATCAACTTCTTCATGGTTCGTTCCTCTTTCGACCGAGAGAGCCGGTTTATACATTGCTCAGCTCTCGATAACATCTAATGATCCGGTCACTTCTAAGTGAAGCGCTTCGGGTTATGCAGATTTGTAGTCCTTTGTCCTTGGAAACGCTACCGCACCACTGAAAATTGGTCGGCGTTCCAGGGAAAGGGAAAAGATTCGCCAAAATGAGAAGTACCGGATTTTATGGGGAAAAGGGCGCTGTCGCCCTGGATCGGTTCGCTTCCATCTGAAGCCAGCGCGCTTCCATTCGTGCCTGTTTGGCCGGGATCTGGGTCCTTGTTTGACCGGGGAGGGAGCTGGGGCTAACAAGCGCGTCCCCGGTGGGTCCCCTGACCCCCCCCCCTCGACGCTGGCGTCCCGGGACACAGGTGATTCTTCTCCGCATGGTGCGGAAAGAAACAGTCTCGCCGCCGTCAGCCAATCAGGTGAAAGTAAAATACCCATGAACTCAAATCCCGGCGTCATCGGACGCAAGGTTGGCATGACTCAGGTGATCGAGGCGGACGGTACCGTCATCCCGTGCACCGTCGTGCGTGCAGATGCGACCGTGGTGGGCAAGCGCACTCAGGAGAAGGACGGCTACGACGCTGTCATCCTCGGGCTCGGAGAGCGCAAAGAAAAGCACACCAACAAAGCACTCGGCGGCTTTTACAAGAAGGCAGGCGTGAGCGCGAAGCGAGAGCTGGTCGAGCTTCGCTGTACGGCAGAAGAAGCAGCAGCGCTGGAAGTCGGCTCTGCGCTCAACATTGCGGACATCTTCGTCGAAGGTCAGTTCGTCGACGTGCAAGCGACCAGCAAGGGTAAGGGATTTGCCGGCGTCATGAAGCGTCACAACTTTGCGGGCGCCCCCGGAGCGCACGGTACCCACGAATACTTCCGTCACGGTGGTTCCATCGGTACGAACATGACCCCTGGCCGTGTTTTCAAGGGACGCAAGATGCCCGGTCAGATGGGCAACAAGACGGTCAGCGTGCTGAACCAGAAGATCGTCAAGGTGCTTGCCGATGACAGCCTCGTCCTCGTGAAGGGCGGTATTCCCGGCGGAAAGAACTCCCTGGTGGTGGTGCGCGGCGCCGTCAAGAAGAAGAACGCCGGAAAGCCGGTCTGATTCCTCTGCCTTCTCGCCCCTTTTTTTCGAGGACTGAATCGTGAACGACGCGCCCGGAGCAGCCACACCGCTGCCCCTGTGGCGCGTCGAACGTATTTTGTCAGATGCTGACGGAGTGCTCGTCGTCGACAAGCCGGCAGGAATTCCTGTGCATGGCGGCGATGAGAGCCTTTCGCATAGCCTCGTGGCTCGTCTGGGATCGTACTACCGAGAGAGGGGAGAGAGTGATTACCTTGCGGTGCATCAGCGCCTCGATCAAGAAACCAGCGGTCTCATGTTTCTGGTGCGGGACGAGACGCACAACCAGGCCTATGCGGCTGCGATGGAGGCGCGCGAAATCCGGCGCACGTATGTCGCAGTCGTCGAGTGCAAAAGGCCGCTCAAGGACCGCGGCCGAATCGAAGTGTTTTTGGATCACAAGCGGGGGATCTCTACGGCGACGGACAAGAAAGGCTCCGGCCGTAAACGCGCCATCACTCATTTTGAGGTGAAGAAGCGCGCGGGCGCGCGGGCTCTCGTCGAGCTTTCTCTCGAAACGGGCCGCACGCATCAAATCCGCGTCAGTATGGCCTTTTTAGGGGCGCCCATCGTCGGGGACGAGCTCTACGGAGGAGCTTCCGCCTCTCGCCTGATGCTGCATGCGACTTCTCTGTCTGGAGGTCCTTTACCGAGAGAATTTCACTCAGCCCCGCCGGAAGTCTTCGTCGACACGCTCCATGAAAATACGACGTTCCCCGAGGAGTTTCTTTCCCTGCTCCGGGACGCTGTGACCCTCCGCGCTCCGCTCTTGGCGCGCACCTCGGCGCTCCGACTGGTCAACGGTGAGGGTGACGGACTCTTTGGGATGACCGCGGATGCTTTCGGTCGCTACGTGACCCTGAATCTCTATGACGAATCCCTGGAAGCTCGCGCGAGTGATTTGGCTCAGGCGCTTCTTTCCTTGGGGTACCTGGGGGTTTACGAGAAACGGCGCGTGCGGGCCGATCTTCGGGAGCAGGCGGCTTCGGAGCTGGCGCCGGCTGAGCCGATCTTGGGTCAACCCGCACCTCCGTCCTTCGTTGTCGAAGAAAATGGGGCGCGCTTTCAGGTGACGCTCGGAGACGGACTTTCGCCGGGGCTTTTTGTCGACATGCGCGACAACCGGCGGCGCGTCCGTGAGTGGTGCGGCGGAGGGCGTATGCTCAACCTTTTCTGTTATACGGGCAGTTTTAGCGTGAGCGCCGCGCTTGCAGGTGCGAAAACGACCAATGTGGATCTTTCTCAAAAAGCGCTCTCGCTCGCCCGGCAAAATTTCCGCGAGAACGATCTTCGCGAAGAGGAGCACAGATTCTTCAAAGAAGACGCCATGAAATTTCTTGCGCGCGCCGTGAGGCGACAAGATCTCTACGAGATGATCGTGCTCGATCCGCCCAGCTTTGCCACAGTGAACAAGGGTACGTTCAGTGTGAAGAGCCTTTACGGTCAGGCGGTGACGGATTGTTTGAAGGTGCTGGCTCCCGGGGGCAAGCTCCTGTGCGTGACCAACCACCGCAAAACCTCCCTGGCGGCTCTTGAGAAGACCGTGCGCAGCGCAGCGCAGGCAGCAGGGCGGCCGATCCTTCGGGTGCGCGCTCTTCCGTCGGGGCTCGACTGCCCGCGAGGCGCCGAGGGTCCGTTCCCCAGCAAAAGCGTGCTTTTAGAGGTGGATTGATGAAGAAGAGAAGCAATCCTTACGCGGGCACCGATGCGAAAACTTTGGAGGCCCGCAAGAAGGGCTACCCCGCACGGAGTGTCTTCAAGCTGGAGGAGATCCAGAAGAAGACGCAGATCTTGAAGCGAGGCATGCGGGTGATCGATCTAGGTGCGGCTCCGGGCTCGTGGTCTCTCTACGCCAGCCAACAGGTCGGGGAGACGGGGAAGGTGCTCGCCATCGACTTGCAAGAGATCACGCAGGGGTTTGCTCCCAACGTCACCGTGGTGCAGGGGGACGCATTCGACGT
>CAYMQT010000123.1:0-14916 GCA_964392575.1 uncultured Polyangiaceae bacterium
TCGAACTGAAGATAACAAAGCCGCAGACCCGCCGCTCTTGCTTTCTTGGCAAAGTCGGGATCCTGAGCAAAGGCAATGCCGTTCGACGCACACTGCACACAGAAATAGCCCTGATCTCGCGCGTACTTGATGGCGTCAAAGAAATGAGGGCTGAGAGTGGGCTCCCCGCCGGAAAACTGCACGGAGAGCTGCCTTCTGGGCTTGATGCCCAGGCTGTCATCGAGGATTTGCTTGACGTCCTCCCAGGACAGCTCATGAACGTACCCCACCTGGTTGGCGTCCATGAAGCAAGGATCGCACATCATGTTGCAGCGGTTCGTGAGATCGATGGTCAAGACGGAGCCGCGGCCATACTTGATCGTGGAGGAGCCATGATTGCGCAGGGCCGTCACCGGAGATTTGAAGTCTCTCCCGGGAAAGAGATCCTCAATCCGCTTGAGAAAATCCACATCCATGCTGATCAGATCCTCAAACCGCCCATGGTGGGGACATTCCTTCACCATCCATATCTTGCCCTCGCGCTCGATGATGTCGGCCTTGATCTCACCAGGATGGTCGTGAAGGAACCTATCCATATCCATCTGGTCATTGAGTACCGCCTCACGCGCCTCCTTGACGCAGCGGGGACACAAGGAATCAGTCGTGCGAGGCCAGCCCAGAGGAGGCTTCGTGCGCTCTGCTTTTTTCTGGAGAGGAGCAGGCGCCCAGCGGGGCCGGAAGCGGAACCCGGACGCAGCCTCTCCGTCCATCTCAAGCAAAGGCCACGCCCGCCGAGCAAGAGCCGTCAAGGCAGATTCGGCAGCGCGGGTGGCGGTCTGAACGAGCTTCGACATAATCCTGGCGGAGCCTAGTTGCTCCGAAAAAAAGCACTAGAGCACATCTCATCAATGGCAAGGGCGTAACCGTCCCTCCTTTTCACCCCTCCAGTTGAGCAGTGGTGGGAATTCCGCCCTTCTTGCAAGCTCTTGAGGTCCCTCTGCAAGCGGACTTGAGGCCCATTCGGCGTACCCGCTGTTTCTGCTAGCCTCCCCCCGTCCATGGATCGCCCCCTCCTAGTGCTCAGCGATGTGCATGTCTCGCGAAAGTACGGCTCCGAGGTCGGAAGCCGCCTCGCTGACGTCTTGAGAAGCCACCGTGATTCGGAAGTCGTCCTGGCGGGCGACATCTTCGATCTTTCGCTCGACGCCGGGGCCGTGCCTGTGGAACAAAGTTTAACCGGGGCCCTTGCCCCCCATGAAGAACTCCTTTCTGCCCTCCGTGCCTCGATCAAAGCGGGACAGAAAGTCACCTTCATCCCGGGCAATCACGACGCGGGTCTCGACGGAACCAAGCCCGAAGAGACGCTGAAAACCCTCCTCGGCGCACCCAACGATGCCTGCGTGGAAGTGAGCCCCTGGTTCATCCGCCGCGGCGACGTGCACATCGAACACGGTCACTTGTACGACCCTGATTGTGCGCCCGATCACCCCTTGGCCCCGCCCAACGCGGAATCTGAAGGCCTCGGAACCGCGTTGATGCGACGCTTCGTTTCACCCAACGATGCCCTCGATTTCGCCCACAAGAACGGCACGACTCCCCTCGTGGGTCTGCTGAAGGCCTTTGAAAAGTGGGGACCCAAGGCCCCGCGCGTTATTTTCAACTACTTCCGCACCGCGGGGGGTCTGTGCGTAGACAGCCTCTTGAAGCAGGAGATGATCGAAACGCAGAAGACGGAAGGCGGCCTTCGGCTCCCTCGTCAGTCACAGCTCACCGGTGTCTCTGAACAAGCCCTGACGGAACTTCTCGCGGGCGCGCCCGTCCCGACCCACCACGAGTTTGGGGCCCTCTTCCGTCGCCTGTACTTCGACCGGATCTTTGCGGGCACTTCCCTGGCTCTCGGGCTCGGACTGCTTGGAGCGGCAGGACTCTCGGGCGCAGCAGACAGACTTCCCCTCATCAGCACGACGGGCTCTCTCACGACCGTCGGAGCGCTGCTCTCCACTCTCGGGGGAGCGTATCTGGTCAAAAGCAAGGACAACAAGAAGCGCTACGGAGGTACGGTCGTCGGCCAACTGGGCGCAGCAGCCCAGCAGGTAAGAACGATTACCGGAAGCAAGCTCGTGGTGTTCGGACACACGCACGTCGAAGTCGACGACGGCGGATACGTGAATCTCGGCTCTTTCGGCTACGGAAGACCCAAACGCCCCTACTTGCTCGTCGCCACAGACGGCTCCCATCAGCGTGCGTTTGCCTGAGGACCCAAACGGCATGACGACCCCATCTTTCGAGCCATACATCGTAGGGATCGCTGGAGGCACCGGCTCCGGGAAAACGACCGTCGCGCATGCGTTGGTCGCCGGCCTTCCGCGCGGGGCGGCCATCTGCATCGCGCACGACGCCTACTACCGGAACCGCACGGATCTGAGTCCTCAGGAGCGCGAGCAGATCAATTTTGATCATCCAGACGCCCTCGAAACCGAGCTATTGGTCAAACATCTCCAATCACTGCGCGCCGGCCAAGCCATCGACATGCCGCAGTACGATTTTGTCACCCACCTCCGCAAAGCGGAGGCGGCACGCATCGAACCGCACCCGGTGATCGTCGTCGAGGGCATTTTGCTCTTGGCCGAGCCAGAAATTCTGACCCATCTCGACCTGAAGATCTTCGTCGATACAGATGCGGATATTAGAGTTCTCCGACGGGTGCGCCGCGACATGGACGCCCGAGGGCGTACCTTTGAACAAGTGCGCGATCAGTATTACGCAAGCGTGCGACCCATGCATCTTCAGTTCGTCGAGCCCTCCAAACGCTTTTCTGACATCATCGTCCCCGAGGGGGGTAATAACAAAATAGCGCTCGATATGGTGCTTACCAAGCTCAAGAGCATGATTGGGATCGGGCCAACATCGGACCGACCTCCAGCCTCCATTGTCTAGTGCCCGCTCCTCAACTTGGCGGCCTCAATGCAGAGTTCAGCCAGGGAGGCAGCCGTGGTCTCCCAGCTCCATCGACGGGCCCAATGGGGCCCCTCCGCACCGCATCTCGCTCGATACTCTTGGTCGAAGATGGTCTTCCGAAGTGCCTCAGAAATCGATTGTACATCTAGTGGATCACAGAGGGCGCCGAGATCTCCGACGACTTCAGGAAGTGCGCCCGCAGCGGCGGCGCACACTGGCCGCCCAGCAGCTAAAGCCTCTAGTGCCGGTAGGCCAAACCCCTCGGTCAGCCCGACCATGATCACGACCTCTGAAGCGCCGACCAGAAGAGGTAAGATTGCATCTGGGACAAAGCCCAACAACCTAACGCTCTTTTCCAAACCCAAGAGGGAGATGCGTTCTCGAATGAGACCCTCCCCCCCCCAATCAGCACCCGACAAGGCGAGCGTGTGGGTCTCGGAAAGCCCGCTTTGAGCAAACGCTTCGAGCAAACGCAGGTGGTTCTTCGCTGGATGCTCAAGCCGCGCTGGATAGAGTAAGTACGGCCCTTCGAGCCTTAGTTCGCTTCGCATGCGGGCAAGCGAAGCGTGGTGCGCATCGATAGGGACAAACCGAGTAGAATCCACACCGTTGGGGACCACCCGGATCTGATCACGGGGAAGGTGAAGCGCCTCTACCATGTGGTCCCGGGTACTTTCACTGATGGCTACCTTGCGTTCGGCTGCCACGACAAGGCGCAGCGCTATTTGCTTGAAGTAGAACATCCTCAGGGCATCATACTTGTCGTCAATGTTTAGCTGACCTAAGTCGTGCACCACTGCGACACTGGGGATGGGACGATGGAAGCAACTCCTTCGTTGAGCCGCTGGATACAAGACAACGTTCGCGCCCTGACGGCGAGCAAAAGAACCGGCTCGCGTGAGATACCAAGCTGCACTCAAAGCTGGCTGGTCCGCCCACCCCGGCGTGGTCGCAGTTGAGACGGTGCTCAGACACTCAGAGTAGGCATCCAGCTCTCTCTGATTGCCAAAAACTATCAACTCCGCCCCCCTTTGCTGGAGTGCGCTGCTCAGAGGTCGCATGATTGATCGAACGTAAGTACCAATCCCCGAGCGCCCCCAATCCGTTCCACCTAGTGCCAATGCGACTCGCACGGGCGCCACGTAACATCGACAGGCGCCTCCAGCCAACCTCTCATGTCATGATTTTACGCCAAGAAGACGGAGCCCTTCCAAGCGATGAGGTGTGCTTGAAAAGCCGGGTTGGTCAGGCGCGCAGGATGTGACTAAAAAAGCCCTCATGGCTGGTACGAACCGGGTGCTGATCGTTTTCGTGGATGCTTTTGGGCCGGAGCAACTGGAACGGTTCGCGGACTACCTCGACTTTCTGCCGTACAGGAAACCGCTCGGCGGGATCCTCGGCTACTCATCCGGTGCACTCCCCAGCATCTTGACAGGGACAACTCCAACCACACACGGCAGGATGTGTTTGTTTTCTGAAAGAGAAACCGGGAGCACGAGCATTCTGCGCCCTCTCAAGTGGCTCGGACTCCTGCCGCGTCTTGTCCACGAGCGCGCACGGATTAGACGGATCGCAGAAAAAGTATTGGCAAGAACCGCCAGTCTAGAAGGCTATGTCGCCTTGCACAAAGTTCCACCGGAGCTTTTCGAATGGCTCGACATGCCCGAGCGAGAGGACATGTTCCAAGCAGCAAAGATCGGCGAGGCACGCACCTTTCTTGCCGAAGCGCGAGAAGCAGGGCTCAACGTTTTTGCTGCGCCCTGGCAAATGCCCGAAGTCGACCGTTGGGCACACACGCATCAAGTATTAAAGACTCAAACACCGGATCTATCCTTTCTTTACTGCACAGAGCTTGATGGCATCATGCATCGCGAGGGCCCCCGAGGTCACCAAGCAGAGCCTGCGTTTAGAAAAATTGCGATGAACGTCAAGCGCGCCCGCGAGACTCTGGCAAACGATGGCGCCCCTCTAACGACATGGATCGTGGGAGACCATGGAATGGCTCATGTCGATGTATTCATCGATCCAAGAGGTTTACTGAGCCGCCTCCCCTCAACGAGGCTCTTCGTGGACAGCACGATGATTCGGGCCTGGGGCACCGACCACCAGCTGGATCGACTCCGCTTGGAGATAGAACGGGAAGGGTGGTCCGGCAAATGGCTCGATGAGGAACAGCTCGTCAAGCGTCAGGTTCCAAAAAACAATCTCTTCGGGAAAGCCATGTTTGTCCTCCCTGAGGGGGCGATCTTCGCCCCCAGCTTCCTCGGAGGCAAAGTCCAAGGCATGCACGGCTACGATATCGACTCCTCTTGCGCTCGCGCAGCACTTGCCTCAGACGTACCGATCCCAGAGAAGATCGAGGCTATTTCGGACGTAGCGCAGGTGGTGCGCACCCAGCTCAACCTCATATGAGCAAGGCTTAGGGTATGAGCAGGGCTAGCTCCTGGCTCACAGGCCAGCTACTTGAGCGTCCAGAAGCGCTTCGAGCTGATCGAGCATGTGAGCGTGCTTGTGTCGTTGGCCGGTAAATTCTAGAGCTTTTTGCCCGGACTCATCAGACCGCAACAATTCACTGGCCGCTTGCGCTAACTGAGAAGACGACCCGGGTTCAAAAAGCCTGCCCCCGCCGCTAGCGGGGGCCCATTCGGGAATACCACCGTGGTTCGCCGCAACGATGGGTCTTGCGCGTCGCATCGCTTCGATTCCTACCATCCCAAACGGTTCCGGCCATCTGGACGGAACCAGCACCACGCGAGCTCTGTCGTAGTATTCTGTAACGCCATCTGGAGAAACGTAGCCGGTGAACTGAACTCGACCTTCAGCAATCTCGTTTGCTTGCTTCTCCAGACCTCCGCGCGAGGGCCCTTCCCCTACGACGGTGAGGGTGACGTCACTCGGAAGGAATCGCAAAGCGTCGATAGCAAAATCTACTCCCTTGCCTCGAACCAACTGAGCAACTACGACCATGCGATTTTCCTCCGGGCGGGGTCGCAGGGGAACCGGTTTTTCTTGAGGAATGGGATGAACGACTCGCACGCGTCCCGGAGGAACACCCGCTGCCCTCAGTTGATTCGCAACGTAACCACTACAGGCGACAAGAACCGCTCGTCTCGCTAGTTTTCGCAGCTCAGTTCGCCTTGAAAACGGGTCCCTTATCTCAAGACGTGACCTTCCGTCCGAATCACGAACGCGGTTGAGCATGCAACCTCGTACAACGCATCCCATTCCTGGTGGGCGATGGCAGGGGTGATCGCTCAGAGGCAGATAGCGGTGAGTCTTGATGCAAGTGTGGCTATGATCGTGGGACGCTATCACCAACGGCTTGGCCCCAAAAGGAAGGAGCGATTCTATCGTGTCGGCGCGCTGGACGAAGATTACGTCCAAATCCGAAATTGCAGAGGCCACATCCAGCCTAGACGTATCGCTGAATGCCTGTGCGAATTGTTCCGAGTCGCGACCCCCTTTAGAACGATAGAGATGGCGTAGGAAGTGCCCGCGCTCCTTCAAGCCGAGCCCGACCATCCAACTATAGCGCTCGAGCCCTCCAGCGAAGCCCGAGCCATCCGTAACGATCCCAATACGCATCGACAATTCAGGTTACAAGCACAGCTTGTCGGGCATGACAAGAGTTGATACACCACGTCAGCTTGAGAGCCCTGCTTTCGTATACACACCATCGATGTCCAAACAGATCATTGACGTTGTCGTCCGCTGCAAGAACGAAATGCCGTACACTCGGCGCACGCTTGAGAGCTTAAAACGGCAAGAGCACTCTTCGAGCAGAATCCTATTTATGGATAGCGGCTCCACCGACGGATCTCGCGAATGTGCGCAAGAGTTCGGCTGTGAAATCATCGACATCAAACCCGAGGACTACATTCCTGGCCGTGTGATCAACACAGGCATGGCCACCACAAGTAGCGAAGTGGTAGCCTTCATCAACGCTGACGCCATACCGCTCGAATCATCTGCCGTGGAAAGATTAGTCGCTCCATTCCGAGCAAACAGTAAGCTCGCTGCTACCTTCGGGCGACAAATGGCGCGCCCCGATGCGGCGCGCCTCACCGCCTACGACATGGAGCGCACGTTTAGTGCGCAGGAGCCAGTTCGTACGGCAAGGGGGGCCTTCTTCTCCATGGCAGCCTCGGCCATTTCGAGGAACGTCTGGCAGGAGATCCCCTTCAGCGAGAAACTCCGATTCTCCGAAGACGTCGATTGGACTCAGCGCGCGGCCCAAGCCGGGTGGAAAATCAGATACGTGCCGGAGGCGCAGTTTGAACATTCTCACGACTACACCCCGGAAGAATCACGACGACGCAGGCGAGGAGAAGGCGACGCCGATACGCATATTTTCGCTCTCGGCCGCCCTGACCTCCTTCAAGACCTCATCCGTCCGCTCTGTGGCAACCTCTGGCGAGACGCGCGCGCGGGCAACCTGTCTGGCACGAACGTCTTGACCCGCTGGAACCAGGCCATCGGCTATTTTGGTGGTCGCAAGAGCTCTTCTCGATAGTGGCCGCCCGCCGAATTCCCAGAAACGCCGGGCAATCGCTCCACCAATGACGTCTCCCATGTCTCCGTTTTTCGTTTCAAAAAACGAAGCCCTTCATCGCCTGATCGAAGAACACTTAGAAGGCATCACGAGCGATGTGCTCCACAGCCTACCGCAAGACGTCGTGGCGCTTGTCTTGGGCGGTGGATACGGGCGAGGAGAGGGTGGTGTTCTCGTCGTTGACGAAGGAGCACAACCCTACAACGACTACGATTTGGTGCTCGTTCATCAGAGCCAGAACGAAAGAGCGCTACGCGCCCGCTTGCATGAGATTCATCTCAAGCAAACGAGAATCTGCGGCATCCATGTCGACATAACACCTCTCAGATTTTCCCTTCTGTCAAAGCTTCCGCACACGTTGACGTGGTATGAGCTAGCAGTAGGACACAAGGTGCTGTGGGGGCCTACCCGAGTCCTCCTCGAGATGGGGCCCCGAAGGCTGGAAGAGGTCCCTCACAGCGAGTGGGGACGCCTCTTGTTTAACCGGGGCAGCGGTTTGTTATACAGCCTGTGGTTTTATCAAGAGAAGGATCTCGAAATTTTCAAAGGTGAGACGTTCGAGACGTTCACAACTCGTCAAGTCGCTAAGGCTTGGCTCGCGCTCGGAGACGCGAGCTTGGCCGCGCGAGGACTCTACGACCCGAGCGTGCGCGTTCGGAAAAGAGCATGGCTTGCCTCGACGGAAAGACCGTTCTGGTCGCAGAACTATCTGGACGCGATCTCCTTCAAGCATCAGCCCGTGCTGCAACGCGACAGAGCTGTGCTCATCGATGAACTCAAGACATTGTGCACAATCTACAGCACGACGCTCAGTAACCACGTCGCGGCAGAACCTCGCCCACTTGTAGCAATACACGCAACGCTTCGTTACGTTCGGGCCAGTCGTTGGCTACTGAGTCAGCCCTGGCGTTACCCCCGCGAGCGACTGCGGCTGGCTTTGGCCACAGAGCTGGGAGGAGACATCTCCGTCCGCGAGCGCTTGATCGGAACAGCCTCGGACTACCTCAAGCTTTGGACAAGATACGGATGACTCCTAAAAACCGCGTTGTCGTTCACGTTCCCCGTCGGTTTACGAGACACGCATGGGGCGGCACGGAACGAGTCTTAGAGCAAACTCTGCCCTTGCTCAGCGACCTGGGTTACCACTCTCACATCTTCACTACGCAGGCTCTCGACCCCGAGAACATAGGGCAAATCGCAGGAACACCGATTTCCAGGTTTCCGTACTTTTATCCTGAATACCCGCTGTCTGAAGATCGTAAACTCGCCTTTGACAATAAAGGCGGCAACGCCGTGAGCTTTGCACTCGCGAAATCTCTGACTGAAGTCAAAGATCTGGCTGTCCTGCACCTACACACCGGAAACATCCTAGGGGCGCAGTGTTTAGAAGTAGCACGGCGGAGACATGTGCCGACCGTGCTCACTCTCCACGGCGGACATTTCGCTATTCCACAAGAGGAAAGAGACAACCTCTCGCAAAGGAATGGATTGACACATCGCCGCAGCATACCTTTCGGTCGGATTTTCTCCCTCCCTTTGAAAGCTCGCCGTCTGATAGAAAACGTCGACGCCGTGATCTGCGTCGGGATAGAAGAATACCAAGCAGCCAAGGCAGCCCTCCCTGAACAACGCTTCGTGCTGCTCCCTGGCGGTGTGAACATCGCCGAGTTCGACCAAGCAGACCGAGCGCGAGGTCGCCGTATCCTAGACATTTCGCCTGATCGAAAATTGATCGCCTGTGTTGCGCGTATCGATCGACAAAAGGACCAAGCGACCTTGGTTCGTGCTTGGTCACAGCACTGTAGAGCTGACTGCGATCTGGCGCTCGTCGGCCCGGAAACGAGCACTGGTTATGTCCAGGAACTCCAGCAAATCTCCCGAAAAGCAGGTGGACGCCTTTTGATCTCCGGCAGTCTCTCGCCCGAAGAAATGCCGCACGTCTACGCTGCCGCTGATATTTCCGTCTTACCGAGTCGCCATGAACCTTTTGGGCTCACTTGCCTGGAAAGTTGGGCTGCTGGAGCACCGCTCATCGCTTCCAACATCGGGGGACCCAGATGGCTGCTGCAAGGTGAAACCGAAGGGCTGCTCTTCCCCGTAGGCGATCCTCTCGCCTTGGGCGCAGCACTGGACCGTTTGTTCGAATCTCCCGAGCTCCGGCGACGTTTGACAGAAGCCGGTCTCGAGCGCGCTCGCCGCGAATACTCTTGGACACAAAGGGCGCGTAAACTGGCCGACTTGTACGAAGAGCTGCTGCCAAAACACGCCTAGAACTCATCCCACATTCTTGCTCGATGAGCGGACCTTGCTTTTGGGGAGCATGCTAAGAGTGACGCCTACTCGTCGCGCTTTCGACTTCTCGCCAACCGTTCATCTGGCCTTTTTTGTAAACGCCACTGATCACACCTATCGTGAGCCAAAAAATAGACCCCATTTGAGCGGTACGGAGCGTCCATTCTAGGTTTCCATGGATGAGGGTGAGCCCAATGCCAACGGTCAGACCAAGAACGACGTTCTTACGCACGATGTCTTTGTCTTTGAAGTAGGCAATGATTCCCAGTATTACGGGAGAAAACGCGAGCAGAAGAAAGGCAAAGTACCCGATGATGCCCATCTCTGCCTTCGACAATTGATAGATGTTGTGCATGAGTCCGCCCACGTCCATCTGCACGAGCCCAACGCGTTCGCCATAGCCACCATATTGGCTCTGAAACGAATACATGTTCGGGCCCACTCCCAAGAGCGGAAAATCCTCGTTCATGAGGCGCCCGACCTCCTCGAACTCCACTCGAGCTTCGGCCGATTTGGCCGAAGCTGTCATGAAGCGTTCCACGATGGTGTCAGCGGCTTTGAGCAACACGAGAGCAGCGCCCACTATCCCTAAAGCCAAAAAAACCACTTTTCGAGCAGAGACACGCTGTGACAAAGAAACCAGAAAGGTCACCGCTGCTCCAACAACAAATAAAGCCAAGCCTGCGCGAGAAAGAGCGATGATCAATCCAAGAGGTGCAAGCAGTACGGTTGCCAGCTCTAAGCGGCGACCATGACCCACCAGCACCTGCGCGAGTGCTAGCGGAAAGATGTGATTTTCTGCCATGGCGAGCGCGTTCTGATGGGGAAACGGTCCCATGGCCTGGAGCAAACCAAAAACGTAGCGATCCATCAGCGCGAGCACTGCGCTGTATGCAGCAGCAAAACAAAGCCCCCGCAGAACTGCTACGTTGAGTTCGGTGTTGGTCGCCACTCGAAACCCAGCCCACGCGAGGAGCGCACCTCGAAATATTTTCCACAGCTCGAAGTACGAAAAGAGCGGAATCTCTGACCCCAACACACTCGCGAAGGCCACTCCAACATATGCAATGAGTTGCAGGGCGAGAGGGAACGAAGCCCTCTTCTCTCCCCGTGTGACCGCGATCAAAACACTCCAGCAAACTAGATCGACAATCGTAGTTTCAAAACCGCGGCTCGATCCACGATAGGTCTCGTAAGAGACGATGTTGAGCGTCTGCGGTAAAATCGACGAAAATCCCAGCGCGAAGCACAATCCGTAACGAAGACGCGGCATGAATCTGGCAAGCGCACCGAGCGCCAGAAAGAGAAACACGGCTAGGCCAAAAATGACGTACTTCATCGAGCGCAGATCATCCGTCGATACACTGCTGAGATCGCATCCTCCTTAAGAAACGTCTGGACAAGGCTAATCCACTTGCAACAAACGCCAAGAGAAACACCCAAAATTGCTCGCGATCTCTCTGGGTGTGGACGGTACAGGAACCACAACCGCGAGGCGAACGAATCAAACTTTCCATGGGTAAAGTAGCCTCTTTAGGCACGTCGACCTCCTCCTCACCCACAAGATCCTCCGTGGCACCGTTCGATTTTTCCGCCCCCTCGGATAAAAATCCGTGAAGGACAACGCCCCACACCATGGTCTCCCACACGGAAAATTCATTCCCGTTGACGAGCGACCAGCCGTCGGACCAATGCCGCTGCGACGGAAGGTCGTCCCACTTTGGGTAGATCAGATCAGAAACCGCTCGCTGGTAGGGCATGTCACTCCGCCCCGCCGGTCCATAGACTAAAATGCCCGGAACATTGCCCTTGGGTTTGTCCTCGTGCGCCCGGTTCACTCCGTCCGAGAGCCCCCATCGAGTAAAGTAGGAGTCCAGATGCAGTAGGCTTCGCACTTGTTTTTCTCCCAGTCCTGTGACGAATGAAACACCCATGGGATTGAGGCCCAGCGCATAGTCCGCATACTGACTGACGATGTCGAAGTAACGCTGCTTGAGCGCAACGTCATCACTCAAACGATACGCAAAGCAGTACGGATCTGCATATCGACCTTGCGCTGTCGTCGCGCCCCATCCGGTAAAGTGAGTTGCGCCCTGCGCATAAGGTGAATCGTTCGGCGACGACTCGATGTACCCACCGATCTCAGCTTGTCGTAAAATCGAGCTACGAAGAGATTCAGCAAAATCCTTCTTGACCTGTGAGGAAAGCACGTAACTCACAAAGTGAGCAGTTTGGCACTTTGCCATGCTGTTCCCGGGCAGGTACTGCTCTGGCCAACTTCCTCCTTCAACGATGATTTTACGCGCCGTGCTTTCGAAAATACGATGATGCTTTTCTTCACCCGAGAGCAAATACAGCTGGAGCGCGGCGTACATCATGTCCGTTCGAACCTCGTTCACGCTCTTTCTAACTTCCAAATAATCCCAAGCCAGCTTGGCCTGCTTCGTGAGTTCGAGCGAAAGTTTCTTGTCGAAAGGCTCGATCAGTCGGGCCGCATGAGCAAAGAATCCCGCACTGAGAGCGGTGACCTCGATAGACACGGCTCTCGTGCCGTACTTCAGCGAATCATTGGCGGCTGACTCTCGCCCGTAAACGGGATGCCTTTCGGTTTCGGTTCCTCCCATGACTCCGCCGTACTGCGGATGCTTAGGATCTGAGACTTGTAGGTGCCGCCAAACGGTGAGCGACCACAGCGCTTCATCGAGGATGTCGGGAATACCGTTTCCCGACTCGGGAATGGAATACTGCCCGTCGACGAAATGAGAAGGAAATGCTTCATAATAGCTGAGGAGCAGTACAGAGATGAGCGTATGTTGGCTCCTCCGATCAAAATCTCCAGCGTCGTGATACCCCCCGTGAATGTCGTGCAAACGCGCCCCGGGCGGAACACTGATCCAGCCGTCCTCCGGGCTATGGGTGTGAGCCACCTTGGTATGACAAGCTGGGCGAACATACGGAGTGTACAGCGATTCGAGCGCCATTCCACAGCGCTGGTGATAGAGCCCCCGCGAAAGCACCTTAGCGATCTTCGCGCTGTATTTGGGCCCTATTCCAAACGCAGGAGAGCGGCCGCAACCTCGAACAGACACGTAATACGGGCCACCCGGCGGCACTTCGTTGAGCGAAAGTCGGTAGACGTGTTCACCCGATGCACCAGGAACTTTGGAGTCGGTGTCGTTCTTGATGTACCGCCCCACCCCCTTGAAGACGACTTCACTCGAACCTTCCTTGACGACACGATAGTCGATGCGCTCGTACGTTCGCGAACCTCCATCCCCCAAGAAGACACCGAACTGGGCGTGTCTCGCCGTCGATCTTTCGTTGTAACCGACCTGGTTGACCTTGATTGCCTCGCAAGGTGTCTTGTTCTCGTCGAACTCATGACGTAGCGATCCATAAGGTCCCTCGATCTCATAGTTTGAACCAGGTTCGAGATCGGAACCAAGCTGTAAGTACAGTCGATGCTCGACAGAAACTGGATAAACTCCGTCTGTTTCTTTGTCTTCATCGACGGGCAACGAGTAGCGATGAATCGACACCGGGGGTTTGCCGTTGATTTTCCACTCTTGACGCTTGGTGTTCGGATTGCGGTGATCTCTGGTCGACAAAAGCGGAGTCGTCAGCACGACCTCGAGCACGCTCGGCGCGCCCACTTGGACTCGGGCGCGCGTGCCTTCGGCTAGATCTGCTGCGAAACATAGCGGCGTACACGTCAGAGAACTCACGCCCATCGAAAACCGCACCCAGAGGTGACGACCAGGAAACGGACATTGATCGGGCAGCCCCACGACCTACTCCCTCGCCTGCTCCCGACCCAAAATATGAGCAGCCGTTCGAAATGCCAACGCGACCGAGGTAAGCGTGGGGTTTGAGACCCCTGCCGTAGGAAATGCACCACCACTAGCCAAAAACAAGTTCTTCACCTCGTGCGATTCCAAATAGGAGTTCGTCACAGAATCAGCAGGGTCGCTGCCCATCTTGTGGCCTCCCATATAATGACCGCTGTTGGAACCGGGCATCATATCGACATAGTCGCCGCCGATCTCTCCAAAGATGCTCTCCATGACCTTCTTCATTTCCGCCAGACCTTCTGTCTCGTACTCGTGCATCAGCTTGAAATGAACTTTGGCAGCAGGCAGCCCTCGTTGATCCTTGACGGAGTCCGATAGTGACACTCGATTCTCGTCGTAAGGGAGCTGCTCCAAAAACGCACCCAAAGTCACGTATCTTCCAAAGAGGCCCTGGATCTCCTCTTTCAATTCTTTGCCCCAACGACCGCTCTCGGAAGCAAAACCAGCGACGGTCATGCCAGCGTTTTCTCGCACCAGGAGACGACCTCCCGCGTACTCTTCACGCTTTGCGTGGTCGTGGAACTGATACGTCGTCGCAGTCTCAAAACCCTGACGAAACGGATGCAGCCGCTGTCGAACTTTGTAGGTCAAGTAAAACTTAGGATGCTCCATGAGCTCTAGCCCCAAGCGACCGCTCCTGTTTCCTAGCCCACGAGGAAAGCTTCCACTCTGCGAGTTGAGAAGAATCCTTACGTTTTCGACCGTCTGCGTCGCCAAAATCAAGATCTTGCAGTTTACGGCTTGTTCCGCTCCTCGCTCATCGAAGTAGACGATCTTCGACACACGATCATTTTTATCGACCTCCACACGGGCAGCTTGAACTTCGGTCAAGAGGCGAAAGTTGGGCTTCTTTTCTAGTTTCTCAACAACGCGATCCGATCCGAACATTGCCCCAATGGGACACGCCCTGCACGTACTGTAATAGAGACAAGCCGAGCGCCCTTGGTAGGGCTCGGAGTTACGAGCAACAGGGACAGAGTGCATCTTGATCCCAAGAGGTTCACAAGCCTGTTTGACCAACAGATCCGTGTCGTTCATAGGGAAATTCCCCATGGGAAACGGCTCGCTTCTCGCTTGCGCCCAAGGATTGTCCGAAGCCCCGGACACTCCCAAAAATCGCTCAGCCTGACAGTAGTATTTTTCCAGATCGTCGTAAGAGACAGGCCAGTCGTTTCCGACACCGTAGCGCGACTTCAGGCGAAAATCGTTGGGCTGGAATCGGGGAGTGATGGCTCCCCACGCTAGGCTGCTCCCGCCAACACGTCGAATCGCGAACTCGTTCAG
>CAYMQT010000124.1:0-2863 GCA_964392575.1 uncultured Polyangiaceae bacterium
CCACACTGACGGACGCCATGAAGCCCCCACTCTCGGGCCTTGGGGCTAAGTTCGGGAAGCTCAAGCCCAAGGCCGCTGACGAGCACTGGTGAGCCCGCTTCACACGCTACCAGAAGGGTCGCCGCAAGTTCCTCATCCACCACCTGAAGCGTGGGGACCTCGTTTCCCTTGTCATCGACGAGGGTGACCGTGACGTACTCCCGTCGAATCTTGGGGGAGGCCGTAGCATCGAAGAACATCCTGGGATTCGAGACGGCGAGCACCGTTGCCATGACTCGACAGCGCTGACCTCGAAGCCGTCCCGCTGAGATGTCACGAGCACTTGCGGCGACGGCGGCTTGCGTCTTCTGCTCTTCGTTCAGAGTCTCGCAGAGGTGTTCCAGGACCGTCGTGATGTCCTCTTGTGAGGCCTTGGGGGACAATTCCGCGACAGCGTGTGCCAGCAGCGTGGTACGAAGGTCAGTCATTGGTTCCTCCGTCCACGTCAAGGGCGTGAAGTTCCATGAGCCTGGCCTTGACTGCCCGAACTGTTGCCTTGGTGCATGGCAGGGCGGCGATCAGGCTGGCTACGGTCTGACGGGAGACCTCCACGAGTGTGGCGGTCTTGTTCAGGCCGAGATCGAGGACCATGGTCCTCAGTTTCGAGATTTCGTTTTCGCTGAGAGCGACTTGTTGCTTGTGCATGGCTACAAGATGCGGCCATGCAGCGAGGCTAGGGAGGACAAAGATTTTCCACTCTAGCTATTTCGGGATTCTTGCCGTCACACGTTTTCGGAAGACTTCGGCGTCCTTCGGAGCGCCAAAGGGTTCGAGCAGCTCCCGCAGCTTTGGCCACAGGGGATTCTGCTTGTTCTTGTGCCGATAGCCTTCAAGGACTTCGTCCAAGAGGTTGACGTTGAATACCGCCTCGAAGGTTCGGTGCTGGGGCGGACGGAGCAGTAGTTTGCACACGAACATGGCAGCCTGGTGGGCGTTCTCCTTGGGCTCAGTCGTCGCGATCTGGTCCAGCATTCTCGAAAGGGTCGGCATCCACCATCGGAATTCCTCTTCGTTTGATCCGTGTTCAAGCACCTGTCGTGCCTTGTAGAGAAGCGCTGCTGACTTCGGCGGCTCCAATTGGCGGGGCTCCGAAGGCTGCTCGGCCTGGTGTTGGGAGTCATCGGTGTCTTCGTATTTGATCACCACCTCGATTCCCGCGAGCGCCGCTGCTGCCTCCAAGTTTCTGACCTTCTGCTCAACGCTGTTGCCTTTGACGGTATTGGCGGAGGTCAGCATTCCCTGAACAGCCGCTTCCCTCACCAACCACAGGCTGGCACCCTGGGCGGGATCGTCTACCCCCTGAGTTTGAAGACGCTTGGTCAGCGCCACCACGGCGCTCATGGCCGAGTAGAAGCTGAGCGTGCTGCCCGATGCCTCCAAGGCCGCAGCAACCGCAGTGAGGAAGTCGTCGTCATCATCATCCATTCTCCAAGGGTATCCTCGCCTCCGAGATGAGGGAACGAGCCGCACCAAACCCGTTGGGCATTGCCCGTGAGATACGGGGAACTTTGCACGCGACTCTTTCGCGGGTACCCTTGCGACGGCATCAGAAAGGGGAAAACGATGGGACACAAGACGGTTCACGAGGCTACGTTAGTGTACGAAGGTGACAACGATCATTCAGATGTATGGGTGGCCATTGGGGTAGTTCGACTACCTGAGGGAGGCTGCGAGATTCTGCTTGGACGTGGCGAAACGGCAGAGGCAGCGAAAGCTGATGCACAAGAAAAGCTCGACGAAGCCTGGGCGGCGTTTGCCAAGAAGACTAATCTGGACCCTAGCCTTGTGGGGGGGTAGCGACGCCCCATGTTGAGCCGCCTTGATGAGCTGGAGCTGGACCGAAGTCTGCCTGGGTTCTATGACCAGCCAGCGTTTCTAGCCGCTGAACGGACGCAGCCGAGGCTCCTAGAAGCATATGCGGAACACGTCGAGGCGTTGCCCCTCAGCGATGGCTACTTGAGTTACGCTCGTGAAAGAGTGCAAGCCACAGTGACTTTTCTCCAGGCTGAACTGGCTGCGGACGGTAGAAATGGGGCTTGCGTTGACGTTTCTGCTGCGGTGAGTCGATTCTTGGAGCGGCAGGGAGTCTGGAACTACATCGTGAGCGGTGCAGTAACTATCAAGTTTCCTGCGGGCAGTACGGTCCAAGACAAGCACTTCTGGCCGATTGTGGCTGGTCCCACCAACGGTGAAGCTGTGGCCGCTCACATGTGGGTTCGCGTGCCGCCCTATCAGGTCGTGGATGTCACTTTGGCGATGCAGCCTTACGCCGGACGGGAGGCGTCCTTTCTACCCCCGGTGGTCCTTGGGGAGTTTGGGAGAGCGGACGAGGTCTTCCTGTCCGATCTGGTCGATCCTGAGGGAGTAGCGGTCCTCGGTGACCATCTGGGAAGGAAACCAGTGCTGCATGATGTGCTCCAACTAAATGCTGGCATTCTTGAACGCATCGAGCGACTCGGGGCATGGGAGGGGAGTCACGGCGATACACTCCTGAGGTATGTGAGTTGTGCAGTCTCAGCTCCTGACGGCCCCATGGAAACGGCCAGGAACCTGTGCCTTCGTGGGAAGTACATGACGGACCTTTGGGATGAGTTTGTGTCGTTGGGTGATGTTCGCACTGGGCCGAGGACGTGATGGTCACCTGTCATCTGCTCGCTTGCGCTTCCTTCTCATCCAGAGGTCAGGTCGCCTACGTCGGTCCATTGGCGGGTCCAGTTGGAGCACCACTGATTCCCCTACAGAAAGCCCTGTAGACTCATCGCAGATCGGGCCCGCGCAACTAGTGCCTAAGAAAGCCGACTCGATGAGTCGGCTTTCGGCGTAT
>CAYMQT010000124.1:2963-14864 GCA_964392575.1 uncultured Polyangiaceae bacterium
TTTTTGCTTGTAGCGCTGGGGCCCCGGAGCCCCAGCGCGTTCCAGCCCGCGCAACTAGTGCCTAAGAAAGCCGACTCGATGAGTCGGCTTTCGGCGTATGGTTTGGATTTTTGCTTGTAGCGCTGGGGCCCCGGAGCCCCAGCGCGTTCCAGCCCGCGCAACCATGGTCGAAAACCCGGAAAGCTGACGCTTCCGGGTTTTCTCCGTTGGGGGCAGGATGAGGGGGCTCTTCATGGCTTCCTAGGCTGCGTTTTGTGGCTTCTGCGCCTGGAGTGCTTCTCGCTGTGCCCGAAGAGCATCCAGCAGACCGAGGCGGAGGCTTTCAGGGAGGTCTGACACCTTGTCGAGCAGAATGAGCTGGTTGCTCATTCCCTCGGAGACGATCACTGAGCCGCTTTCGTAGCGTTGGAAGGATTGCGCGCCGCCACCGAGGAGCTCACTGGCCGAACGCTGGGAGAGGCCGAGTTTCTCACGGATTCGTCTGACCTCGCTTGGGCCTAGCACGCCTTGGTGTCGGGCACGGAGCTCCGCCCGCGCTACATCACGCACGCGCAGGCCATCGGGTCCGAGGATACCGTCACCGCAGGCATCACACCATTTTCCAGGTACGAGGGTTGTTGTCTTCAAACCCTTGTAGACAATGGTGCTTTCCTTCTCGTGTTCTATGAGCTGGCCTTCACCGCAAACGGGGCAGGTTATGGTCGTCATTGTCACTTGTCCTTTGTTTGAATGAGTAGAAATGGGCCACCAAACTCGGTGACGGTGATCTTCATGTAGAGTTCTCGCTGCGAGCCATCGAAAGCCGTGAACGTCGGCCTGTACACATCCTGCCAGACTCTGTGGTCGTCCCAGTGGCAGAGCGACTTGTGAAAGTCAGTCCGCTGAATTCCTGCGATGAATCGCAGGCGGTCTTGCGCTCCACTGAGTCTGAGTTCGTCTTCGAGGAACTCGGCTGTCCGCAACGTCGTGTTGATATCTCCTTGTTCGTGCCAGGCCTTGAGTACGTCGCTCAGCACATAGTGTGGAGTACGCTTTTCTTGGCGCTGGCTCGGCATCTCTTTCTAGATTGACAGCATAATGCTGTCGGCGCAAGTCTCAAGATCACCGCAATTACCTGGGCGGCAGTTGCCTATTCCTGGTTTGCGAAAGTCGTCCGCCTGGACTCCATGAGCGGCAAGCGGCGCCCCAAAGCGCGAGAGCGCCAAGATGACCTTGTCGGCGTTCATCTGGGAAGGACGTACCAATATATCCAGGTCTCCCGTTGCGCGCACATGGCCGTGCACTGCCAGCGCGTGCGCACCGACGATCAGAAATTCAGCATTTGCGTCGATGAGTTCGGCGAGCAGATCGTCAAAGTCATCGCTCCACTCGCTACTGGCCATGTTCTGGACTTCGTATCACTCGACCCGGAATGGTCTGCCGTGTGTACTGGGGCGGGGAGGCTCCGGAAAGCTGATAGGCTCGCTTCGACAGCTGGGCCAATTGCATCAGACGATCGGCTATTGAGTCCGCGCGCCGCGAATCGAGCGTTGGTTCGTGTCCCAATCGGAAGCTTCGTATGGGCAAAGCCTCGCCGAGCGCCCTTCGCGCGGCCGCCCTTCTGGCACGTTCGAGCTGATTTGAGCTATTACCCACTCTGGCAATCTTAGCGCAGTTCAGCGCAGTTGTGTATCCAGCCCAGGGGGGCGAGAAGGTGTCCGAAGCCGACAAATCACGCCACCCGCACCTCAAGCTCCACCCCCGGCCCGGAGTACGTCCCGCAAATCGCCTCCGCGCAACCATGGTCGAAAACCCGGAAAGCTGACGCTTCCGGGTTTTTTCCGTTGGGGGCAGGATGAGGGCCGTCTGAGTCATTTGTCGGAGTGGCTCTCCGGAGGAACGAAGAGAACTCAGTTCGAGGCGCGCTCTTCGACGGGCTCAGCTAGCTCTTCCTTGGGCGACCGGGTCGGATCATCCGAGGCTTTGGTTCGACGAAGAGTGCGCTCGGCTCGGCCTTCAGCGCGTGTGCGATTCTTGATAGCGAACCGAGCGTGAGGTTGGATTCACCGAGTTCAGCGTTTTGGAGGTGACGCATGTTGTATTTCAGGCGCCGGGCGAGCTCGGCCTGGGTCCAACCCTGGTCGTGCCGCAGCTCCGCGATGCGCGCTCCGATCTGCATCTGAAGCCGTTCTCGTCGGCGCCGTTGCGCGACGGATTCGGTGGCCTTGGTGACGCGCGGGGCTTGAGACACCTGGGATTGGTCTCAGTTTTGCGTCTTCTGATATATGTTGCTATAACTACGTATTATTGAACAAAGGACTACGATGAACGACACATCAGGGGACGAGAACACAAGCAAACTCACAATCGCTGCCTTCTTGGAAAGCGCCTACGGAATCGTCCTAAGCGGAGCGCCTTCGATAGGCATCGAGTCCGCCCATGAACTGGCCAAGAGCTACGCCAAGAGGGGCTCAAGTCCGATCACTCAGGCCGAGTCGCTGGTGCGCTGGCAAGTAGGAAAGGCTGGAGTGACTGGCTTCGCCACAGGGCTTGGCGGACTGCTCATTTTGCCCATCACTTTACCTGCCAACTTGGCGACGGTCATTTGCATCCAACTGAGGATGGTGGCCGCAATAGCGATTCTCGGTGGGCACGATCCCAGAGACGATCAAGTCAAGACTATGGCGCTCTTCTGCCTCGCCGGAAACGCGGCGAAGGAGCTGGCGCGCGAATTCGGCATCAAGTTCTCCGTGAAACTTGCTGAGAAAGCTGTCCAAAGAATCTCAGGCAAGGCTCTCATCGAAATCAACAAGAAGGTTGGAGTCCGGCTTTTCACCAAGTTTGGTGAGAAAGGGCTCATCAACTTCGGCAAGGCCATTCCCCTCGTGGGCGGTTTTGTAGGTGGCGGGTTCGACGCCGTAACGACCTATGGCGTCGGACAGGCTGCCATCGAGGTGTTCATTCGCAAGGCCCATAGCCCTGAGAAGGGCCGCCGCGCGTGACTCTGAATGTGTCCTCAAAATTAGCAGCCGAGGGTCGCCCTCCATCTGTTCAACCACAAATCATCAGGAGGCCCGTATGACCAAATCAACCATTGTACTAGTTGCTCTTGTGCTTTCAGGCTGCGGAGTCCCCGAAGACCTGACCCCCGTAGATGCCTACCCCGAAGATCCCTCGGGGAAGACTCCCATGGACACCACCAACGAGTGTTCCTCTTGCCCCGCAGGACCTGAGGGACCCCGCGGGGATGAGGGTCCAGAAGGCCCTCAGGGACTTCAAGGCCCGAAAGGGTACACAGGTGACCCAGGACCTGTAGGACCCGTTGGTCCGGTGGGTCCTCCCGGCCTACAAGGCCTGCAAGGGACCCCGGGAGTGGCCGGTCCAGTAGGGCCACAAGGACCTACTGGCTCCCCAGGCGCCACGGGTCCCCAGGGTCCCGTAGGCCCTGTGGGCCCGCAAGGAGCGAAAGGCAACCCGGGTGAAACCGGAGTGCTCAATGCTTCTCAGTTCTACTACAGCGTTACGCAGGTCAACTCAATCCACGTAATGGCCGGCACAGGCTTCAAGGCTGACTGTGAGCCGGGGGACATCGCAATCTCTGGCTTCTGTAACGTCTTCGCGGTCGGTGACGGCAAGGCGCTGCACCACCTGGCAGCACCAGCAACAGGTCCCGCATCCAGCGAGGAAGAGATGCGCAACAGTCACTACTGCTAC
This sequence comes from uncultured Polyangiaceae bacterium, assembly GCA_964392575.1. Classification (GTDB taxonomy): domain Bacteria; phylum Myxococcota_A; class Polyangia; order Polyangiales; family Polyangiaceae; genus NIC37A-2. Next base: position 6,657 of record CAYMQT010000124.1, read on the forward strand.
ATCCACACCACACGGATAGACACAGTGCTGCCAAACAACCACTTACGTGCCGTAGCAGTCTGCGTGGATGTGACGCCGTAGCAACCTACACAGCCTTCAGCTGATAGGCCGTTGATCACGGGTGGTCAACTTCCCGTGATCATAGGGGGTCAATCTTGCCGATCATGGGTGGTCAACTTCGTTGATCATGGGTGGTCAACTTCGGCGAAATCGGGCACCCGAACCGCCTCCTTCACAAAAAGTTCCTGAAACTCCCGGGCAAACGAAGACCACATCAACGCATTCATCCAGGAAGGATAGTACCATGACAACACCTACAGAAGACAGCACTTGGCACCCCTGGGTCCTCGGGAAGAACCCTGACGACGGGCTCCGGAGGAGCCAACCCTCCACAATTCGGGTACTGCGAGATGAACTCGACCTTATGCGGCGAGCCGCACTCGCGGCCGTCCGCCTATCCCATACAAGACTTGATAGGGCAGAGGTTTCCCCCAACATCCGCGCGCTACTTCACGACATCCCTAGAGATCACGAGGGCCTGCACACTCTGATGACCTACCTCTATGATACGGGCTTCCTGGAAGAGGAGGCGGCTCACCTCTGGAACGACTACCGGATGCTAGAGCACGCGAATGTGGCGGCGCAGAGCGCTAAGGAGTCCGCGTGGCGCGCGTACGACAACCTGTTCTTGCGCATCTCGAAACTAGAGGGCTTCAGTGCGTACCCAGAGTGAACTCGCGAAGGCTTGGCCCAACTTCGTGGTCTCACTAGGCGACGCACAGTTCACGTGCCTCGGTGGCCGGGACATCAACGACCTCCACGCACTCCCCCTCCCCCTCCTCATCGCATGCCTCTCTTCCATGGAGCACGAAAAGGGCCTGTCGACAGACGCCTGGGAAAGCATCGTGAAGTTCAAGGGGTGGCTTGGGAGTTCACCGGACACATGACAAAGCAAAGCACCTTGCCCGAGTACAGTGCAGCTCTTCCATGTGACTGTGTTCTTCACTGGCCCTTCATCCCTATTATAGGGGGGCAGATGCCCACCGCGGTAACGCCGTGTGCAGCACACGCTCACGCTAGAGCCACAGGAGGCGTCATCCCATTTTCGCGTACTCTGCATTTGCGAGAGCCATCAATCACCTCATGCTCTACAGCAACTGAAGCAGCGCAGCAGGCTCCTCAGCCATTGCCGTTAGCCTCTTCCGAGTGTGACGACTGAGGTGAGGTCTTTCCCGTATTGGAATGCCCCAAAGCTTGAGGTTGAGGTACTCCCCCGGAATTCGGGGGGGGGGAGGGCTCTGACGGCCGGAAACAGGCATTTCCTCGTACGGGGCCACCTCGCTTGCCTCTCGCACCCGACTAAATGAATATGCGTAGTCACGACTACGTATTTTTGCCGACCATGCCGCAAAGGAGTCACCATGAAAACACCTCTCCATACCGGAACGCGCCGCCCGTGAGTTCAAAGAGTGAAATTCCGGACATAACTTCCAGCAATCTCAACGAGGCAAAAAATGTACACATCCAAGACACCCGAATACATCATCGATCTCTCCGAAGACGAATCCAGTCGCTGGGATGAAGTCATTCGGCGTGACAAGGTCGTCGCGCGGCGGGTGGCGCGGCAAGCACTCCAATTACTCGAAAAACCAGCGTGGTTCGTCTCTCTCTTTGGTAAAGCCATGGGCTCTCTCTATGGCCTGTATGGAGGCCACTACCAGGGAGAGATCGAAGCATGGGCTGACGCGCTGAAGGTTTCGCCAGGTGTTGCGACGATGCTCAACTGTTCATACGAGCTCAGCTACTTGGAAAACCCACTGGCCTGCACAGCTGGAGTGCGGTGGGTCAAGGGCCTTGGCATGATCCACCTGCGCAACATGGACTGGCCTCTGCCCGCCATTGGCGATGCCACGCGGATCTTCCGATTTCAGCGCGGTCGGCACGAGTTCGTCTCCGTAGGGATCACAGGCTTCGTGGGCGTCTTGTCCGGCATGGTACCGGGTGCTTACTCCGTGACGATCAACCAAGCGCCCTCCCAGGGTCGGCCTGGCTTCGACTTCGGCCCGGCGTTCTTACTGCGCAACGTACTCGAGGACTGCGCTCGCTACGACGAGGCCGTCGCCTACCTGTCTGACACCAAGCTCTCAGCCCCCGTGTTCTTTACAGTATGCGGCACGAAGCAGGGGCAAGCCTGTGTGATCGAGAGAACCCGCGATGACGCCGTGGTCCGCAAGATGCGCGGTGACGTTCTCGTGCAAGCCAACCACCACGTGGCAAGAAAGTTTCTGGGGAACAATGCTTCCATTGAAGAGGAAGACGAAGAGGGTGCCACTGTAATGGCTCACTCGCAGGAGCGCTACGACACCATGACTGAGGAGCTGACCAAGGTGAAGACCTCGGACAGCCTCGATGAAGTGGCCCGTGTCCTCGACGTCGAGCCCGTGCTGAACGATGACAGCTACCAGCAAATGGCTTTTTGCCCGGCATCCGGTGAGGTTCGGGTGTGGCGGTGGCTGTCGCGAAGGTCTGCATGACGGAAAGGAGCAGCTTGTGGGTGGAATTGCATGCGTCATCCATCTTTTGTCGAAGGACATTGCAAAGTACCGCACGTGGCGCGCTGAAAAAGGTCGTCCCCTGGACTTCCTGAACCTGCGAAAAGGACAAATCAGTGCGCCGACCCCCGAGCGCCTCGTGGAGGTGTTGGATCGAAACACGAAGGATTTGGGTGATCGCGGCCTCCCGCTCCGCGTCGGTGTACGGCCTAGACATGGGCGCTCTCCTGGGTGCTGTACGGGCGTACACCTCGCCTACCATATGGTTTGAACTTGGTATCTGGCAATCATTTCGTCTTTCGTGATGACGGGTATTCCGTCCTCAAGTGCCTGACAGACGAGCATGCGATCAAAAGGGTCTCGATGGAGAAAAGGAAGGCTGTAGAGCCGTTCGCAGTCTGAGAATCCGACGAGGCGCTCCGTGAATCCTGCCTCTGTGATGACTTGCCGCAGATGGCTCGGAGCCTTGAGCTTTCCGAGCGCCCGCTTCACCGCCACCTCCCAAGCTGAGACGACACTGACGACCACATCGTTTGCTTCGTCGACGATGGTGCCCCGCGCTGTTTCTGAAAGTCGTTCGTCATCTGCGAGGGCCCAAAGGAGGGCGTGGGTGTCGAGCAGGACCCTCATGCTTTTCCTTCCCAAGCCTCGAGATCTACCTCCGGTAGTGGGGCATCGAAGTCTTCGCTCATTTCGATCTGGCCCTTCCACTGTCCGAGGGTTCTCGCTCCGCGGCTGACAACGGGGACCAGCCGGACAGCGGGCACTCCAGCTCGTGCGATGACGACGTCTTCCCCTTGGAGCGCACGCTCGACGAGCCGGGAAAGCTCAGTTTTTGCCTCGTGCATGTTCACTGGGTCAGCCATGTTAGCTAACCTAGCTAGGTAACTGGGCAAGTCAATGTTTCTTCCTGGGGAAGGGGCTTGACTGTGCCGGTGGGTGTACCCATAATGGGTATGCCCACTAGCAAGAGGCAGAACAATGCAGACCCGAGACCAAGAAAGCCCAAAGAGGCTCATCCCTGACGAGCGTGGACGCATCACCCTAGGCAAAATCGCAGAAGGGGTGAGCAGCTACAAGCTCTCACGCCATAAGGATGGGTCCCTCACCCTCACCCCTATGGCTGAGATCCCCGCCCGAGAACTTTGGCTCTGGAAGAATGAAGGGGCTCTAGCCTCCGTTTTACGAGGGCTCGAACAAGCCAAAAGAGGTGAGATTGAACCGCTGGATCTCTCGACATTGCCCGATGACGACTAAAACCCGAGGCACAGAAGTCTCCAAACCCACAAGTACGATTCCCTCGAAGGTCCACACGGCGAAGATGTTTTTGAAGCGTACGCCGAAAATAAGACACCGGGGGCCTACCGCGTCTTCTGGTACTACGGACCAGAAAAAGGTGAAATCACCCTTCTTGCGATTACCCCGCACCCCTGACCGTGGAGTTGATCCGCTTCCGTGGACGATCCCATCGAGCACCGAAGTTGAAGGATCTGCTAAGTGCCGCAGGCATTGAGGGGTCTGAGTCTGTAGTTGGAAAACGAGATATAGCCGCGGCGCTACCCGCTATGATGGCGGCTCTTCGGTCCCAGGGCTGTCGTGAAGTCTGGTCGTGCCCCCGCCATTGGACGGAAACCGTACGCGTTGGCTTCGGCCAAGGCGAGGCACCTGATCCGGCCGCTTCTTCCTCGTCTCGTAACAACGCCAAACCCAGAGCGCGACGTTCGCTGGGCGGCAGTGCCTGAAGAGCTTGGAGGATCTCTGCTGTCGTCATAGCAGGAGTTTAGCGCAGAAGGTGGGGCAGGGCGAGACCGGCGCGAAGATCGAAAACCCGGAAAGCTGACGCTTCCGGGTTTTCTCCGTTGGGGGCAGGAGGAGGGCCGTCTGAAGGCTCTTCACACTCCACGGTGGGTGCATCAGAAAAAGCTAAGTGCCGCAGCTCTTCACACGGATTAGTTCTTCAAGAATGCTCACGGCAGCGAGCCTCGACGAAGTGTTTCGTTGAAGTTAGCTCCGCCGCGGGAGATTGATCCGAGGGAGCCATACTAACTTCCGATGGCGTCGCCGTTTTCCTCCTGCTCTACATTTCGAGAAACTTTACTCACTGCAGCAAGGAGAGCTTCCCGTGAGGGTGGTTTGTGAACCACGGGGGGTGAGTGAAGTTCAAGGAAGCGACGAAACTCTTCGCGTTCTTGTGAGGCGGTCATGACTACGACGCGACTTGTGAGTTCGGGTCTGTTTTCTGAAAGCCACTCGAAAAATTCCGGGCCGTCCATTTCAGGCAGAGCAAGTTCCATCACGACGATATCTGCGTGGGAGCCGGATTCGAGAAGTTCGCTGGCTTCTCGACCATCGCGTGCAATCAAAATCCTGAATCGATCACGCAAAACGCGTGCTGCGACCCGGAGGACGCGCGGGTCATCGTCCACCAAGAGAACCGACTTTGTCGGTCCCAAGGGCGGCTCTGTGGGCACGGACTCACGTTGACGTCGAGTCGATTGCAAGATCTCTTCGTCAGGGAGCGGCAAAAAGCAAACGAAGGTCGCCCCGTCACCATCGACCGACGAAACGGCCAAGTCACCGCCCATGTGCTGAATGATTGAACGCGAGATAGAAAGGCCGAGTCCGGTTCCGTGGCCTTCGCGCTTTGTCGTGAAGAACGGATCGAAGATCTTTTCGAGAGCATCTTCTGGAATGCCGCTTCCGGTATCCGAAATGGAAAGCGCCAGATACTGGTCATCCACCCTGGCTGCGATCCGGATTCGATGAAGTTCACGCTCCACTTCGCGGGTGGCGTGGGCGGCATTGACCAAAAGGTTCGTGAGTACCTGCGCCAGCCTGTTTCGCGGCAGGTGGAGTTCTGGCAAGTTGTCTTGGAGGTCAATTTCTACGACGGTACGGGGGCCGAGTTCGCTGCGTATGATCCGAAGTGCTTGTTCGATCGCAGTTTGGAGGTGAAAAGTGACGGCATGTTCGCTGGCGTCGCTGCGAGAAAAGACCCGGAGATCGCGTACCATTTCGGTCACAGATTCCGTTGCCACTCCAATATCGTCGAGGAGGGACTGAATGTCGGAGATGTCTGTTCGCGTTCCCGAGATGACCTGAGCCATCTCTTCCCGGGAAACTTCACCCTGACGCAGAAGCGCTCGGAGTTCACTCACCTTTCTAAGATCAGTCAGAAGGTTTCCGCGCAGCACGCCATACCCCAGAGTGATCGTCGAGAGGGGATTGTTGACCTCGTGAGCGACGCCTGCAATCAGAGTCCCGAGCGCAGCGAGCTTTTCTGCGTGAGCGAAGTCGCGATGCTGTCGTTCTCTTTCGCTGCGTAGCCTAGCGTGTATCCGGACGCGGTCGAGAAACGCGGTGACGGCTTCATCCTTGTCACTCAGGAGGACTGTTGCCTCGTCAGCGCCTGCCTCAATCGCTTCAAGAGCGTCTCCTTCACGGGACACGACCACTCCCAGAGGAGCATCTCCTATCTGATGCCGCGCAGCGTCTACACCGTTCGTGATCTCATCAGTGATGATCGCCGTGAGCACTCGTCCTCCGCCCGTCCCTGAGCGAGACTCGAAGTTCGAGCGAAAACGATCATAGTCGTCTGGCTCTACGAAGAAAACGAAGGTGTCGACGGGAGCGACCATAAATGCAGATGCGATTGGGGAGGGTTTTGGTAGGCGCTGCTGGTTTGGTAGGCGTCGCTGGTTTGATAGCGCTGCTGGTTTGATAGGCGCTGCAGAAACGCAAATCAGAACCTACCTATGGGATTTGGAGGCGTCCATCCTTAGTAAAACACCTGCACGGGTGAACCCTGCTCCCTGAGCGTAGAGAGCTGCAAGACCGTTGTTTTCCATGCGACCGCTTGCGTAGGCCGCCTCTAGATTTGCAACGGGACCGCAAGCGCCCAAATGACCGCGGGTCTGATACACGCTTTGAGCTATCGAAGGGTCAAGACCGAGAACCTCGCAGATCGCTCCCGGCACCCAGCCACGAGGCTCCACAGAGGCGAAGAGCTTGAGTCGTTCGAGGTCGACCCCTGCCTTTTTACAAAGCTCCGTCACCGTTTTTGCTCCGTAGGTGACTGTGTCACGTTGGAGCTGCTTCGCGCCTTCGCGATCTCTAGAACCAACACGAAGATCACCTCCGGCTTGCCACCAGGGCGGATCCGTAGAGTCGTCCGAACCTCGGATCCAGGTGACGGCCGGGTAGAATTCGCCATGCGTTCTGGCCACTGTTTCCAAGATCCTAAAACGACCAGACGTACCGACCACGAGCGCGGTCGCTGCGTCTCCGAGTCCCGGTGCCGCCGGGTGCAGGAGGGGGAAGGTGCGCAGCAGGAGATGTGATTGTGTGAGTAGTACGTTGGTGGCTTGACCAGACTCGACCAGGGCAGTCGCAGTGGCAATTTGAATGAGCGCAGTGGCGCAAGCCGCGTCCATCCCCCAGGCAGAGGCCGCCTCGATCCCCAATTCCGCTGCCACGGCCGGGCCCGAAGCGGGGGTGATGCGGTCCGGAACGACGGAATAAGAGAGGACGACGTCCACCTGGGCGGGGCTGAGGGCCGCATCAGCGAGAGCCCTTTTTGCCGCCAGGACCTCCGCTGTGACCGAGGTCATGTGATCGTCGGCGACGCGACGCTCCAGCGCTCCCAAGAAGGGGTCCTTTTCTTCTTCTAGCAAATAGCGAGTCGTGATGCGCGCGGCCTCATCAATCGCCTGTGGGATGTCGTTGAACGTGCGGTCCCCGCGAGCTTGACCCGACGCGGCGAACTCCGGCGGCCAGGCGTCGTTCTTCCGAACGTTGGCAGGATAGTAAGCGCCGATCCCAGAAATGAAGGCGCTCATTCGGCGGCCCCTTCTCTTGGATTGGCCAACATGGACATGTGTTGAAGTGCTTCGACGCGCCCGCCTCCTCGGAGACGCACATCACGGTCGATGCGAATGTCGAGCAGTGCAGGACCACCGTGGCCCATGAGATCTTGAACCAGAGAATCAGTGATTTGACCTGGCCGCTTGATGATTCTTGAGGGAACGCCCATAGACGCCGCCCAGGCTGCGAAGTCGACCGTCGGGGTGTCGTAGGCCGCGCTCTCCCCGAAAATCTGCTTCATCCCGTGATGAACCATGTTGTAGCGTGAATCGTTGAATACGGCGTAGAGGATCGGGAGATTCTCTTTTTGGCTGGTCAGAATCTCCATGCCTGACATTTGCATCCCGCCGTCTCCGCAGATGCAGACGACAGGGCGCATTCTGTCGGCCACCGCTAGTCCGGTGGCGCCAGCGATACCACTCCCCATGCTGCCGAGGTTCAGTTGGATGTGAAAGTCCTGGGGGCCCTTGGCAACCACATAGTGCAGCGCAAAGAGCATGTGCTCGCCGATGTCGGTCGTGAACCTACCTTCTGGAACGGCCGCCTGTAGGTCGGCGATTGCTCGATGGGGAGCGATCTGTGCGGAGAGATCAGCCTCGAAGTTCGGCACGTCGAAGGCTGAAGCGCGGCGAACCTCTCTGATCAATGAACGTCCCCGGGCGTTGATGTAACCTTCGTCGGCGACCACTTGATAGAGATCGTTACAAAAGTGTCGGAGATCAGCCGTGATAGCCAGCTGAGTGGGGAGATTTCTATTGAACACACGTGGATCTGGACCCCCGTGTGTTCAATA
>CAYMQT010000125.1:0-14806 GCA_964392575.1 uncultured Polyangiaceae bacterium
AAGTACTTGGCGTTGAGACCGATGGTCAGTTCCGGACCGTTGTAGTCCACGGAAAGCTCATCGAAACCTTGCCCGGCTTCAGGACTTTCACTCTCCACGCGGAGCGAGCCGGACGAAAGCGAGATTTTCACACCTCCGGTTCGATCATTGGCGGCCAAAGCCACCGCCTTGAGCGCATCGGAAAGCGAAACTCGCGGAGCGCGCACGGCACTTTCACTCTGGGAAGGAATGACTTGCTGATACGGGGGAAACTGAGCATCAACCAGCTTCACACTGAAGCGAAACCCGGCCAGATGAGCGTGCACATTGGGCCCGGATTTGAGCAGACGGATCTTCTTGCTCTCGTCGTCTGCGGCCTCACTCACGGCTTCCTCACACAAGCGCCGAAGCTCGAGAATGCCCTTCAAGGGAATCAACATCGAGCCGCTTCCGCTCACCTCAGGAGCGCGGATCTCCATCTTGCTGAGGCGATGACCGTCCGTCGTCACCATGCGAAGGCGATTGTCCTCCAGCTCAAACAGCGCACTGCTGAGGTGAAGGCGGGTTTCATCCGTGGAGATCGAAAAGTAAGTCGAAGAAATGAGCCTCGACATCACAGAGGCGTCGAGCTCGATCGCTTCTCCTTCCGTAGCTTTCGGCAAGGAGGGAAATTCTTCTCCCGGCACGCCGTGAATGGTGTAGCGACGCGCAGAAGCCGTCGCGCGGAGAACCAGCGTCGCATTTTCATCCACTTCGATCCCAAGCTGACCTTCCGGCATCATGCGGACACGCTCGAAGAGATCTTTGGCGCCGACAGCGATGGATCCTGGTTTCTTCACTTCGGCATCGATGCTGCCGCTCACGGCCAATACGAGATCCGTAGCGGAAAGTTGAAGTGAACCGTCCGCGCCTTCAAGCAGCACATTGCCGAGAACCGGCATCGTGCTTTTTTTATCGGAAACTCCCTGACAACGGGCGAGAACGCGGAGGAGGTCCTTTTTGGCGACAACGACGTGCATGGGACTTCGGAGTGTTAGTCGGGGTTAAAAAAGATAGCCAGCCCGAGACCCCGGGAAGGCGGAGGGAGGGGAGGGGCGCAGAAAAGACCCTCCGGCCTTCTGTTCGAGGGGATCCTAAGAAGAAGAGATCTGATCTAAATTTAAATTTAGTAGTCTTAGTAGAGCCTGTGCGATCTGGGCAAAAGTGGGCTAAGTATTTGAACAATCAAGGGAAAGCTCTCTGTCCGTCTGTGGGCAAAGGGCTGAGTGAAGAAGAGTCTCACCTGTGGACGGTTCCCCTTTACCCAGATGATCCAGTGCTCTTCCACAGGAGCTGCGGGGTGGTTTTCCCCAGGCCATCACCACCCAGAAGCATCCGCGTGGACCTGCTGAGTATGCAAATTTGCATAATAAAAACGGCATTCGACGCTTATCTATCCAAATTTGTATAATAAACGCCGCGAAAGAAAGCCGCTCAGGCTTGAGTCTGTTCGCGCGAAGAAGCATCAGATTCGAGCCGGGCAAGCGCCAGAAGGATTTCTCTCTTCGTCTGCTCGAAGGTACGCGGACCGATGGTTCCGTCCTTTTCGGCTTGGGTGAGAAGGAGCATCTCTCGGAGGAGCGCCTTTCGAGCGCGGGCCTGTTCTTTGCGCAGAACTTTTTCATCGCGTCCTCCTTCGCGGAAAAGTGCCCCGAGGCCCAAGAGCAAGATGAGGCTTGCCACACCAAGGGCGATGTATCGTCCAGGTCCGATCACCGGCAGGCCGGAGAGTTCGACCTGGATCTGTCGGAGTTCCGGTTCACCGGGCTGCATCACGCGCCTGGTGATGAGGACGGGTTTTTCTTCCGGTCCCGCGGCGCGATCCACCCGTTCAAACCCGGGGCCGACACTCAGCTGCATGCCTTTGATTTCTTCTGCTAGCACACGCAGCTCTGCCACGTGAGGGAGCACTCCGAAATCAAGAGAAAGAGACTCCTTGTTGGTGTTGGGGAGCTGAAACGAAAAGGAGAGATCTTTTTGTCCAGGAGGAAAGCTGCCGCTCAAAACAGCGCTGCCTTCACCCGCCGAAAAGCCAGAATCACCGGCCTTTGTCCCCGCTTGGATCGCTTGAGCGCCCTCGGGAAGATCCACCGTGACCCCGCGCGGAATCCAGGTCACTTGGCCCATGTTCATGACGCGGTACATCACCTCAAAAGAGAGAACGTCCGCGCGCAGGCTCATATAGACGAATCCGCGCAGTCCGATGGAGGCTGCTTTGATGTCGGAGGTCGCAGGGTACGTGTGAAGAACGATCCGGTGTCCTGTCTTGTCCAGACGAAAGGAAGGCACCTCATAGCGGGCTCCGTCACGGAGAACGCTGACGCTGTAGGAGTAGCGCACGGTGTTCTTCAGATCGGAAAAAGAAACCCGACCTTGAGGATCGCTCCGCCGCTGGAGGGTGTCCTTCTCATCACCCTTGGCGACACTTTGAAAATGCGAGTGAAGCTCGACGAGGGCGCCCGACAAGGGCGCTCGATGTTCGTTGAAAACCTCGACCGAGATCGTGTTTTTCGCCACATCCGGATCCGGGGTGGAGAAGTTTTGCAGGGGCTGCGGGAACCCGCCCGGGTGGGCTCCGCCCATGGGCGGATGCGGGCTTTGGGCGAAGGCCGCCGGAGCTTTCAGAGAGAGGGCACAGAAAACCCCAGCCCAAAGCAGGAAAGAGAAGACGGCTTTCCGTGTGGGTGCGTCTTTGAAGAACCGCTTCGTCACGATGCCGCCTCCTCAGAGTCCGGGGGTGAGGTGTCGTCAGCTGTGTCGGTGTCGTCAGCTGTGTCGTTGGCGGTGGCACTGTCGATGTTGTCGGCTGCGTTGGTGTCCCCTTTTGCGGAGGAGGGATCTTCCTTCTTTGGTGGGTACTTTTTTTCGTAAGCCAGGACACGCGCCTCCGCCTTGGCTATCCGGGCGCGCATGGCGTCGTCGTCCAAGGCGATCAAAACCATGGCCTTCTCACGCACGGCTTTGGAAACCTCGTCATAGTCCTTGCGGCTGATTTTCCCTACGGAAAGCTCATATTCAAGATCCTTGAGCGTGCGAAGAAGGGCGCGTTTTTGCTCTTCCGTGTCTGACGGCGCGGCAAAGGAAAGGGCTTGTTCAAAGGACATTTCCCCTTCCTCGTTCATCCCCACCAGACTGCTCCACATCAAGTAGATCACGAGAGCGAGGGCCGCACCGGCCGCATAAAGGAGCAGAGAGGGAAAGCCCAGGAGGCCTCCTACCAAAATCCCCCCGACCAAGGCCAACCCCACACCGAGGCTCAGCCATCCTCTTTCACTCACGCGCCAGATCTCCGCTTTCTGTGGGGGAGCTTTCAAAGAGGGAAGCATCGATACCGAGGAGTTCGCTGCCCTGGAGTTCGCTTCGTACGACGTGCTTCAAAGTAAACCGATCTCCAAAGGGCTGAGCTACGCTGGTGGCGCAAAGAAAGGTGAACATCACCCCCGCCGCTGCGGCGAGCCCCCCGCGAACATACGACCAGGCGCTCACCCGGCGTGCGCTGACTTCGGGCCACAAGGACACCGAACACCCGCACAGAAGCACGAAAAGACCGATCCAGATGAAGCTGACAAAGGGATTGACGACAAAGGTGAAAGTGGCGCGCTTGGTCTCAGGATCGGCGGTGGCCAGGACCAAGTAGAGATCGTCCCGAAGACCCCTTCGCAACGCGACTTCCGTCGTGGTTTGAGGAGGACTCTGATAGATGAACTTGGCCGGACTCAGGGTTCCCAGCGGGCGGCCTTCTTGACTCACTTGAATGTCGGCGAAAAGCATGCGCCGGCCTTTCTCGGCCTGTTCCTCCGGACTGCACGCGGGATTTCCGGGGCACATGCGCGTGCCCGTGTAAGTGAGTTTGTAGTCTCCGATGACGTGACTGTCGCCCGGGTTCAGGTTCGCTTCGTCTTCGATCTGCCACGCCGTACCCACGAACCCCAAGAACATCCCGACGATGCCGAGGTGCACGATGTAGCCCCCGTAGCGACGGCGACTCTTTTGCACCAATCGGAGAAGGGCAAGGAGCGCGCCCTCGGCTTCCCCCTTCTTCTTGGTGGAGGACATGCGCGCGCGGGTTCCGCGGTAGAACTCTTGCAGAACGACGGCGATGTTGAAGGCGCCGAGGGCCACGGTGATGGCGGGGAAAAAGCTCGCCACCAGGGCGTAGACTTGCGCTCCGAGGCCCGCCTCCACCGCCGCGGGGGGCACGAAAGCGGGGGTCCCAAAACGGGCGCCTAAGGCAAAATGAAGCGTGCTCACCAGCACCAGGACAGCGCCCGGGAAGGCAAAGGCAGAAAGCAGGGCGGAGCGACTCGTCTTTCGCCAGCCAAACAAGGGAGCCAGGCCCATGAGCGCGAAAATCACGAGCCCGATGGGCGCCATCCATTTGTTGTAGAAGGGAGGGCCGACGCTGATTTCTTCCCCGATGAACAGCGTCGTTATGAGGGGGAGGCTGGTGGCGGTCAGAATGAACGTCATTCCGCCGAGCAGCGCCCAGTTGTTGATGACGAACATGCCTTCGCGAGAAAAAGGAGTTTCAATCTCATTTTTGCCCCGGAGAAGCGGGATGCGCCACACGATGATGCCGAGCGAGGCCGAAAAGATCAGGGCCAAAAACCACACGAAGTAAGCTCCGATGTCGCTCTTGGCGAAGGAGTGCACGCTGCTGATGAGTCCCGACCGGGTGAGGAACGTGCCGTAGATGGTGAGGAAGAAGGTGATGCAGATCAGCACCACGTTCCAGATGCGGAACATGTTTCTCCGCTCCTGGATGATGGTCGAATGCACGTAGGCGGCGGCCGTGAACCAGGGCAAACAGGCCGCATTTTCCACAGGATCCCAGGCCCAGAATCCGCCCCAGCCGAGCTCTTCGTAGGCCCAGATCATGCCCAGCACGTTGCCGATGCTGAGGAAAAGAAAGGCCGTCAGCATCCACTTTCGTACGGCGACGATCCATTCATTGTCCAGACGTCCGGTGATGAGGGCCGCCATCGCAAACGAAAACGGCACCGAGCAACCCACAAACCCCATGTAGAGCATGGGGGGATGAATGATCATCCAGTAGTTTTGAAGGAGCGGGTTGAGCCCGTCGCCGTCCGGGGTTGCTCCAGCCAAGTTCTGCTCGAACGGATTGGCCGCGAACATCATGAGCAGGGCGAAGAAGATCGTGATCGTCGAGAGCGAGGCGATCACATAGGGCTGAAGTTCCCGGTATTTTCCGCGCATCCAGCGGACGCAGGCGGCGCTATACCCGCCGAGAAGGAGCGTCCACCAAAGCAGGGAGCCGTCCTGACCGCCCCAGAGGGAAGTCAGGAGGTAGGTCGTGGTCATGCTCCGGTCGCTGTAGCGAGAGACATAGCGAATGCGAAAGTCGTGCGTTTGAAACGCGTAGGCCAAGAGCAGAACGGCGCACACCGTTGCCGTGGTCGTCGCGTAGCTCCCGAGACGCGCGGAAGCGAGCAGGCGCGGGTTCTTCTGTCCGGCCAGGACCGACACACACAGGGTGTAGGTGGCCAGCACCAAGATCGAAAAAAGGATCAGTGAGCCGAAACCGGGGAGAGAGAGCCACATCGCTCCGCTACCTTAGTCTTCGTTTTCGGCGACTCCAATCCGCGGGGAGGGCAGCGGTAAACAAGCGGAAACAGGGAAATTTTCGGTCAGGATTCCGTCTCGCCCACGGTGGTCCCAAGCGATTCGCCCATGAGTACGCGACGGATGTTCCCTTCGGCCATCTTGAAAACCCGGATCGGCAAACCGTTTTCCCTGCACAGGGCGACAGCCGTGGAATCCATCACCTTGAGCCGGGCGGTGAGAAACCGGTCGTAGCTCACCCGTGGCAAAAGCTCCGCGTCCGGGAAGCGCTCCGGGTCCTTCGTATAGATGCCATCCACCTTGGTGGCTTTGAACAGGGCGTCGGCGCGGATCTCCATGGCCCTCAAAGAAGCGGCCGTGTCTGTGGAGAAGTACGGGTTCCCGGTTCCGGCGGCGAAGATCACCACGTGTCCCCGCTTGAGGTGACGCATCGCTCTTCTCCTGATGTAGGGCTCGGCCACATTCTGGATCCCGATGGCGGTCATGACGCGCGTGGGGACGGCGCAGCGCTCCAGAGCGTCCTGAAAGGCGAGGGCGTTGATGACCGTGGCCAGCATCCCCATGTAGTCGCTCTGGGTTCGATCCATGCCCTGGCTCGCGCCCTTGAGACCACGGAAGATGTTGCCGCCACCCACGACCAGACCGATCTCGACTCCTGTTTTCCGGACAGCCGCGATCTCTTCTGCGGTCTTCTGCAAGATCTCGACGTCGATCCCTCCACCTGAGTCGGGAGAGGCCAAGGCTTCTCCGCTCAACTTGAGAAGAACTCGCTTGTAGCGAAGCTCTTGGGCGGGAGGAGGAGGGGGAGTGCTGCAATCTTCTTCCACGAGAAGGGGTGTTAGACGTGTCGATGCGCGGTCGCAATGCTGTCCGCCTTGACCCCCTGTTTGGCGCGGCTGTATGGAAGGGAAGCGCCCCATGAACCGGACTTTTTGTCAGAGCCGCTTTTTCCTCGCGAGGTTCGACTGTCGCGGGTCTTGGGCTGCCCTCCGGCGGCTCGCCTGCCTGGGGGCGCTCTTGGTCGTTTTTCCTGGATGCTCGTGCGAAGACGCAACGGACCCGCAGGATTCAGACGCGCGCGATCCGGTGACCGGCCTGACGGAGGCTGAGGCCAAGGAGGTGCTCGTAAAAGTAGGCACGCACGAGATCACCCTGGGTCAGTTTGCCGCCACCTTGCTTCGGATGGATCGCTACGAGCGGCTTCGTTACCAGACCGAAGAGCGTCAAAAGCTGTTGCTCGACGAAATGGTGGAGGTGGAGCTCTTGGCCCAAGAGGCGGAGCGCCGGGGCCTCGACAAAGATCCCGAGGTGCGTCAGCGCCTGGATCAGGCGCTCCGCGATGAGCTTCTGCGGCGGGTCGAGCAAGGTTTGGTTCCGCTCGACAAGATCAGCGAGCGAGAAGTCCGTGAGTATTACGAGGCCCACCGCGATGAGTTTCGGGAGCCGGAGCGGCGCCGGGTGCTCTGGATTGAAGTCGGAAAGGAGTCGACTGCTCACGAGGTTCAAGCGGAGGCGAGCGGCGCGTCGGGCCAGAAGTGGGGTGAGCTTGCTCTCAAGTACAACCTGGAGCGGTCGAAGGTGGGGCAAAACAGCGAAGAGGCTCCTGAGCTTTCAGGAGATCAGGGATTTGTCTCCGCCCCCGGCCAGACGCGCGGAGAGAATCCGGCGATTCCGCCGGAAGTCAGGCGCGCCGTCTTTGGCCTCGAGAAGGTGGGGGATGTCGTCCCCGAAGTCATTCAGAGCGGGGATCTGTTTTACATCGTTCGTCTGGGCGGGATCAGCCCTGCTCGTGATCGCACGGCCGTGGAGGCGGATCGAGCGATCCGCGTGGAGCTCCGCCGTCAGAAGTACATTCAGGCGGAAAAGGACCTGGAGGCAGAGCTGCGCAAGAAGTACCCTGTCAAGATCGATGCCCAGGCCATCAGAGCCTACACGCCCCCGAGCGTGCCATGATTTCCCTCGGGGTGAACAAGCGCGAGGATCCGAAGGTTCAGGACCGAGCGTGGCTTGTCCGGCTAAAAGACGAGCAGCCCGAGCTGTTCGCGGACTGGAAGTGGCAGCTGCAAAACGCGGCCCGCTCTTCGGACGATCTCGAACGCTTCATCAGCCTTACTCCTGAGGAGAGACAGGCGGCCCGGCGCGCGGATCGAGCCGGACTCCCCATCAGCATTACTCCCTACTCGCTGCTCAGAATCGATGCGGACGATCCAAACTGTCCTGTGCGTCGGCAGCTCGTGCCCGGAGGTCAAGAGGGTCGCCCAGGCCCAGGAGATTTACGTGATCCCCTGGGCGAAGAGGCGCACGAGGTGGCGCCCGATCTGGTGCAGCGCTACCCAGACCGCGCGCTCTTGCTCGTGAGTGACCGCTGCGCGGTTTATTGTCGGTTTTGCACCCGCAGTCGCATGGTCGGAGGTGGGGGCGGCCCGCGCAGCGAAAGTCGGCTTTCTCCGGCTTTTTCCTATTTGCGCGCGCACCCCGAGATCAAGGACGTCATCGTGAGCGGAGGGGATCCGCTGTGTATGAGCAGCGGGCGCTTGGTGCGGATCCTCGAGCGTCTGCGACAGATCGAAAGCATCGAAACCATTCGTCTGGCCACGCGGGTACCCGTGGCGCTGCCGATGCGCATCACCGACGAACTCCTTCTGGCGCTAAGGCCGCATCATCCGCTCTTCGTGATGACGCATTTCAATCACCCGAAGGAGCTGGGAGCTGAATCCGTCGCCGCCCTCACTCGCCTTTCGGACGCCGGCTTCCCGGTCCTCAATCAAGCGGTGCTGCTGCGGGGGATCAACGACGACGCGGCCACTTTGACGGATCTGTTTCGGGGTCTCGTCAGATGTCGGGTCCGGCCCTACTACCTTTTGCAAATGGATCCCGTGAGCGGCATGTCTCATCTGCGCACCCCGGTTCAGACCGGGATCGATCTCATGGAGCAATTGCAGGGACGCTTGAGCGGTATTGCGCTTCCCAAACTCATCATGGACGCGCCCGGAGGGTTCGGAAAAATCCCCTTTGGGCCGGACTATGTGCTCGAGCGCTCGGCCGGTCGTACCCGTGTGAGGACGCCCCGAGGAGAGCATGTCGATTATTATGATCCAGCGTAAAACGCGGTCTCTTCTCGGCGCTGGGCTGCTGGTCCCGGGGCTGCTGGTCTCGTCTTTGCTCGTCTCTGGGCTGGCATGCTCGTCCGCTGTGGCGCCGCCCCCCGCTTTGAAGAAGGAGCTGGAAAAATCATCGCGATCCAAATCTCTGAGCGAGATGGTGCAAGCGGGAAGGTATCAGGACGCGCTGCGGAAGAGTGAGCTGGAGATCCGGGAAGGGCGTCCGGAGGCGCTTCTTTGGCAGCAGAGGATCCTCTTTTTGACGGGCAAGTACGACGAAGTCAGCGCCCGAAAAGGAGTCGACAAAGGGGGAGAACTCTTGATGCTGCGGGCGCGGGCGCACCAAAGGCGTGGACGTCTGGAGGAAGCACTCGCTCTTCTGCCTGAGACTCTTGGGAAGACGGACTCGCCGGACGAATTCGATCAAGTGCTCTTGCGGGCAGAGATCCGGTTTGAGCAGGGCAGGGGAGCGGATGGAACCAAGCTGTGTGAGCGGATCCTTGCTCGCGCCAACGAGGCCTCACCTGCGTTTTCCTCTCCTACGACGGGAACCCGCTTATGGAGTGTCGTCGGCCGCTGCGCGCACCTTTTGAGAAGCCCCAAGGAGGCCAACGAGGCTTACAACAAGGCCGAAGAGCTGGGCCCCGCGCACCTTGAGTTGCTTTTGTTTCGGGTCGAGCTTTTCCTCGAAAAGTTCGACGCGCTCCATGCACAGGAAACCCTGGACGAAGCCAAAGAGCTGAGCCCTCATCATCCAGAAGTTCTTCTGCTGGAAGCAAAAGTAGCGCTCGAACAGAGCCACGATTTCGTGCACGCCGAGGAGCTTGCAAAAAAGGTCCTCTCCTTTCACCCAGGCAGCGCCCAAGCGCACGGGGTGCTTGCGGCGGTGCGTTTGCGCGATTTCGAGCTCGCAGAGGCAGCGCGGGAAATTGCGGCGGGCCAGAAAGAAAATCCGCGCGATCAGACCCTCCTCGCCTACCAGGCGAGTGAGAGATTCTTGGCGGAAGACCGGGCGGGTTTTGCAGAGCTCGTGGAAGAAAATCTGCGCCAAAATCCCGAGAGCACTCAGGTGCTGCGCGTCGTTTCCGACTTTGCGGAATGGGAGCACCGCTACCCCGACATCGAAAAACTGATGCGTCGGGCCGTGCGTCTCGATCGCGAGGACGGGCGACCCCGCGCAATTCTGGGGCTGACCCTCGTTCGTTCGGCGAGTGACGCCGCCGGCGTGGTTGAGCTTCGGCGCGCCGCCGAGCTCGATCCTTTCAACATCCGTGTGAAGAACACCCTGGCTCTCTATCAAGGTCCCATCATCGACGACTACGTAGAGATCCGGCACGGCCCTTTTGAACTTCGACTTCCTCGCGCCGAACAAGAACTCCTCCTCCGCTATGTTCCGGCCCTTTTGGATCAGGCCTACGCCGAGATGAAGGAACGCTATCGATTCACGCCCCAAGGTCCGATCGGCATCGAGATTTATGAGTCACGAGAGCAATTTGCCGTACGCACGAGCGGCCTGCCTCGCACGGGCATCCACGGGGTCTGTTTCGGTCGCAAGCTGGCCACGATGAGTCCTGTCGCCTCTCCCGGGAATCTGGGGATGACCTTGTGGCACGAGCTTGCCCATGTGTTTCATATGGGACTCTCGGACAACAGGGTGCCCCGCTATTTGACCGAAGGTCTCGCCGAATGGGAAACCGCTCAGCGAGGGGTCGGTTGGGCGCGGGAGATGGACTCGAACTTGCTCCGCGCTCTTCGCAACGACTCTTTGCCAAAGTTGGGCTCGATGAATCGCGCCTTCACCCATGCGCGCGTGGCTGACGACATCGCCACGGCGTACTATGCCTCCTCTAAAATTGCTGAGTGGATGATGGACGAGTACGGTCAAGTGCGCACGGTTCGTCTGCTCTCGGAGCTCGGCCAGCACCGCCTTCCAAACGCCGTACTCCCCGACGTGCTGGGCGCTTCGGCCGAGGATCTCGATGCGCAATTTCGGACCGCGACCGAGAAACGACTCAAGGATTGGAAGGACTATTACATCAGCCCGGTGGAGCGCCTTTCTCTTTCGGAGCTTCAGGCGCTGCACAAAGAAAACCCTAAGGATCGCAGCTTGAGTGCGCGTCTCGTGCGGGCGCATCTTGTGCACGGAAACCCCAAGGCAGCGAGCGCCCTTCTCGATTCCGTCGACCAGGAGCCCTTCCACCTGGAGCTCGAAATGGCACGGGTCGATCTTCTCGTGCATCGAAGGTCCACCGAAGACGCCATCCAAGTGCTGCTTCGGGTGCTCGACCACGGTCATGAAGGTCCGGAATTGCGCGGGAAGCTTTCGCGCCTTCTGCTCTCGGCCGGGCGGGATCAAGAAGCCCTCCCGCACCTCCTCATTGCCCAAACCTTGGATCCAAAGAGTGTCGAGACCGTGAGTCTTCTTGCCAGCGTCTACCTCAAGTCGGGTCAGCGTGAGAAAGAACTGCAAGCGGTGAAAAAATGGGCCGAGCTTTCCGAGCACGATCCGCTTCCGCACCGACGATTGATGACTCTTTTGTTAGAAAGCGGGGACAGCGCGGGGGCAAAAAAAGCGGCCGAGCTCGCGATCTGGGTGGATCTCGCCGGCATGGAGACGCACCGTCTGGCGGGACTTTCGTTTTCTCGGAGCGGAGATCTGCGGCGAGCAGAGTTCGAGTTTGAAAGTGCTCTCTTGTGTCCGAGCGAACTTCCAGATCGTCAAAAGCTGGAAGAGACTTGGCGGGAGGAGCTGCTTTCTCGTGGTCTCAAAGCGCGCGCGGAGGCCGTGCGCCGGAGGTTTGCGAGTCTCCCCATCGAGTCTCCCTTGGCTCCGGGCGCGATCGTGCGATAAGTCGCCCTCATGAGCCGTAGCAAGGCGCTTCCGATCCTTTATCCAAAAGATCAGAAGTACGCCTGCCGTGATTGTCCCGCGCGCTGCTGTCGCTCTTCTTGGGGGATCCCGGTGAGCGCGGAAGAGCGCGAGAGGATCATGGAGGATGACGAAGCGCGCGAGCGCCTCGGGTACCGGGGGGAGGCCATCCTCCGGGCTGGAGTGCTGCCGATGAAGCAAAGCGGCACGGGGCTCGAGTGCGTTTTTCTCGATGCGGATCTGTTGTGCTCGCTTCACAAGAAACACGGCCACGCTTTCATTCCCGCTCCGTGCCAGGCGTTCCCGTTCGGGTTCTCCGAGAACGAGAAGAAACAACCGGTCGCTCTTCTCTCGCGCTACTGTCCTTCGATCCGAGACAACTACGGGGAGCCTGTGGGAGCGGTGATTGAGGACAAGCTCGCTCAAGCGGGCGGGGCTCGTCCGATGAGTGAGAAGATGGGGCTGCGCTCAGGTCGTGTTCTCTCTCGCGCTCACTACGTACGCCTGGTCGACCGTTGGGCGGAGCTGATCGACCAGGAAAAATCTCCTGCCGAATCGCTCCTGCGCTTGTTCGATTTGACCGACGCCCTCGACGAAGCGCTCCCGAAAACGAAGAAGCCCTCGGACGCTGATTTCAGCGCCGCTCTCACAAAGGCCGAGGGCACGCGGGCGGTCTTGCCTTCCCGAGGGAAACTCTCGTTTGGCGGGCGGATGCTCGTGGCGCACCTTCTGGGCGGGATTTGTTATCCGTCGCGTGTGATGCTGGCGCATCGCATGACGCCGATTCGGTTCATGGAGAAGGTTCGCTCTTGGGGCAATCGCCTGGCCTGGCTTTTCGGCGTGGGCAAGGTGAACCTTCTGTTCGTTGAAAAACCCGTGCCCGTCCGTCAAATCGCCAAGGTCGAACCCTTTCTTTCTGGGGAGAGAGGCCTGCTCGTGGTGGACTACTTGAAAGAGCTTCTGGCCCGCCGGCAGGGTATGGACCGACAGACCTACTTGCATCGGGTGCTCGTGGATCTGGGACTCATGACTGCGCTCATCTCAAGGTACGCGCGGGCGGCCGCCTCCGCGGAAGGAAGCCGCGAGGTCACCGCCGCCCAGGTACGCGAGGGGATCGGCATTGCGGAGCTGCTTTTTTCTCATCAGGGCGACTCCGGCCAGAGTACGATCCTCCATCATCTGCGTCTCACCCTGATGACGGGGCGGGACGATTTTCAGCGCCTCTTGTCGGCGGAGATCTGAGCTTTCCGCCATGCACCTCTCCCGCATTCTTCAAGCTCTTCGGGACCTGGAAGCAGATCATCGCCTCCGGGTGCCCGACGACGACCTCTTGGCTCTGCGTCTGCTACAAATTCATGGAGAGCAGTTCATCGACGCGGCGACGAACGACTACCTGGGCCTCGGGAGGAATGTTTCACGTGAAACGGTCCCGAGCAGTCCCGGTCCCGGGTACCCGCCCGATGTTTCACGTGAAACAGTCGTCGACCTACTTGCGCCAGCCCCCGGTTCCGGGGCGTCGCGACTCCTCTTTGGCTCTTCCCCCGAGCACCTTGCGGTCGAGCGCGAAGTGGCAGAATGGCTGAAGGTCCCGGCGGCTCTCTTGTTCTCCTCAGGATACGCGGCCAACACGGGAGCCCTGGGTGCGCTGATCTCTCCAGAAGATGCCGTCTTCTCGGATGCTCTCAATCATGCCTCCCTCATCGACGGCATCCGTTTGAGTCGCGCGAAACCCATCGTCTTCGAGCATTTGAACCTGGACGCGCTCGAAGAGGGTCTCCGGACCGCGAAGGACGCTCCTGCCCGCTGGGTCGTGGTCGAAAGCTACTACAGCATGGACGGAGACGGACCGGATCTCGTCCGTTTGCGTCACATCTGTGACCAGTACGACGCGGCGCTCTATGTGGATGAGGCGCACAGCGTGGGAACCTTTGGTCCAGAAGGAGCGGGACTTTGCTCCGCGGCCGGGGTTCAGGCCGATGTCCTTGTGGCGGCGTTTGGTAAGGCCGTCGGCTCTTCGGGCGCTTGCGTGGTTGGTAGTGAAAACCTGAGGGCCTGGCTTTGGAACCGCGCTCGATCCTTCGTCTACTCCACCGCGCCCTCCCCGGCTCATTGCGCTTCCCTCCTTCGGCAGATCCGCCGCACCCGTCAAGCAGAGGACGCCCGTCGGGCGCTTGCGCGCCTGAGCACCAAGGTGCGCGCGGCCCTGGAAAGTGCGGGGATCTCCCTGGTTTCTGGATCTCATGGCCCGGTTTTGGGGATTGTGGTGGGAAGTGAACGGGCCGCTCTTCGGGTGGCAGACGGTCTTCAAACGGACGGGATCCTTGCAGCCGCCATTCGTCCTCCCACGGTTCCTGAGGGCGAGTGTCGCCTCCGTTTGATCCTTTCGGCAGATCTGACGGAGGTCGAGCGAGCACGGCTCGTTGCGGCGGTGGTTCTCCGGGTCTCGGCCCTTGAGCGCGAGGATCGAGATGATTGAGCGCAAGCGAATCGTGGTGCTCGGCACCGGAACGGGTGTCGGCAAGACGCACGTGACGGTGGCTCTTGCCCGCGCGCTTCGCGCCCAAGGAAAAGGGGTCCTCGCGCTCAAGCCGATAGAGAGCGGCTCGAGTCCAGATAGCCCGGATTCGGATGCGGCGCGCCTGAGTGAAGCCTGTGGTCATGTGAACGCGCCTCTCTACGCGCTCCGCGCGCCGCTCTCTCCGCACTTGGCCGCTCGTCTCGAATCGAGAGAAATCCGAGTTTCGGATGTGGTGGCGTGGGTGAAGGAGCGGGAAACGCAGGTTGATCTCAATCACCCGTTACCGACCCCCAACGCCGCTCTCGAAGGGGCAGTACCGCCTTTCAGCGTGACGTTGATCGAGACTGCTGGAGGGGTGTTTTCTCCTTTGAGCTCGGAGACGAGCAACCATGATCTGGCCCTCGCTCTCGACCCCAGTTTTGACCCTGCTTTTAGCCCCGCGTGGTGGGTGCTCGTAGCGCCGGATCGCCTGGGTGTTCTTCATGACGTCGCCGCAACCCTGCGCGCGCTTTCTCCTCGCAGACCAGATGTCATTGTTATAAACGCAACAACTGATGACACTCATTGCAAAATGAACAATCTACGCGAGATTGAGCAAACGGTTCTTCCTCAGGTGCTCGGTCGGCGCATCGAATCTCAGGGCCGCTCTCCGAAAACCGAGAGCCGCTCTCCGAAAACCGAGAGCCGCTCTCCGAAAACCGAGAGCCGCTCTCCGAA
>CAYMQT010000126.1:0-14660 GCA_964392575.1 uncultured Polyangiaceae bacterium
GATCGATCTTGTTCAGGATGCCGTCGAGACCAGCAAGCATCATCGCGGTGAACGCGAGGTAGGGGTTTGCGGTCGAATCCGGGAACCGGACCTCGATGCGCTTGCCCTTGGGGCTGGAAACGAAGGGGATGCGGATCGAAGCCGAGCGGTTACGAGCCGAGTAGGTGAGGATCGTGGGGGCTTCGAAGCCGGGGACCAGGCGCTTGTAGCTGTTGGTCGATGCGTTCGTGAAAGCGTTGATGGCCTTGGCGTGCTTGATGATACCGCCGATGTACCAAAGCGCTTCCTGGCTCAGACCTGCGTGCACGTCGCCGTGGAAGATGTTGGTTCCGCCCTTCACGAGAGACTGATGCACGTGCATCCCGCTGCCGTTGTCGCCGACGAGAGGCTTGGGCATGAAGGTGGCGGTTTTACCGGCCTTCTCTGCCTCGTTCAAAACGATGTACTTGAGCTTCTGCACTTGGTCGGCTTTCTCGACCAGAGTACCGACACCGACACCGATTTCGCACTGGCCGGCGGTAGCCACCTCATGGTGGTGCACCTCGGCAACCATGCCCATGGCCTCGATGGCGAGACACATATCGGCGCGGAGATCGGCGAGGCTGTCGATGGGTGCGACGGGGAAATATCCACCCTTGATGCCCGGGGTGTGGCCGTTGCCTTCGTCGCCCGTGGACCAAGCAGCTTCCTTGCTGTTGATCTGGAAGAACTGGCTGCCGATGTCCGTCTGGTAAGAAATCGAGTCAAAGACGAAGAACTCGTTCTCGGGGCCGAAGTACGCAGCGTCAGCCACGCCCGTAGAGGCGAGGTAGGCCAGAGCGCGCTTGGCAATGCTGCGGGGACAGCGTGAGTAACCGCTCATCGTATCCGGTTCGATCACGTCACAGCTGATGTTGAGCTGCTTGTGCTTGGCGTAGAGATCGATGACTGCCGTTTCGAGATCGGGCATGAGGATCATGTCGGACTTGTTGATGGACTTCCATCCAGCAATCGACGAACCGTCGAACATCTTGCCGTCTTTGAAGAACCCCTCGTCCACCTGACTCACCGGGCTTGTGACGTGCTGCTCTTTGCCCCTGGTGTCGGTGAAGCGAAGGTCGACGAATTTTACGTCTTCCTTTTTGATGAGTTCTAGGATGTCTTTCGCTGTGGCCATGATTTCTCCTGCTTTTTTCCTACTTATAGCTGCGAGGGATCCGGGCGGTGTCTGCCGCTTTCCGTGACCCTCGAGCCGAAACTGGGCCCGCGACGATAGAACTGTCGGCGGGCGAGAAAAGACATAGCCCGCCTCTATTTCGAGATTGTTTCGGTGTCTCCCCGATCCGGCGCCGGCCAAAAAAAGTGCAAAACTGCCTTTTTCCTTGGGAGGGTGGACCTTTCCCGCACTCTGCAATCCCGTACTCTGCCATACTTCCATAAGTGGAGGAGGCGGTACGCCACTCCCGCCCGTGGATCGGGTTCCCCTACGAAACTTGCGTTGCGCCAGGGGCCGGGGTTTCTATGGTGTGGCGCGCCCTGCGCGCACCCGGCCGCATCATGCTCACGATGAAGACGAAGTATGCGCTCAAAGCGCTCGCGGTGTTGGCCAACGCACCTCAGGGTCAGCCTATGCTGATTTCTCATTTGGCTGAACAAGAGGAGATCCCTCTCAAGTTCCTTCAGCTGATTTTACGCGAACTCAAGCAGCATGGCGTGCTGCAAAGTCGCAAGGGGCGAGGGGGCGGCTACATGCTCGCGCGCCCGGCCAATAAGATCTCGCTGTCGTCATTGATTCGCATCTTGGATGGTCCCATCGCGCCTGTCCCGTGCTTGAGCAAGACGGCCTACCGTCGTTGCGAAGGCTGCAAGGATGAGGAAACCTGTGGGGTGCGACTCATCCTGCGCGAAGCACACGAGAAGATGCTCCGGGTCCTGGATGTGCGGACCCTCGCAGATCTTGCGCAAATGACGCGCGGCGCGGAGACAGATGCGATAGCTGTCGCTCGCTACTCGATCTGACGCTCCTCGATCCGACTCTCACTCGATCTGGCTTCGGATAACGGATCATCATCGCCGTCGAGGGGGGGCTGGGTCGTTTTTTGGCCGTGGGTCGAGCGTGTCCTCTGAACTCGACGGTACTCTTGACGCCTCTTCTTCAAAAGACTACTAAGTTGATCGACTAAGTAATAATAAGGAGTCGCTGGGTCGCTGCGAAAAGCTCCCGCCACGGCTCCAGGAGAAAAAACCATGAAATTAGGCCTCTCTCGCTATGCCCCCTGGGGCAAAACTCCCTACATAACCTCTGCCATGCTCCTAGTGGCTTGCGCGGTAGGGGCGTGTTCCGAGTCCAAGGATCCGGTGGGTGAGGGCGGTACTGGAGGCGATTCCAGCCAGAGCGGAGGGCAAAGCGGAGCAACTGGGGGAGAGTCGAGCACCGGCGGGAGTGACGGCCTGGGGGGCCAAGAGGGATCAGGCGGCAGTGGCACTGCGACTGAGTTGCGGGTGCTGACACCAGCAGAGCTCGCTGACCAATCTGCGGTTGACTACGAAGACAACGAGCACGGACTCGTCACCGGCACGCGCGTCCAATCCTGGCTCTCGGATTGGGAGAACAACCGACCGGACGAGATCACGGGCCGCCTCATCATCCTTCAGATCGAGCCCTTTGGTGGAACGAGCGAGTCGCAGATCCCTGCCGATGAGGAAAGCGGGATCTACTCTTACATCGTTCCGTCTGCGGAGCTGAATATCAAGCGGGACAACGGTTTCTCGTCCTTCGAGACCGACATTCCTGATGGCGCAGCAGCTGATGCTTTCTTGGAAAAGTATGACATCGACCCGCGCACGGATCTCATCCTGCTCACCTTTGAGCAGCTGAGCGACACGCAGGCGGCCGTGGTGCAGGCGGTTGGTCGAGCGTGGGTATTTTTCGAGTATTGGGGTGTCTCAAACGAACATCTGGCGATACTCAATGGCAGCGTCGACTGGAACGCCGAGCATCTCGAACTGCCCCTCTCAGCGCTCACAGAGAACGACGGCAGCACTCCGCCCAACGATGGCGATGTTTCGGTACGGGATCTCGGTGTGGACGCCACCGCTGCGGTGATTTCGCTCGAGGAGATCCTTTCGATTTTGAAGCAGGAGGACGGCGCTGAGCCGCTTTCAAGCGTACGCATCGTCGACGCGCGCGGTGGAGCGGAAGCTTTGGGGCTCCCCAAGGCGACATCGACCAATCAAAATACCTGCGATAGCTACACTGGTACCAGCCCCAACGCCAAGTGCTCAACACCCGTCGAAGGGCGCATCAAGGGAGCGCGCAGTGTTCCTTGGGGCCAATTCTTGGATACGGCTGACGGGGGCTTCCGCTACTTGCCCTACACTACGGTCAAATCGGCTTTCGATACGCAGGCCGACTGGGATGAGAGCATCAGCTTAGGCATCTTATACTGCCGCACCAACCAGCGTTCGACGGTCAGTGCTTTCGTAGCAGGAGTGATTCTCGGTTACCCGACGCGGTTCTATGAGACGTCCTTCATCGAGTGGGGTTACGCGAGCGCTGGTCCAGAGTCATCACCCAACAAGAACATCGTTGCAGCGGACTTCGCGTTTCGTACCGATCTTGCCGAGTTGACCGAGCACGCTGAACTTCACCCAGACGACGCGGGTGCCTACACTCCGGGTGGCAGTCTCGGCGCGCTCACGCAGCCGGTGACCTGGGTGGCTGGCCCCTACTACAACGCAGAGGAAGACGTCCCGCCCCAGGCCGAAGATCAGTGGCCTCTGCTTCGCTCAGACGCAACGACGACACGTCTCGCCATAGACAGTGATCGCGCTTACTTGCGCGGCCTCACGCTGGATGAGTTTCTTGAGTAGTCCCATGCTCACGATGAAGACGCAGGCAGTCTTCGCGGATACCGTGATCCTCGGCTTTTTGGCCTTGGGTGTGTTTGGTTGCAGCGACGCCCCTCATTCA
Source organism: uncultured Polyangiaceae bacterium (assembly GCA_964392575.1). GTDB lineage: Bacteria > Myxococcota_A > Polyangia > Polyangiales > Polyangiaceae > NIC37A-2. Next base: position 3,953 of record CAYMQT010000126.1, read on the forward strand.
GACGACGACGCTCGTCTGGAGGACGACCTCTCAAGTGGAGGGACAGCCCCCGAGGTTCCGGTTCCGGATGGCACGGGTGGAGCCGAAGAGAGTGGAGTGGGCGGGTCGACTGGTGGGGCTTTAACGGAGGCACGACACCTTTCTACCCCCGCAGAACTCGCACAGAGATCGGCCGACCTCTATCAAGACAACGAAAGCGGATTGATTCATCCCGAGACGCTGAGCCGCTGGCTTTCAAACTGGGAGACAGAACGTCCTTTGAGCGTCGAGGGGGATCTGGTGGTGTTGCAGTTGGGCAGAGCGGAGACGGAACGGCCGTTTTCACCTTCAGATGCCGGTGTTCGCACGTTCCTTGCCGATGACTTGTCGCAGCTGCTCCAGGTTCGCTTCAATGGCGTCGCCGCCATCGGTTGGTCGCCTGGACGGGGGGTGCGTGTCGATAGCTATCTGCGGCGCTACCGCATCGATCCTGCGCGTGACTTCGTTTTACTCGCTTCGGGCAGTGGGAATGTGGGTGACCTTTCCGTGTTGGCTCAAGCTTGGCTCACGCTTCGCTACTGGGGGTTTGACCACTCGAATCTCGGCATCCTCCAGGGGAGTGTCGTGGACGGTCTGTCTGAGGGTGAACGCGCAGAGATCGCTCTAGAGCCTCCTTTCGACGGTTTGTCTCGCGTTCCATCACTGGGACGCGATTACTTCTCTCTTCTCGCTAGCATCGAGACGGTCCAGGGAGCCGTTACGGCAGAGCATCCACTGCTGGATTTGCGCACAGAGGGCCAGTTCGAGGGCATCACGCTTTCTTCGAGCGCTGTGGACGACACTTGTCTCGCGGGTCCACCGCTCTGCACCGCAGTCTACGGAGGTCACATTCCCGGCGCCCTGCATCTGCCTGTCGAGGCTCTCTTCACTCCCGACGGCAGAACTCTTCGGTCGCTTGCCGAGATCGATGCGGCTCTTGCCTCGGTGGGCCTTGGGTCGGATACAGAAGTGATCGTCTATGACGATGATGGCAGCGCGAGCGCAGTAGCGGCGTTCACGTTGTTGGCGGTCGCGGGTGTGCCGGCTCGTTGGTATGCGAGTTCGTTCGTAGAGTGGGGCTCGCTGAATGCATCGCATCCCGAGGCAGCGTTGCGCTCGCTTCCCAGTGATAGCCCCTGGCGCACGGATACGGGTGTTTCCATCGGGGCATGGGCAGACGTTCAGCACGGATTGCGGCCGCTTGTCCTCTACCCCTACGCGCCCTTCGCGGATGCGCTTTTCATAGAAGACCGCGCGTACCTTGAATCGCCACCGCCACTTCCAGCAGTCGGCGGCGGCGGATCGGGGTGTTCGGATGAATGACTCCGTACGGAGTCTGCGTGCTCCAGCTTTCACCCAAAAATTTGTTTTGGAGGAACTACAATCATGAAAATACGATCATTACTCATTGTCATCCACACTATCGTTCTGTCCGGTGCTTTTCTGGCCATCAGCTGCTCTGACGACACGTCGAGTGAAGATGACAATGGATCTGAAGATGACAATGGATCTGGAGGCACCGATGGATTTGGCGGTGACGGATCCGGCGGCGATGGAGGGGAAGCAACGGGAGGTGCCGAGTCAGGCACCGGTGGAACGACCGCCGAGCTTCCGGACGCGAATACCGCTTCCGAACTGACGAACGAGTCGGCGGCTAATTACGCTCACAACCGTTGGGGTTTGATCGAGGCGAGTACCCTCGAAGTGTATGCAACGACCTGGGCTACTGTAGACACGGCGGCTCAAAATGCAGCAGCCAATGGGCGCCCCGCACATCTCTCCGAAGAGGCACGCCTGATCGTATTGCAACTCAATGCCGCTAATCGGGACGCTGGGGAGGACTACGTTCCGTCGGACGCTGCGTCCCACGTTTACGTCTTCGAGTTGGACGACTTTCGTTTCAACGAAACGAGAGATACTGGGTTGATTTCCAACTCGGTTCGATACCAGGCTAGCGGCCCCACCACCGATTCTTGGCTCGAACGCTATGGCATCGACCTTTCGCGTGACTTCGTGGTCTTTGCGGCCGGTAACAATCCGGCAGACAATGGCGGCTTCTTCCAGGATCTTGGGCGCGCCATCTACTGGCTCTCCTACTGGGGAGCAGACCTCAGGCACCTGGCCATCGTCAACGGCACACTTTCCGCTAACTATACCGGCACTCTTGCCAGCAACAAGCTGACCGAAGGTGCCATTTCGAACGACGGCTTTTCGGTCAAAGATCTCAGAACCGACAACACGGCGCTAACAGTCCCGCTGGAGGACTTCCAGGCGATCGTGGACGAAGGCCTCGAGGCGGAGGGAGTCATCGATGGTTTCGACAGACAATTCATCATCGACGCGAGGCCGACTCCACAGTTCAACAGAACCGCCGGAAACGCCTCCTTTGTCGACACTCATCCCGGTCAGTTCATCACCACTGCTTGGAGTTCCGCTGGCGCTCCGAGCAACGATGCTACGGGTCAAGCAAAATCTTACGTGCTCATCGAGGGTCATGTGAAGGGAGCAGCTAGCTTTCCGTGGGCGAACCTGCTCACCGATGTCGGTGACAACAACTGGAAGTACAAACCGAAGAGCGAGCTTGTCACGATTTTCGAGACAGCAGGGTACGCTCCCGCCGATGCCGCGACGCAGGTGATCGTGTCACAGTGCCGGACCAACTTCGAGGTGCAGGTCAACGGTTTCGCCGCGCGTGTCGTCTTAGGATATCCAACGGTTTACTTCGACGGTTCGTTGGTCGAGTACTTCTCCCTGGTTTCAAGCCATCCAACGTCTGACTTCAATCTGCTTCCTTCCGATGCGGCGTACAAGTTCCGTACGGATATCCCGACCCGCAGTCAGTTCTATGAAGAGAGCGACAATGACGAAGCGCCGAGCGCGACGGAAAGCGACAGTGGCGTGGCAGCATTCAACATTCCTTCGGGTGAGGGGCCTGAGGATCGCAAGGTAGCTCAGGCGGTCATCAACCGCAGCGCCACCACCACCCGACTCGCGCTCGAGGCAGATCGGGAATACAAGCGTCTCGCCCCTGCGGAGTGATCTTTTCGGCACCACCCGACCCGGGGTGACTTTGATCAGCGCTGCATTTCCTCCCAGACGCTGGAGAAGGCTCACCCCGGGACGGGTCGTTCCGGTCGCGCCTGCGGCCGACTCGACCCAGGCAAGGAAGCATGCGAGGCCTACTGAAAACGATGACTGAGAACACCAAGTGGAAACTGGTACGGAGCGGCGCCTGGGGCCTGGGCCTCTTTTTTCTGGTTTTCTTTGGCTTCGTTTTCTCCGGCTGCAAGCGCAGCGCGTCCTCGTCAGACAGCGCCACTCTGGTCATTGGCGCCTACTCCATTCCGCGTGAAGTTTACGGAAAATCCATTTTGCCGGCCTTTCGCGAGCAGTGGAAACGAAAAACGGGTCGAGACGTGGAATTCCATGAGTCCTATTTGGCCAGCGGTGCGCAGGCGCGTGCCATCGCCGGTGGCTTTGACGCCGACATTGCGGTGCTGTCTCTCGACCCCGACATCGGCACGATCCAGAAGTCGGGCCTGATTAAGCACGATTGGAAAGCGGGCGAGTACGGCGGCATGGTCACCCATTCGATCGTGGTCATCGGCGTGCGAAAAGGCAACCCGAAGAACATCAAGAGCTGGAGGGATCTCACCAGACCGGACGTCGAGGTGCTCATCCCCCACGTACGCACCAGCGGCGGCGCGATGTGGAATGTCCTGGCCGTCTACGGCGCGGCGCTGCGCGGGAGCGATGGCGTGAAGAAGGACAACGTCGAGGAAGCCACCGAATTTTTGGCAGGAGTTTTACGCAACGTAAAAATCATGGACCGCAGTGGACGTGAATCGATGCTGACCTTCGAGCGAGGCATCGGAGATGCCATCATCACCTATGAAAATGAGATCCTTGTTACTCGTCTGGAAAACAAGCATTACGACTATATTACTCCTGCATCGACTTTGCTCATAGAAAACCCAGTGGCTCTCATCGATGAATACGTCAAAAAGCACAGCTCTCGAGATGTCGCTCAGGCCTTTCTCGAATTTTTATGGACGCCAGAATCTCAGCGGGCTTACGCACAATACGGATTGCGTCCAGTCGTGCCGAGCATCGCCGCAGAAGTGGCGGATCGATTTGCTCCGGTCGAGGATCTGTTCACCGTGCGTGATCTTGGAGGGTGGCCGGAGGTCCAGCGCGTCATTTTGGGGGAGGGGGGCATTTATGATAAGGCCCTAGAAAAGAGCAGGCAGAGGCCCCCTATTTGAGAACGGCCAGGTGCCCGGGCTTTAAGTCGGCGAAGAAGTCCCCGCCCTTGTCGTCCACGATGATGAAGGCGGGGAAGTCCACCACTTCGATCTTCCAGATGGCTTCCATGCCGCACTCGGGAAACTCAAGCACTTCAACTTTCTTGATGCAGTCGAGCGCCAGTCGCGCGGCGGGACCGCCGACAGATCCGAGGTAGAAGCCGCCGTGCTTTTTGCAAGCAGCGGTGACAGCGGGGCTGCGGTTGCCCTTGGCCAGCATGATGAGGGAGCCGCCGTGGGATTGAAACTCATCGACGTACGCGTCCATGCGTCCGGCGGTCGTCGGTCCGAAGGATCCCGAGGCCATGCCGTCCGGCGTTTTTGCCGGACCCGCATAGTAGACCGGGTGATTCTTCAAATAATCGGGCATGGGGCGGCCAGAAGCGAGTTGCTCTTTGATTTTGGCGTGAGCGATGTCGCGCGCCACCACCAAGGTCCCGGTGAGACTGAGCCGCGTCTTGACGGGGTACTTGGAGAGTTCTGCCCGGATGTCGGCCATGGGGCGGTTGAGATCGATGGTGACGACCTCTCCTCCGAGATGAGAGTCTGTAGTCTCCGGGAGATACTTGGCCGGATCCGTTTCAAGCTGCTCCAAGAAGATGCCGTCCTTGGTGATCTTGCCCAGACATTGACGATCAGCGGAACAGCTGACCGCAATGCCGATAGGATTGGACGCGCCGTGGCGCGGAAGGCGGATGACGCGCACGTCATGGCAGAAGTATTTCCCCCCGAACTGGGCGCCGATGCCGATGCGTTGTGAGATATTTAGGATCTCTTCTTCAAGCGCCCGGTCTCGAAACCCGTGGCCGCTGGGGCTCCCTTTTTCCGGGAGAGAATCCAGGTAACGTGCCGAAGCCAACTTCGCGGTCTTCAAGTTGAACTCGGCGCTGGTTCCTCCGACCACGACGGCGAGATGATAAGGGGGGCAGGCGGCGGTCCCGAGGGATATCATCTTTTCTTCGATGAAGGTCAGAAAGCGCTCAGGATTGAGGAGCGCCTTGGTTTCTTGGAAAAGGTAGGATTTGTTGGCGCTGCCTCCGCCCTTTGCCATGAAGAGGAATTTGTAAGCGTCGCCTTCGGTTGCGTAGAGTTCGATCTGAGCCGGCAGGTTGTTCTTCGTGTTCTGCTCTTCGTACATGGAGAGCGGAGCGAGCTGCGAGTAGCGCAGATGAGAGGTCTGGTACGTCTCAAAAATGCCCTGGGAGAGGGCTTGCTCGTCGTTTTGCCCCGTGAAGACCAGATCCCCCTTCTTGCCCATGACGACCGCCGTGCCCGTGTCCTGACACATGGGAAGGACTCCGCCGGCCGCGATACAGGCATTCTTGAGAAGATCGAGGGCCACGAACCGATCGTTGTCGGAGGCTTCTGGGTCCTTGAGGATCTTCGCTAGCTGCGCCAAGTGTCCCGGCCGCAAGAGATGCGCGATAGTGACCATGGCTTCGCGCGCAAGGAGCGTGAGCGCTTCGGGCTCTACCTTCAGAAAGGTTTTCCCGTCGGCGGTGAAGGTCGAAATGTGGTCGCTGCTGAGCTTCTTGTAAGGCGTTTCATCCTTGCCGAGGGGCAGAAGCTCAGTGAATTGAAACTCAGGTTGAGACATGACCCGAGTGTTCTACCCGGGCCGGGCGCGGAGGTCGATCTCCCCCTCGACGGAAGGGCGTGATGCGGGTAATCCCGATCCAGGCCCCATGAGCGAGAAGTCGACCCACCTCCTTTTTGCGGCCTGTGCCCCCGGTCTCGAGGCCCTTCTCCTTTCAGAGCTTTTGGGGTTTGGGCGCTCGGTGAATCCGCAGGTGGGCGGCGTCGAGCTGAGGGGGCCCTTGTCTACCTTGTACCGGGTGTGCCTGAAAAGTCGGATCGCGGAGAGTGTTCGTCTGCGTTTGAAACCGTTTTCCGCCCGGAACTTCGTTGACCTGAAGAAGGAGCTGGCAAAGCTCCCCTTCCGCGCCTTTCTCGCTCCCGGGGCGCAGGTGTCGCTTCACGTGACGACGGAGAAGTCGAAGCTCTGGCACTCTCAAGCCGTCGAAGAGCGGGTCAAAGAAGTCTTGAGCGAACGCGCGCAGCTCGAAGTGACTTCCCCCGCAGCCGGGGTCCAGAGAATTCATGTCCGTGTGAAAGACGACGAAGTGCAGATCAGCCTCGACGCGGCGGGGGAGCGCATGCATCGGCGCGGATACCGCCCCTACGTCGGTCCGGCCTCTCTCCGGGAGACTCTCGCCTTTGCTCTTTTTTCTACCGCCCTCGAGCGACTTGGTGACTCGCTCGCGGCGCCGGTTCTTTGGGATCCCTTTTGCGGGGCGGGGACCATCGGTCTTGAAGCCTTGCATTTTGCAAGCGGAGGCCTGCCGGGGGAAGCTCGGCATCACGCTTTTTCCGCTTGGCGCTGCTTTTCTCAAGAGGACTACGACGCAGCGAGGGAGCTTTGCGTTCGTGAAGAGGGGCAAAGCGCGCGGCTCCGTTCTTTGCGGGTGATCGCCAGCGATAGAGACGAGAAGGTCCTGGACCTTTGCGCGCAGAACGTGAGCGAGGCCGGATTTTCTGCGAGCGTGCAGAGGATCGCCGGCGACGTGGGTGAGGTGGCACAAAAGGTCCCGGAGGGAGCTTTTGTCGTGACGAATCCGCCGTATGGCAAGCGGCTTGAATCCTCGCGGGCCCTTTCGACTCTACTCACCGTGTTGCGCCGGCGTCCCGACCTCACCCCCGCGCTTGTGCTCGTGGGGGGTGACGCAAGAAAGCGTCTTCCGGTTTCCGCGCCCGCGCTCTTTCGCACCAAGAATGGCGGCCTCAGCGTGAGCGCGCGGCTTTTGTCATTGCCAGCGAAATGACCTGAGTGCGACGAGAAAACCAAGGCCGCCCCAGACGAGAAGGACGAGCAGTTCTGGACCAAGACTGAGGATTCCGGCGCCCTGATTGTAGATCGCTCGGAGAGCATTGGTGAGGGCGGTGAGGGGAAGGAGTTCGCAAAGCGTGTGCATCCACTCTGGGAACCTTTCGTAGGAGAAGAAGGTGCCGGAGAGCACATACATGGGCAGTTGCACAAAGTTCATCCATCCGTTGGCGGTCTCTGTGTTGTCGAGGCGTGCTCCTATGGTGAGGCTGATGCCGGCAAAGGCCGCCGCCCCGATCACCGCCGTCAAGAAAAGCGAGAGGAAATCGCCCTGCACGTTCGTGCCAAACATCAGAGAGCCGAAGGTGACCAGCAAGCCGAGCTCAAGAATCAGAAACATGGCTCGTGATACAAAGTACGAGAACAAGAAGTGGGAGCGACGCATGGGAGTGACCGCATAGCGACGCAAGAGCTTCCGCTTTCGTGCGACGACGAGATTGAATCCGACACCCCACATGCTGCTACCCATGAGGTTCATGGCGATGAGCCCAGGGATCAAAAAATCGATGTAGCGAGAGCCCTTTTCTGTGACCTTCTTGTCGCTCGTGTGCAGCGGATCCGTGCGGCCCTGAGATTTTTGGAGCACGGCGTCGGTGACCATACGGGCGACGGGACCGGTCTCTTTCTTCGGGTCGAAACGGAATTCGACGCCGTCTTTCTGAATACGGACTACGAGATCGACATTCGTCCGCGCGAGTTGATCGCTCGCTTCGACGGGTGAGAGCAGGCGTGCCTTGACCTGGGAGCTTTCGAGCAGCGCAGCGGTCAAGCTCTTTGCCTGTGCGTCCTCTGAGTCCACGACGACGGCGATGACCGGGATCGGGACTTCCTTTGAGCGAAACGCTGCTCCAAGTCCGACAGCCATCAGGAGCGGGAATCCAAACACCCAAAACACGATCCCTGGTTCGCGATAAAACTCGCGCAGGCGCGCCTTGACGAGTTCCTTCAGGGGATGAATGCGCGCTCTAGTCATCGCTGAGAGCCTTTCCGGTCAGACTGAGAAAGACATCGTCCAAAGTGGCCTGATGAGTGGTGAGGCCTCGGGGCGTGACCCCGAGCTTGCCGAGATCAGCGAGCACCTCCGACAGCGTGGACAAGTCGCGGCCGATGGTCAGGCGGACGCCTTCCCGGTGCGCCTCGACGTTTCGGACCTGACGGATGCCTTCGAGGGCCTGAGAATGAAAGCCGTCGGGCGCCGAAGCGATCTCGAATTCGACAAACTGAACCTCGCCCAGGGAATCAATCAGCTGCCTCGGCGTGCCCCGCGCGATGATTTTTCCGAGATCCATGACGGCGATCTCGTCGCAAAGGACCGCGGCCTCATCCATGTAGTGAGTGGTCAAGATAACTGTACCCCCTCCGGCCCGAAACTGTTCGACCACCTTCCACAAGGTTTGTCGGGCGCGCGGATCGAGACCCGTCGTAGGCTCATCCAGAAAAAGAAGGTCGGGCGCGCCGACGAGCGCCGTGGCCAGAGCGACGCGCTGCTTCTGTCCTCCAGACAGTGTATGAAAACGCTGAGAGCGTTCGTCTTTGAGCTGGACGAGGGAGAGCAGTTCCTCCACCTCTCGTCCCTCGTCATAGAAGGAGCGGAAGAGGGTGATGACCTCTTGAACGGTGAGCTTGTCGGCGAGCTGCGTGTCCTGGAGCTGGACACCGATGCGGTCACGGATCCATTGATCTTCGCCCTTTCCCCACTGCTTGCCGAAGAGTTTCAGCGTACCGCTTGTCGGCGCATGGAGGCCTTCGAGCATTTCGACCGTCGTCGTTTTCCCGGCACCGTTGGGTCCGAGCAGGCCGAAGCAAATGCCCGGGCGAACCTCGAGCTCGATGCCGGCGACAGCGGTCTTCTCCCCGTACTTTTTGACGAGGTTCTGACAGGAAATGGGTAAGCTCATTTATATTTTATATTGTTGCGAGGGGAGCGTTCCAGCATCGCTTCGATGTAGGGGGCGGGGGGCGAGTCTTGCAGCCCGTCTCCCCGTGATCCACATCTACCGTTCCGATGGCATCCGCGCACGAAAGAGAGGCGCTCGTCAGGGAGCGGCCGGTCCCGACCCCACGCGAGGGGGCTCCTTCGAGGTGTTTCGGTGATCTTCTTGGAAGCCGCCAGGCAAGACGAGCGTGCCACACCCAGGGCGAGTCGCACTTCTACCGGCTCGGGGCGGGCGAAGCGGCCGATTCGGCGCCCTTTTGCCCGCAGAGCGAGAGACTCCGGGACCACTCACTTGGCGCCTTGACACCCCGCCGCCCCCCACTATGTTTCGCCCCACCTGACGCGCGGTGGAGCAGTCTGGTAGCTCGTCGGGCTCATAACCCGAAGGTCGTTGGTTCAAATCCAGCCCGCGCAACTAGAAGAGTATACAGCCTCAGACTTACGTCTGGGGCTGTTGCCGTTTGTGGGCTTTTCTAACAGCAGCGTCGGGAAATATTTGAAATGGGCAGCCCAAGATCCGTCCTCCTTGGGCTCCATGGTGATCCTGCCATCGACCAGGAAGGTCCTGATTTGCTCACGAGCCTTGATGGGGTCCCTACGGAGAGGGCTCGCCAGGTCTTCGAGGAGTCGCCGTGCCCTCTTGGTCAGTTCCTGCTTTGACGGGACTGCGTCACGGGCTTCGAGCTGGCCTTCCAGGTCCTTGAGCTTGGCTTCCAGGGCGAGGCGTGAGGCTTCTGCCTTTTCGAGGGCCTGGTTGATTGGCCCTGCGGCAAGGGGGCTGAGGGTGCCCGTGGCCAGGTTTTCTACCAGACGGTCGATACGGGCCAGGGTGTCTGCCAGGGCCTTGTCGGTGGCTCTGTACTCCACGGCTGCGTTCCCTTCGGCCAGGGAGGCTCTCTGCATCAGCTTGTCTGCAAGGAACGCGATGGCCTGGGGGGACCGCAGCCGCTTGCTGATCAGGTCGATGACGGCGGCTGAGATGTCGTTTTCACGCAAGTTCTGCCTTACGGAGCAGTTCCGTCGCTTGTGGTACTTGCCGCACTTGTAGACGCGACGATTGGTGCCGCCCGCAATGACCATGGGGGTTCCGCACTCCTTGCAAAAGAGGAGTCCTGAGAGGGGGTAGTTGGTTTTGCGGATGGGAGCCTTGGCCTTGGCCGCACTCTGCTCTGCCCCGACTTCCTGGATGCGTTTCTGTGCTGCGGCCCAGGCTTCCTCGTCGATGATACGGAGGGAGGGCTGACTGATTTGCTGCACCTCTTGAGGACGTGCCCTGCGACGACGGCGCTTGCCCGTGGAGGGGTCCTTCGTCCAGCGGTGTTGACCGTAGGTCCACTCCCCGATGTAGGCCTTGTTTCTCAAGATCGCCCTGATCGTGGTGTCGGGCCATCCCTTGTCGTTCCGCTTGCGAGCACTTCGAGGGCTGGGGATCTCTTCTTCATTGAGCAGCCCTGCGATGCTCAGGCACGAGGTTCCGTCGATCCAGAGTTTGAAGATGCGATTGACGACCTTGGCTTCCTCCTCGTGGATGTGGATGGTGCTGCCCAGGGAGTGGCCCCGTTCGTC
>CAYMQT010000127.1:0-14493 GCA_964392575.1 uncultured Polyangiaceae bacterium
GCCGGCTTTCCACAGGGACTGGAAGGACTTGGGCGCTCCTGGCGGCGATAAATCCGAGGTTACATTCGCACAGACCCAATAAATTATGATTTAAACATAATTTTGAAGATAGAACGGAGAGAAGCTCGCTACCTCGCATGGCGCCCCTCGGAGCTTGGATTAGATTTCCCTCATGAGTGAGGTTTCCCGAAGGGCGGCCCTCGGCGCGTTGGCTGTGGGGACGGGTGCGGTGGCTGTGGGAACGAGCGCGGTGGCGTGCTCCCAAAAACGTGACGAGACGGGGTCAAAAACGGCTGAGCAAGGGACAGCTCCGTCCGTGCTCGGCAGCAGCTTCTCGCCTGTCGTTTCTGTCTTTCCCCTTTCGCGCGGCAAGCCTTGGCCGACGCCGGATCCGTTTCTTTTTTGCGTGCATCACAACGACCGCTATCCGCGCGGGAATGGGAAGTTTGGTCCGGATGCTTCCCTCGCCGGGCGGCAGATGGGTCAGGACTTTTCCTGGAAGGATGGTTGGAACATGTACCATGGACAAGAGGTCCCCGGGTTTCCCGCTCATCCCCATCGTGGATTTGAAACCGTGACGGTGGTTCGGCGTGGTCGACTGGACCACGCCGACTCCTTGGGAGCGGCGGCGCGCTATGGAGATGGAGACGTGCAGTGGCTCACGGCGGGCGCCGGGATCCAGCACGCGGAAATGTTTCCGCTCCTTTCCGAGGAGACAGAAAATCAGCTGGATCTCTTCCAGATTTGGCTCAATTTGCCCAAGAAGAGCAAGATGGTTGCTCCGTACTTTCGCATGCTTTGGGCGCAGACGATTCCGACAAAAGTCCTGCTCGATGCCGAAGGGCGTAGCGCGCAGATCACAGTGCGGGCGGGTGCATTCGGTGAGGTGCGAGCGCCGGCGCCGCCACCCGATTCTTGGGCGTCAGAGCTGGTGAACGAAGTGGGCATTTGGACTCTAGCGCTCGAGCCTGGGGTGGAGCTTTCTTTGCCTCCCGCTTCCCCCGGCATTGCTCGTCACCTTTACTTCTTCTCCGGGACAGAGCTTGAGATTTCCGGTCGTCGGCTCCGTGCAATGCAAGGAGCAAATCTTTTTGCTGATCGCACAACCGTTCTCAAGAACGGTGTTCGTGAAGGGGAAGCCCTCGTGCTGCAAGGACGTCCCATTGCCGAGCCGATCGCGCGCCGGGGGCCGTTTGTGATGAACACGGAGGACGAGATCCGCGAGGCCTATGCGGATTACCGCCGCACTCGGTTTGGAGGCTGGCCCTGGCCGGACAGCGCGCCCGTGCACGGGGCCGATCCCGCCCGCTTCGCCCAGCGTGAGGGCAAGACGGAGCGCCCCGGATGAACGCGACCGCAGAGGAATTCGACGCAGAGCCCGTACGGGTCATGTACGTGACTGCACCAAACGTCGAGACTGCGCGCACGATTGCACGCACGGTCGTCGAGGAGCGCCTGGCGGCCTGCGTCAACATCGTGCCCGGCGTCATCAGTATTTATGAGTGGCAGGGTGCGCTCAACGAAGAGGAGGAGTGTTGTCTGATCCTGAAGATGCGTGCCTCTTCAGAGCAAGCCCTGAGAGAACGGATCCTCGCGCTGCATCCCTACGAAATCCCCGCCCTGGTTTCGTGGCCCCTGTCCTCGGGTCATCCGGCGTTTCTTGCGTGGGTGCGCGCTCAAACCGCAGAGTCCCAGGGCCCCTAGCCGGAGCCGTTCGAACCTCAGAGCGTGCGCCTATTTCTTAGGCGTTTCTAGCACCTCGACACGAACGCTGACGACTCCTGCCTTCATCATGTCCAGCTCTTCGGCAGCCGCCCGTGAGAGATCGATGATGCGGTCCTGACTTCCGAAGGGGCCTCGATCATTGACCCGGACGTAGGTCATCGATCCGGTGTCTTCACGGATGACACGGAGGATGGTCCCGAAGGGTAGCTTCTTGTGGGCCGCCGTGAACTCTTTTGGATCGTACACGTCCCCGTTCGCCGTGTGATTCCCTGAAAGGGAGTCTGCGTAGTACGTAGCCTTGCCCGTCAAGGTTTCCGTCGGTGGCTTGTCCTTGTACTCTTTGGCGAGAGTCGAAGTCTTTGCGGATCCCTCTGAAGGGGAGGCGTAGAGTTCCTTGGTTGGTGCGTCGGGAGCTTCCTCGGAGGCGGCCGTCGGATCCGGGTAGGAGGGGTTCGGCTGTTCGGGCCAGGCGGGAGCGGGGGATCCGCTCTTGGCGCATCCACTCAGCAGGAGGGCCATAGTCAGAATGACCACGGCCCCGGCTCGGACCGGTGGGCAGGGCAAGGGTAGGGCCTGGGAATCCCTCGAAACACGGATCATGAGTACTTCGCTAACCCAGATCTTCCGTCGTGGCCAAATTTCCCCGCTCGACTCTCGCAAATGGCCTATTGCCCGTTGATCTGGCTCGACGCGGGATCGGGGGCGTAGTAGCAGCGCGTCCCCCTGGGTAGCACGACCTCCCCGCGGGGAATCGGCTATGCTGCTTGAAATCAACCCCCATCACCCCGAGCCACGAAAGATCCGCATTGCGGTCGATGCGCTCGAAGCCGGTGAAGTGATCGCATACCCGACGGACACCGTCTACGGACTGGGCTGCGATCTCTTCAACAAGCGGGCTGTAGAGAATCTCTACAGGATCAAAGGGATGGACAAGGGTCAGAAGCTCGCCTTCGTGTGCCGAGATCTGAGCGATGTGTCTCGCTACGCGGTCATGCACGATCACGTGTACCGGGTCATGAAGGAATTTTTGCCCGGGCCGTACTGCTTCATTCTGGAGAGCACCCGCGAAGTGCCCAAGATCGTGCATTGGCCTCGCAAGACCGTCGGTATTCGCGTACCCGATCACCCGGTCGCCCAGGCGCTTTGTGCGGAGCTTGGGCGCCCCATCATTTCCTCGACTGCGGCGCGCCACGGAGGGACGCCTCATCTGGATCCGGCCGACATCGACAGAGAGTTCAAGGGGATCGCCCTTGTGCTCGACGCTGGCGCCGGGGGAACGGTGCCCACGAGCATCATCGACTTGACCGCTGCTGAGCCGAAGATCATTCGGGAAGGTGCGGGAGAAGTGGGTGCTTTCCAAGTTTCGGCCGTTTGATCTAGCTCTGACCGTTTGATCTGGCCTGGCTGTTTGATCTGATTTTCGTTTTCAGAAAAACCCTGCGTTTTCAGAAAACCCCTGTCGCTTTCAGCAAGCGCTCCTGAGGCTCTGGAGTCATTGTAACGACCGACGTTGATGAATATTTGCGCTCGATGGGGCGGCCCGCTATTTACGTGGGTATGACTTTCGTCGTCACTTCAAACTGCAAAGGCTGTCGTTTCACAGATTGCGTCGCTGTGTGTCCCGTAGAGTGCTTCCACGGTGATGGTGAGATGCTCTTCATCGATCCAGAAGAGTGCATCGACTGTGGCGCTTGTGTTCCGGAGTGTCCCGTCGAGGCCATCTACGATGAGGCGCAGCTCCCGGACGATCAACAGGAGTGGCTGAAGCTCAACGCAGAGAGGTCCAAGACTTTACCTGTGGTGGCCGAGCAGGGCGAGCCGCTGCCTGGCGCCGAGGCGCGCAAAGAAGAACTCGGGTTCTGAGCGTTCGCTAACAAGAGCGGGCCAGTTTACGAGCGGGCCAGTTTACGAGCGGGCCAGTTACAAGAGCGGGCTGAGCAAGTGCGCGGCCGACTCGACCAGTTTGTGTGGTGTTGACTTCTTCGCCAATCCTGGAAGGGTGATCTCCGTGCTGTTCCGGAACAGGTCAAGCATCCAATCAGACAGCTGAGCAGTGAGTGCGGGGCTTGAAGCGAAGCAGCACACCTCGAAACTCAGGCGAAAGCTCCGGTTGTCGATGTTGGCGGTACCGACCGAGATGAGATGGTCATCTTTCAAAAGTGCCTTCGCGTGCAGCATGGCGGCCGAATATTCGTAGATTTTGACCCCGCTCCGGACAAGCTCAGCGTAGAAAGAGCGCGAAGCCCACATCACCAGTCGCACATCCGAAAGCGCGGGCAGGACGAGGCGCACGTCGACACCACGCCCTGCCGCTGTGCGGAGGGAGGTCAGGATGGCGGGAGTCGGGATGAAATAGGGCGTGGCTAGATACAGCCGCTCTTTTGCCTGGTTGATGGCCAAGAAGTACGCATCGTGGATCCAGGGTTCGCTGTCCGGACCGGCGGCGACGACCCCGACGTGAGTCTCGCCGCTTCCGCCGGGGGGACGCGGTGTAGGATCGGACAGGGCGGTGCCCGTCGCGAAGTACCAGTCCTCAAGCAAGATATGATTGAGCCCGTCGACGGCGGGGCCCTCGATTTTGAGCATGAGGTCCTTCCACTCGTGCTCGTACTCTGCCCCGATGTTCATTCCGCCCGTAAACCCTACGCGATTGTCGATGGTGAGGATCTTTCGGTGATTGATGAAGTTGAAGCGCGGCGCATAGAGAGGGCGCAGGCGATTCGGCAGAAAGACTTCGACGGCGGCGCCATGGGGCCGGAGTCTGGCCTTGATTTTTGCCGCACTCTTCTGACTTCCGAAACCGTCGAGAAGAACTTTGACCTGAACTCCGGCGCGCGCCCTTTCTTCAAGGGCCGCACACATGCGCGCGCCTGTTTCGTCGTCCTCGAAAATGTAGAAAAGGAGATGGACACACTCCTGGGCGCTCCGGATGGCCTGGTGCATTTCTTCGAAAGCGCTTGTTCCCGTGGTGAGGAGAGTGGCTCGATTGCTTGTGGTGGCGAAGGCGTACTCTCCGCGCGCCCGAGCGGGGAGCAAGGCGTCGTAAAGGGTTTTCTCAGCGGTGGTCGTCGCGGGCCCGTGTTGCTCGACGAACTGTTTTCGTGCGCCGATGTGGCTGCGGAGTCTTCGTTCGAGTCGCGTACGCCCAAACGCCCACCATGCCACGGCCCCGAGGCCTGGGAACGCGATCAGGGCCAAGAGCCAAGCCAGGGCGGACTGCGGGCGACCCCGCCGCCTCAACAGTACGCTGGGGACACTGAGCAGCGACAAGAACTCCAGCGCCGCGAAGGCAGTCAAGAGAGCCCGGAAGGTCCAGCGCTCAAGTTGAGCAAAGTCGCTGCCAAGAAAATCCACCCCACGAGCGTGGGCGAGGCGCGGGTAGAAAGCGAGCGCGCGCAAAGGAAAAGGCCTCTGGTCCCTACGCCAGAGGCCTTTTTGTGCGGGTGCTGAGGAGTCCGGGGGACAGCCGAGCCGAACGCAGAGGGAGGGGGGGATGGGATGGCGGGAAGCGCCCGACCAGGTTGGAACCTTTTTTTGATTCCAACGCCGGACCGCCTCCCGAGACTCCTCGGCACTCGCACAAGCGATTTTGAACACAGGGGGGAAGTCGTGTGTGGCGGGGCCACTTGGGCATCCGCCAACACACGCTCACAAGAGACAATGCACGGGTCGTGCCAACTTGTGCGCGTTCAGCAATGCAAGAGGCTTCGGCCCTTTCTGGCTCTAAGTCTCGGATTGCGTTCTCGGTGCGCACCATATGGACTGTCCCCTCTTGTCCGCCGGACGAGAGTTGTCCGGACGGTTGTCCGGTGTTTTTTGAGGGAGCAGCGCTCCCTCCGTCGTCGCAAATACTGCGGTTCATTTCAAACGCAGCGCGACTCCTCCTCCCTACGTACCGCCTGCTGATACGCTCTAGTAGTGGGGGGGCGGTTCGTTGGCAGGATTCTCTGGCGGTCCCTCGCGCATGAGCTTCTCAAGGACATCCACTCTCAGTAGAAGCTGATCCACTTCTCTGCCTCGGCTCAGGAGGACTTCGTTCAGGTCAGCGATGAGCTTTTCTTGGTACGAGATTTTCGTTTCCAAGATGAGGAAGCGTTCGTCGATGTCGTAGCTCTGCATGCCCCTCACTTTCGGACCCAATGTGCTTTTGGGTCAATGGACACACGTCCGAAGGTGGAGGAGGCTTCTTCCGGTGCTCGTTCGGTTTCAGTCCTGGGAAGGGGAAAGTGAGCTCTGGCGCGAGCGGCGACGAAAGCGCTCTCTATTTTTCGACTGTCTACGAAAAGAGAGGGAGCACGATGCGCGGGAGCTCCTTCGCGAGCTCGATGAGAGGCTTTCCCTTCAGAATGTGAGAGAAGAGTTTGTGCTCATTTGCGATGAGGTGAGCGCGCGCCCCATGGCGGGATGGGTGTCGGAGGGTGCGCCGACGGACATGCAGCTCGGAGTCGGTCGACCCTCTTCCGATCATGAGGAGGCCCTTCAGAGGGTGAGGCAGGAATTTGGAGTGGACCTCTCGACCAGTCGAGTTCGGGTGGGCTTCACCCGTGGGCATTTGATGGATGTCGTGGTTCAAGTGCCGCTGGATGTCGAAGGGGAAAGCGAAATCCTTTCTCAAGGAGCCCTCTGCTATGTCCAGACAAGGCTAGGCGACGTCGTCTTTGATACGTGGGTGCTGGAGGTCGGCGTCGACCGCATCCGCCGCACGCGCGGTTTGATGATGACGATGGATCAGGGCAGAGAGGCAGAGACGATGCCGCTCTCCTTCACCGGTGCGCTCGTCGGAAAAGGGGTGATGGCCGTTACAGCGGAGTTGCCTTTGACGCTCCTGAGTGTCGACCCCCACGGGAGCGACTGGTTTGCGCTTGAGATCCCAGAGTCCGGAGGGGTGATTCAGGGTGAGCGTCGCTTTGCCTCGACTCGTTTCCCCGAAGCACTCAAGGCTTGTCTGGAGGGACTTCCGCATGATTCCGCGCGCTTCACCCAGGGTGGAGAGGTGTTTGTCTACGTCAGCTGCGAGCTCAGCACGAAGGACAGAAGTTTGCTCCGGGAGCAGGCCGAGAGTTTCATCTCGAAGCGCGCTTGGTCAAATCTGGTCGTGCTTGCGGGGACAGGCTTCGGGAAAAAGACCGACTATTTCGATCTGTGGATGGTCCCGGATGCTGAACGGATGAAGGACTTTTTCCAGGGACTTTCGGAGATCATCGGAGAACTCTGGGTGGATTTTTACGACGAACAGTTCGCGGACGAGAGTTCATGTTTTCGTCCGCGCACCCGAGAGTCCGGAGCTTGACTCAGGCAGATCGAGGGAGGCGAGGAGGTCGTCCAGCTCTGCAAGGGGCCCGTGAGAACGGACCCGGAAAAGGGCTCGTCTGGCCCTTGCGATGGTGGAATCAACGTACGCGAGAAAGTTCGGGTTCTTGCCCACACGGTCGAGAAAGATAAAGCGGCCGGCGTCTTTCAGCTTCCGCTGGACGCTCATGAGATCAAACTCGATCCCGATCTGCTCGCGTTCGGCGCTGAGTCCGCGCAGCTGACAATACTCATCCAGACGGGCAGAAATGAAGGAATCATCGAGATCCTGGTAACTATCCATCAAGAGCGCGACCAAATCATAGGTGCGCGGTCCCATCATCGCGTCTTGAAAATCGATCCAGATGAGAGAAAGGGCGGCCCCTTCCTTTCGTACCATCAGGTTCTTGCTCTGGTAGTCTCGATGGGTAAATCCTGCCGGCCAGCTCGAAATGTGTGCAGAAAGCCAGCGCGCAGATTCGTCGAAGACGCGGCGCGCGCTCTCACTCAAATGCACCCCGCGCGCTTCTAAAGCCCAGTCCTTGAAATGCATCACCTCCCACAAGAGAAGATCTTCATCAAAGCGGCGTGTTTTGACGACGCTGCCCGCCGGGAGATCTACGAGAGCGTTTTGCGCTCTCGCGAGGTCGGAGACGGCTTTTTGATAGAGCGCTTCGCGGGCGGAAGGATCTTTGAGGAGATATTCAGCCAAGGTGTCGTCCCCCAGGTCTTCAACGAAGAGGACCTCTTCCTCGAAAGCAGGCCCGAAGAGCTTCGGGACGGGGATTCTGGCGCTCTGTAAGAGAGCGTGCACTTCTTCAAAGGAGCGAGTGCCCCTGGCTTGCCGTGCAGAGGCAAGCTCTGCACTCGGAGGCGGGGTGTACATGGCGATGGCCGGACCCGACTCGAGGGTCACCCGGAAGAAGCGTCGGGTAGAAGCGCCTCCGCGGAGCTCACTGTGGATGTGTTCCGGCTCTGCTCGTGCGCTGAGGGCTCGTGTAACGATGAGGCGCGCGGGATCGTCGGGTTCCATAAGGCTTGTGGTTGTCTCTATCCCAGGTGACAAGAAACTTGCACTGGTAACGAATATTTATTCAAAAATGCAAAAGCAAGGCCGCCTGAGATCGAGGAGAGAGAAATGACAGGAAACGCCTTGATTCATGGGGAGGGGAGACACGGGTGCGCTGCCACGTACAAGAAGTGTACCTCGGAGATCGGGAGAAGTTTTTGACCCGACCTCCTTTCGATCCGACACTTACAGGAGGGACCAGCTGGCTGTCCCCCCTCACCACGACGTTCCCCCCTTCCGTCGCCTTTGAAGTACACGCTATGAAATTGAGTCAAAAAAAATCCCGCATTGCCTGGGCACTTTCCCTGGCGTCCCTCACTTTTGTCGCTTTGGCTCATGCTGGCCTCTACAGCATCGGTGATGCTCACGTTTCCTTTCTCGCTGGAGGACCTGCGGGCCTGAAAATCGAAGGCTCTGGATCAGGTCTCAGCACGACGGAGGAGGCTGGAGTCGTTGTCGTGACGGCATCGACCGCCGGCCTGAAGACGGGGATTAGCCTCCGAGATTCGCACCTCAAAGACGCCATCAAGGCTGAGGCGCACCCCAAGTCCATCCTCAAGGTCAAGCGGAGCGCGCTCAAGTTTCCTGAGGACAAGGCTACCGTCGAGAGTTCCGCCTCGGGATCCATGACTCTTGCGGGAGTCACCAAGCCGGTGAGCTTCAGCTACAAGGTCGAGAGGACGGGGAGCGACTACCACGTCCAAGGTCTCACCACGATTGACATCACGGACTTCGGGATTGAAAAGCCGTGCTACCTCGGAGTGTGCGTCGATAAGGACGTAAAGGTGAAGGTCAAGTTCAAGGTTCGCGATAAGTAATCGCGCCTCTGAACGAAACCTGAGCGTTCGCCCGTCTGGTCCTCCCCCATTGAAAAGTTCCCACATGTTTGCACCCGTTGACGAACGAGAGCGCGACGGCGATGGTCGTCCCATGCGCTTGCGCCCTGGCCTTTGGCATTTGTTTTTCGCCCTCGGGGCCGTGCTGTGCAGCCTTCTTTGGCCCAGCGAAGCGCACGCCTACGCATGGATGATCAGGCACGACTATACGGCGTGTTCGACCTGTCATGCGGATCCAAGCGGAGGAGAGTTGCTCACTCAGTATGGGCGTGTGACGTCGGATCTCATTCTGCGCATGAAGTACGGGGCGGACTCTTCGGATACGAAGGAAGGCAGTACGAAAGACGGCACTGCGAAAGAAGGCGAGAAACAGGGTCCGGACACGGGCATGCTCTGGGGAGCATTGGACCTTCCGGAGCGGCTTCTGTTGAGCGGCTCCTACCGCAATCTCTACGTCATCAGTCCGAGCTCGGACAAGGCGTTCACCTTTATCCCTGTGATGCAGGCTGACCTTTACGGTCAACTTCGTTTGGGGCCGGTCACCTTTGGAGGTAGTCTCGGAGCAGGACGGGCCGTACCTGGGTCGACTCACACTCGCGCCGCCCAGGTGACGACGAGCGATGACGGGATGGTCCTTGTGTCACGCAATTTCTACATGGGCGTCGACATTGGTGACAAATACGTGCTCCGAGGAGGGCGGCTCAATTTACCCTTTGGTGTTCGGATCCCGGAACACACCATGTGGGCTCGGGAAGTGACCAAGACCGACCGGGAGTCGGATCAACAGGACGGTCTCGCGCTCGCGTACGTGGGGGAAAACATGCGGGCCGAGTTCATGGCCATTGCCGGAAATTATCAGACGAGACTCGATCCTCTGCCTCCCTATGAAGAACTGAGCAGTGACGCTGTGCGTGAGCGTGGTTACTCCTTTTACATGGAGGGGATCGCAGGCACGTCCTTTGCCGCAGGTATTTCCAGCAAAGCCACCTATGCGCGCCTGGATCGGCAGACTTTCGAAGAAAAGTCCTTTCAGCAGGCTCATGGCCTTACGATGCGTTGGGCTCCGTTCAAGCGCTTGTCGTTCCTCGGAGAGATGGATTCACTCTTTCGGACCAATCGCAACGCTGGGTACGTGGGATTCCTTCAAGGCGACTACGAACCGATTCAGGGCCTTCATCTGATAGTGACAGGTGAAATCTTGGACGAGGGACTGCCGGTGGTCGCGGCGGGTGAGCCTACACCCGTTTCGGAGCCGGGCCTTGGTTTGCCCAAGGGCGGAGCATGGATCGGGCTCGATTGGTTCTTCTATAGG
This sequence comes from uncultured Polyangiaceae bacterium, assembly GCA_964392575.1. Lineage (GTDB taxonomy): Bacteria > Myxococcota_A > Polyangia > Polyangiales > Polyangiaceae > NIC37A-2. The sequence goes on from CAYMQT010000127.1 coordinate 10,232, forward strand.
CAGTTTGAGTTTCGTACCGACCTCGTCCTTCGCCAAAATGAACCCCTCACGGTCCTCGGACAGCTTCATTTCTATCTCTGAGGCCCTATGACGACGACTACCTACACCACTTCTGTCAGCGCTTTGGTTCGCGTCTTCTTTTCCGTTCTCTTGACCGGGACCTCTGCCTTCGCTTCGCCGGAATTTCCGGCGGAGTTGCGCGAGGTGGCGGGGATGGACTGCACGCCTGCTTGTACTGTGTGTCACACGGTCAACCCCGGTCGGGCACGGACGGCCGAGCAGCCGTTTGCCCTGAGCATGACGGACAAAGACTTGCTCGGCGATGATGTCCTCGTGGCCGACGACGTGGAAAGTCTCGCGGCCGCCTACGCCGCGCTCCCCGACGATCATGACAGCGACCGAGACGGCGTGCCCGACAAGGAAGAACTTGAATCTGAGGGCGCCTCCGATCCGAGCGTAGACGGGGTAGGCACGCCTTGTGCGGCTGAGATCAAGTATGGCTGCGGTGGTCAGATTGCGCGTCCGACGAGCGCGCCCTGGCACTTGGGTCCGGCCCTGTTGTTCTCTTCCGGACTCTTGAGTTTGTTGTTCTTCCGCCGCCGCGTGCTTCGCGCGAGCCGCAGGTAGAGGCGAGCTTAGGAACCAGCGCCGCCGGCCCCGCCTCTGTCGCCGTCACCATCGCCGTCACCATCGCCGTCGCCATCGCCGCTGGTGCCACCGAGGTCGTCATCACCCACCGGCTCTATCTTGCTTCGGTCCACTTCTGCGATCAGGGTACACCCTCCGGTGACGCTGCCGGCCAACAATAAACTGATAAGAAATCGACGCATGGGTTCTCTTGGGGGGATTGTTCCTACTTGGGTCCCCCAGTGCAAGCCCTGTCGGCGCGCACTAAGATCCCGGGGTTCCTGAGCTAAGCCCCCAGCGAACGGCTTTCGGGAGGGCCCCAGCTTCCCACCGCATGTCCGAAAATCGAGCAACTACCGTGGAGCACGTTCATCTCTGTCTGATCGATGGGACCTATGAGTTGTTCAGGGCCTACTTCGGTGCGCCGAGTCGCCGTGCTCCTGACGGTCAACAAGTGGGCGCGACCGTGGCTTTGGCCCGAAGTTTCTTGCGCTTGGCTTCAGAGCAGAAGTTCTCGCATTTCGCGGTCGCGTTCGACACGACGATTGAGTCGTTCCGAAATGATCTGTTTGAGGGCTACAAGACGGGGGCAGGCATCGAGCCTGACCTGTTGTCACAGTTTCCTCTGGCAGAGCAGGCCACGGCGGCCGTCGGAATGAGCGTGCTTTCCATGGTCGAGTTCGAAGCCGATGACGGCCTCGCCACGGCGGCTGCTCGCTTTTCCGAGGAGGCAGAAGTCGGAAAAATCGTCATCGCTTCACCGGACAAGGACCTAACGCAATGCGTACGAGGATGCGTCACGACATGGGATCGAATGCGGGAGAAGCATTACGACCGCGAGGGCGTGATAGAAAAAATGGGAGTGCCGCCGGAACTCATCCCCGATTATCTGGCGCTGGTGGGAGACGCGGCCGACGGGATTCCGGGTGTTCCGCGCTGGGGCGCGCGTTCGGCGGCGCTGGTGCTCAGTCGTTACGGTCACCTGGAGCAAATCCCGCGCGATCCGGCCCGGTGGGACATCAAGGTTCGGGGTGCTTTGGCTCTGTGCGAGAGTCTGAGCCAGCATGAAGAAGACGTTTTGCTCTATCGCACCTTGGCGACCTTACGCACAGACGTTCCCCTTGAGTTTTCCCTTGAGGATTTGCGCTACACTGGGGTCGAGGAAGATAGACTGCAAAAACTTTGCGAGCGCTTGGGGGTCAACCTTCGCTCCTGATAGACTGGTTCTGCTCGAATGCTCATCAAACCTTTGGCATCGTGCCTGCTCCTCGTTTTTTTCGCCACGCCGGCCTTTGCGGATGATGCTTACGACGACGAGCCCGCGGGTCCGGTAGAGGCTCCGGCCCCGACGGATGGCATCGAGGAAGGCGAGGAGGTGGGAGAATCTTTGAGTGCTGGGGGCCTCGAAGCTCCGGAGGCCATGCCTGAAAGTGGGGATCAGCGCTCCGAGATCGAGCGCGAACTTGACGAAGCGGAAGAGAAGGATGCGGGGCGCGGATTGGAGTTCGCCTGGCTCAGCGGAGAGGCTGGCTATCTGGGGCTCTATTCCATCAAAGGGGGCAATCTACTTGGAAGTGGGGATGCGCTTCGGGGTTCGGCTCCTGTTTTCGGAGTAGGAGCGGGGTTGCGCGTTCTTTACTTCACACTGGGTGCTCGCTTTCGCCACAGTCGGTTCTCCTCGTTTCGGCACTGGTCTCTTTTGGCTGAAGCGGGCGTGCGTGTTCCCTTGGGCATGTGGGAGCCTTATGCCACTTTGGGTGGCGGCTTTTCTCGTACCCCGGGCCTCGAGGAAGGTGCATCCGGGGCCGTTTCCGGTGGCGAGGTCCCTGTGCTTCGGGGTTTCGACTTGAGGTTTGGCGGAGGCCTCGACGCTTACCTGAGTGACAGCTTTTCTGTGGGCGTCGCCGTGCATTCGGAATTTTTGTTCTTGAGGCGTGCCGAGGCTCCGGAACTCTGCGTTTCAGGTGCCTCCTGCGCCTTCAATGAGCGCGGCACCGGCGTCTCTGGGGGTCTCTCCATGGTGGCGCTCGTGGGACTTCATTTCTGATGGCCTGGCTCTTTTCGGGGGCGGTGCTGCTCCTTCTGCTGCTTCTTTTCGTCTTCGTCCTTTCCCTCTGGGCGCGCATGAAGAAAGCGCGGCATCTGCCGACGAAGAGAGCCCTCTTGGTGCTGACCGGGGGCGCTCTGGTTTTCTTCGTGAGCGCTCAGATTGAGGGTTGGGGGCTTTCCTTTGCCGGCGTTTCGCTCCGCTACAGTGAACGCGAGGGTGCCGCCTCTGCTCTCGCGATGATCTTATGGTGTGCGCCGCTCGAAGAGGGGCTCAAAGCGGCCGTCGTTTGGCCCATCTACGTCAAGCGTCGCCTGGTCTCGGGGCAGGTTGGGGCCATCTACGCCGTGCTTTCGGCGGCGGGGTTTGCGGGAGCTGAGATAGGGTCGCTTCTCGTTTCGTCGGATCAAGCCTGGTTGACGCTCCTCAGGGTGGCCATCGCTGCTCCGGCTCACCTGTTCTTCGCTGGAGTTTGGGGATACATGCTGGGAGGAGGCAGGAGAGATCGTTACTTCTTCGCTCTGTGGGGACTCTCAGTGTTGCTCCACGGCGTGTACGATCACATTGTCTTCGGTCGAGGTCCGTCGCTTCTCGTGGTCGTCGTACCCATGTTGGCGCTGATGGCCTTAGGTACGTTTGGCCTCCTCCGCGAAAGTGCTAGCGCCCCTTCCGAGAGGATGACGGCCTATTCTCTGTTTGAAGCGCCCAGCGTGGGTTCTGTCCGGGAGGTGCTTTCCCGGCGCGGGCGCCCTCTGATGATTCATTGGATCGTCATTGGAGCGTTTGTGAATCTGGGGGTCACCCTGCTGTTTCTCGCAGCCTCCGTATACGGAGGGCATCGGTTTGGAGTCGACTTTTCATTGGTGGATGAGTCGGGAACCGAGGGCATCGTGCCCATCGTCATTTTGGGTGGAGCGCTCCTCGCGGCCTTTCCCGTTTCTGCGTATTTGATTGCGCGGGCAAGCCGTGCGGCGAGTGTTCTTGAACCTGCTTGGGCGACAGGCGCGAGTGTTCTCGTTGTGTTTTCGCTCTTCAGTGTCACAGAGCCGACGGCCCTCGTGATCGCGATGGGGGTGGCTCCTGTCGGTTTTACCTTGGCTTGCGTGGGAGCCTGGTTCGGACTTGAGAGATGAAGACTGCGTGTGCCTTGTTCTCTGCCGGAGCGATTCTCCTTCTTGCTCGCCCGACGCGCGCGATGGAGCATCGGCATGCGCTCGGTACGGGTTATCATTTTGGCCATATTACTGCCAAAGAAGGTCGTAGCTTTCGTTTTCGCAACCTGCCGATTTCCTACTATGGCAGATATGGGGGTGACTGGGCTGCGACCCTACGCGCCTCACTCTTGTTTCCTTTGAGAGCTTCGGACGGCGAGGTGCAGTTTGCTCCGCGTAGCGAGTACGATCAGACTCAGATGGTGGACTGGCTCCTGGGCGCGAGCCGTCGCTACCGTGGTTTGATGGGCTGGGATGTGGACGCTGGACTAGGTGCTCATTTTCATTTTGCGCGCCTGCGTTCTACTACCTACGTGGAGTGGAGTACGGCCGCGCTGGGTCTCGGACTCGTCGGCGCGGCTCGAAAATCCCTGGGC
>CAYMQT010000128.1:0-14280 GCA_964392575.1 uncultured Polyangiaceae bacterium
CGCTCGTGATCGGGGTTCAATTCCTCGAAATGCACCTGCCCGAAGAGGAAAAGGCAGCTCTCACGGAATCCCTGAACCAAACCCTGACGCACCCGGAACTGACCAAACGCCTCAAGAAACTGGAAGACGCCCAGAAAAAGGAAGACGCTGAGAAAACGCCGAAAGCAGACGCCACCCCCTAGAAAACCGGCAAAAAACGTGCCCCGTTCCCGTGCGGGCTTTACGCTACGTGGTACGGGCAAAACTCCCAACACGAGCGACCTTCTGCTCCCCTCCTTTCATGGCACAAATCACAGAACTCTCAGGCGACCTGGAAAAGGCGATCGACGCAATCCGCACGAGCTACGACCGGCCCTCTGCCATCAACAACCTCGAAAGCGCCGCTCTGCCCAATCGTCAAGAAATCATCGACGCTTATCGCCACATCGCTCCCATCATCTACATGGGGTTTTATTCCACGCGACCCCTCAATCAAAAAAACCTACGCCACTCCATCGCTGAACACGCCTATCCCGCGTACGAAAAGCTTTGCGAACAGATAGAGCGAGCCATCGGTTACGAACGCGCGTGCGACCGCATGAAGCAAGATGCGGCGGAGTTCGCTCATCACACGACGATGGTTCTCTTCGACGCGCTCCCTGAACTCCGCGCCGTCCTCAATCAAGACGCGGTGACCGCCTATGAAATGGACCCCGCCGCGCGCAGCGTCGAGGAAGTGGTCTTCAGCTATCCGACCCTTGAGGCCATCACGGCGTACCGGGTCGCCCATGTTCTACAGAAATCCGGCGTACCCATGATCCCACGCATCGTGAGTGAGTACGCGCACAGCCGTACGGGCATCGACATCCATCCGGGCGCAACCATCGGCAAGAGACTCTTCATCGATCATGGCACGGGAGTCGTCGTAGGTGAAACCGCGGTCATCGGAGATGACGTGAAGCTGTACCAGGGCGTCACCCTCGGCGCCCTGAGCACCAAACGCACGACCACCGATCAAAACGGCGACCGTCTCAAACGCCATCCGACCATCGAGGACGGGGTGACCATCTACGCCGGCGCCACAATCCTCGGCGGGAAGACGGTGATCGGGGCAGGCTCAGTCATCGGCGGGAACGTGTGGCTCGTCCGCTCCGTCCCGCCGGGCTCGAAGATCTTCGGACGCGAGCGCATCGAAGCTCGCGAAGAAGAAACCTGAACTGAAGAAAACTGAGCGGTCGACACCGACTCAAGAAGCGCCGTTCACACGATCGAGAGCGGATCTCGATCCGTCTGGCTCACTCTCCAGATGACCTCGGGAACCCGTCGCTTCAAACTCTCGCAGAAGACCGGCAGATACCCGCGCTCGGAATGAGTGTGATCGGTCAAAATCACGTGCGTCCCACGCGCGCAGCGGGCCAGAACATCGTGGTGACGCATCTCTCCCGTGAGCAGCAGATCCACGTCCCCTACCTTTTCGAAAAGGGAGCCCCCAGCCCCCGGACACACGGCGAGCGAGCGGATCTGCGCCCGCCCCTCGGCCCTTGCCAGGCGCAGATGAGAAAGGCCGAGGTGCTTTTTGATCTTCGAGCAGGCCTCCCCGAGATCCAAAGGGTCATCGAGCTCCACGATCCGCCCAGCGCCCACATGGGGCGTAGCGAGAACAGGCTCGATCGGTTTCATTTTTCCGGAGCCCAAGGCGCTGCCAAGCCAAGCGGCCATCCCGCCTTCCGCTGCATCAAGGGCGGTGTGCGGGCTATAAACGGTGAGCCCTCCTTGAAGAGCCCGCACGATCACTCTCTCATCGGGCTCCTCCGCGCGCAGGCGTTTGAGCCCCGAGAACAGCGGAGGATGATAGGCCACGATCAGCTCTACCCCGAGACCCAGCGCCTCACTCAGGACCGCATCGGTCAAGTCTACGGTGAGAAGGGCGCTTTCGATGAACGACACCGGCCCAGGATCGATCAACAGGCCCACGTTGTCCCAGGGCTCGGCCAACGTGAGCGGTGCCAAGTCTGACAGAACAGAAAACACGGTCTCGCGAGCGGCGCCCATAGGTTCACTTGAAACCGTCGGGTCAGCAAAAGCAAGGTTTCACTCGGCTTGGCAGCGGCGCCGCGTGACGCGCCGCGCCCGAACCTACGAGCGGGCGAGAGGATCGATGATCTCACGGCGCGGCGAGGGCCCCCCGAGGGCGCAAGAGAGCCGCTCAGTAAGCACCTTCGTGAGTGCGTCGCTCACACTCTTGCGAAAATCCGCCCGCGAACGCACCAAGCCGATTTCACGGGCCGGACGGGGAGAAAGCAGGGGACGCAACTGACAGTCACGCTTCCGCTTGGAAAGGCGCGCCGCCACCAGAGCGGGAATCACCGTCGCGCCCAGGCCGTCATCCACGAGCTGCATGAGAGTCTCAAAACTACCGCTCTCGAAATGCACCGGGCCCCGAGGGACTTGCTGATCCGTCCGACAGTACGACAGGACTTGCGTGCGGAAACAGTGACCTTCCGGCATGACCCAGAGCTTTCGCGCCGAAAGCTCCGCCTGAGTGAGCGCCCGCTTCTTGAGCAACGGATCAAACGGGGGCAGATACGCATAAAGGTCCTCGATCCCGACCACCGTTTCCGAAAGACCCGAATCATGCAGAGGCGTAGCCAAAATCCCCGCGTCGAGTTCATCGGTGTGGAGCGCACGCACGATGTCCTCCGTCTTCAACTCATCAATGAAAAGCTCAACCTGGGGGAAACGCGCGATGAAGGAAGAGAGAAAAAGCGGAACCACGGTCGACGCCAGCGTGGGGATGACGGCCAAGCGAAACAGACCGGAGGGTTCCTCCTGTTCGCTGGCGAGCTGCCCCAGGCGCTCCGTCTCCTTTAAGATGGCGCGCATTTGCGACAAGAGTCGCTGCCCCTCATCCGTGATGAGGACCGGTTTTCGGCTCCGGTCAAAGAGCACCACGTCCAGGATTTCTTCCAGCTTTTGCAGCTGCATGCTGAGCCCAGACTGAGACACGTGGCAGTACGCCGCCGCCTCTCGAAAATGAAGAAAGCGCGCGACGGAAACCGCGTAGCGCATCTGTGTCAGGGTGGCTTGAGAGAGGTCCATGACCCTTATTATCACTTTTTATGAATGTTTATTCAATTTGTTCGATTAGACTAATCAAAAGAGAGGACGCAAAGTGCTCATGTGAGGCCCGGCGGCGCCTGAAAGCACGACCCGGCTCCGGAAAAACTCCCTCAAACCCAAGGAAAGAAAAACCATGTCTCTCATCAACACTTCCGTTCTGCCCTTCAACGCTACGGCCTACCACAAGGGTGCCTTCGTCCCGGTCACGGATGAGTCCATCAAGGGAAAATGGTCCGCCTTCGTCTTTTACCCGGCCGACTTCACCTTTGTTTGCCCGACCGAACTCGAGGATCTGGCCGACAACTATGCCGAGTTCGAAAAACTTGGAGTCGAAGTGTACGGCATCTCCTGTGACACACACTTCTCCCACAAGGCGTGGCACGACACTTCCGACGCCATCAAGAAAGTTCAGTATCCGCTTGTGGGCGATCCCACGGCCCGACTCGCCCGCAATTTCGGGGTCCTCATCGAGGAGGAGGGCCTGGCCCTCAGGGGGACCTTCCTCATCAATCCCGAAGGCGTGATCAAGGCCTGCGAGGTGCACGACAACGGCATCGGCCGCGACGCCTCGGAACTTTTGCGCAAGGTCCGCGCTGCAAAATACGTGGCGGAGCATCCCGGCGAAGTGTGCCCGGCGAAATGGAAAGAGGGCGAGAAAACCCTCAAGCCTTCGCTCGATCTCGTAGGAAAAATCTGAAACTAGCCCCACAAAAAGGAACACTCCGATGCTCGACCAAAGCCTGAAAGAACAGCTCAAAGCTTACCTGGGACATTTGAAGCAAGACGTCACTGTGACGGCCTACCTCGATGACTCCGAGGGCTCGAAGGAAACTCAGGCTCTGCTCAGCGACATCGCCGAAGCCAGCCCGCGCGTGCACCTCGCGCGCGGGTCAGGCGAGGGACGGCGGGTGCCCTCCTTTGGCATCCACCCTGCCGGCATCCACCCTGCCCAAGAAGAACCCCGCGTCGTCTTCGTCGGGTTACCCTTGGGTCATGAATTCACCTCCCTGGTTCTTGCGCTCCTGCATGTGGGCGGACACCCCCCGAAGATCTCGGCGGATGAACTTTCACAGATCGAGGGATTGAAAGGTCCGCTGAAGTTCGAGACCTACTTTTCACAGTCCTGTCAGAACTGCCCGGACGTGGTGCAAGCCCTCAACCTGATGGCCGCCAGAAACCCCAACGTCAGTCACGTCGCCATCGACGGGGCGCTGTTTCAGCCGGAGGTCGAAGAGCGACAGATCATGGCCGTACCGACTCTCTTTCTCAACGGAAAGCCCTTCGGGCAGGGTCGCATGGAGCTATCAGAAGTGCTTTCCAAGGTGGATGATTCCGCCGTCGAAAAGAAGCGTGAAGCCCTCGACCAGAAGGAGGTTTTCGATGTGCTCATCGTGGGTGGAGGCCCGGCTGGTGCCGCTGCCGCCATCTACGCGGCGCGCAAGGGCTTTCGTACGGGAGTCGTCGCCGATAAATTTGGTGGTCAGGTGCTCGACACGCTCAGTATCGAAAACTTCATCTCCGTCTCCGCCACGGAGGGGCCGAAACTGGCCAGCGCCCTCGAAGAACACGTGAAGGACTACCCCGTCGACGTGATGAAACACGAACGCGCCGCGCGACTCTTGCCGGGAGAAATCAGCACTGGCAAACTCAGCACCGTGGAACTCGAAAGCGGAGCCAAGCTCCGCGCCCGTTCGGTGATCGCCGCCACGGGTGCACGCTGGCGCGATCTGGGCGTCCCCGGGGAGTCCGAGTACCGAAACCGGGGCGTCACCTACTGCCCGCACTGCGACGGTCCGCTCTTCAAGGGCAAGCGCGTCGCCGTGGTCGGGGGAGGCAACTCCGGAGTAGAGGCGGCGATTGATTTGGCCGGTGTGGTCGCCCACGTAACCCTGATCGAGTTCGCCGAGGAGCTCAAGGCGGACGACATCTTGAAGCGCAAGCTAAAGAGTATGCAAAATGTGGACATCGTGGTCGGCGCGCGCACCACGGAGATCGTCGGAAATGAGCGCAGCGTGACCGCCCTCCGCTACGAAGAGCGGAAGAGCGGAACGTTCGTCGACGTGGGCGTGGAAGGGGTCTTCGTGCAAATCGGCCTGCTCCCCAACACGGACTGGCTCAAAGGAGTCGTCGAGCTGACGCGCTTCGGAGAGATCGTGGTGGACGCCCACGGCCGCACGTCAGTCCCCGGCGTGTTCGCCGCGGGCGATGTCACGACCACGCCCTACAAACAAATCATCATTGCCACCGGTGACGGAGCAAAGGCAGCGCTCGGTGCCTTCGACTATCTCATTCGACAAAGCGCCCCTGATCCGACAAAGTCCCCGGCCATCGCCCCGGCGGCTCAGTGATGGACCGAAGCGTTTTTGAAAAATCGACCCACACCTTGCTCCGAAAGAGAAGACGCTGTTTGGTGGGGCCGTGAAGACAGAAATCCGCGCCTGGCTCTTGGATCTCGACGGGACCCTGTACCGGGAAAAGCCCGTGAAGATCTGGATGGGGCTCGAACTCGCCCTGCTGGGGCCGCTGCACCTTCCCCTGCTCAGCACCTTTCGTCGCCAGCTGGAAGTGCTCCGCCACGATCTGAATCGCGATCCCGAGCTCAGGTTTGAGCCTTCGCCTTTCGATGAGCAAATCCGAAGGACGAGTGAAATCTGCGGAAAGTCTGAAGACAGAGTGCGGACGCTCGTCGAAGAATGGATGCTCGCGCGACCAGGAAAGTGGATGCGGCGAGTGATGCGCAAGGATCTGCTTGCCCGCGTGGCTGAGTTTCGCGCGAGCGGAGGAAAGACGGCCTGTGTCTCGGACTATCCAGCGCAGAAGAAACTGGTCGCTCTGGGGATCGACTCCCTCTTCGACGTCGTCGTGGCGAGCGGTGAGGAGCCGGCCCTCAAGCGTCTCAAACCAAGCCCGGATGGCTTCGCCCTCGCCGCAGACAAGCTTGAAATTCCTTACGAAGCCTGCCGAGTGTTTGGCGACCGACAGGACGCCGACGGAGAGGCGGCGCGCGCCCTCGGCATGCAGTTTGAATGGGTCAAACCCGGGGACACCTAAAAGCCCCCAACCACGCACCAAAAGAGCTTGGCCCGGGGCCTTCGCGGTGTCCACTGTCCGGCGGGCGGGACTGCTTTCAGGCAGCGCTTGTTTTCAGGTTGGGCTTCCAGACAGTGACCTGGTTGCGGCCGTTTCTCTTGGACACATAGAGTGCTTCGTCGGTCGCCTTGAAGAGAGTCGGGTAGTCCTGACCGGCAAGGGGGAACGGCGCTACGCCGACGCTGCAAGTGACTTTCAGCGGTCCGAGTTCGGTCCGGAAAGTGGTGTTTTCGAGCTCCCGCCGGATCCTCTCCGCAAGCAGGGTGGCGCCCTCTTGATCCGTCTGCTCCGCGACGATGACGAACTCTTCGCCACCAAACCGCCCCACAGAATCCGTATCTCGCTTGATGCGACGAAGCACTTCCCCGAGCCCCTTGATGACGACGTCTCCGACGTCGTGTCCGTAGGTGTCGTTGACATTCTTGAAGTGATCGATGTCGCACACGAGCAAACTCAAGGGCTTTTTGAAGCGCTTTGCGATCTTGATGCGCCGCTCGGCATCGGAGATGAGGGTGCGCTTGTTCAAGAGGCCCGTCATACCATCCGTCGTTGCCTGCTCTTCCAGTCGCTTGAGCATGCGTGCACCGGCCAGAGACACCGCCATATGACTGGAAAGGACCTCCAGAAGCGGCCTGACCCCCTCTCTGAAGGCGTGCTTTTGCGAGGAGCCCAAAACCAAAGTCCCCAGGACCCGCTCCCGCACGAGAAGCGGGAGCACCAGAAGGGACGGCATCTTCGGCGGCTCGTGTCCCCGAGCAAACACGGTTTGTCGAGACGGCTCATACTCGCCCCGGTACGGAAGGGCATGGCGATTGGCCACAACCATGCTGACCAGTCCCGCGTTGTGACGGAACTGACGGCCCACCAAAGTATCCGCCCCGTCCCCGCTCACGGCACAGATCTCGTGGATCCCGCCCTTCTTGTGGAAGAGGGTCACCGCGGCAAAGTCAAAAGAAGCGACTTCTCGGGCGCTCTCCACACCGGCCTCGATGACCTGAGCCTCTGTGCTCGCGGCGGCCAAGGATTCTGCAGCCCGATAGAGCTTACCTTGCTCGCGATTGGCTCGCTCCAAATTTGAAAAGACGCGTTCGTTTTGCATCGAGCGCAGAACAAACTCAGCCGAACGACTCAAAAGCCTCAGTTCGTTTTCGTCGAAGGCTTTCTCTTCGGCTCGGTCAACGACAAGAAGAGCTCGTGGGTGGGCCCCTTCGAGAAGCGGAATGACCGACACCGCACCCACCACCTGAGGCTGACTGTAGATGACCGAGTGAGCGCCGGCGCGACGCCCGGAAACGGAGATCGGAGTCTTCTGGGAGAGGGCTGCCGAGAAGATACCTTCGTTTGAACTCAAAGGAGCCTCGGAAAGCGCATAGTCCGTGACGGCCGCAAACACGGACAAACGCCCCTTGCTTCCGACAGAAAACAAAACGGCGCTCTGAAGTCCCAGACTGTCGCGCAAGAGAGTGAGCGCGTAGTGGGACGCCTGCTCCACCTCGTTGGCAGCGGAATGCAAGGCTCGCTCGTCACCTCCGGGCGCCGACCCTCCCGACAGACGATAAGAGCGCGCCGCCTCCTTCAGCTTGGAAAGCTCGCCTGAGACGTGGTCACGACTGATGCGACGCACACGAGCAATTTCAGCGCGAAACAGCACGACGTTGAGACCCGTAAAAACAGCGAGGAACCCGAGCCGCGGCAGCAAGCTCGAAAAGTCCTTTTCTCCAAAGGCAATGAAGCGCAGACCTACTTCCAAACAAGCGGCGAAGAGAACGGTCGCGATCGCGGAGCTGGGCCGACTGTAAGCCGCGTTCGCCATCATCAGCACGTAGATGAGCGGATAGAAGGCGCCGTCCATTCCGGCGGGCGCCGAAAGGATCACCGCGTAGGTAAGAACCGTGAGCGATGAGAACAGACCCAGATCCACTTGGGTGCTTTGGGCCTCGGCCCGCTTCTTCGTGTGGGCCAGGCCGTGCCAAGCAATCGACACGACCAAGAGACCAAGCGCGACGAGGGAGTATCCCTGGGCCGGTGGGTCCAGAGCCCAGGCGATGAGGTAAATCGAAAGGACGGACGCGACTAAAAGTCCCGAAAGGCGCACGGCGGCTTGCTGCATGTGAACCGTGAGGCGGACGAGGGACGACATGGATCAGACTCGGCGCTACCAGATGCGTCGCCTTTGGGCCCACTTTTCGGCCCGGGGCCCCGGGGCGAAGGTCGGAAAGCCCGAGCTTTGAGTTTCTTTGCTTGAAACGGAGCGGCAACGCGAAAATACTGCACGGGTGAGGGCCATACGTTCGTGAAGTGGGGGCTCCGGCTTTCACTGCTCCTGTTGCTGGGAGGACTGATGATCGTCACCTACGGTCCGCTCTTCTTCGCCACCTCGACCTACACCAGGCTCGGACTCGAACAGCTGCAACGGGAGACCGCTACCAAGCTTGCCACTAGTGTCGCCTCGCGGCTCGCCTTCGCTCGCACCCGCGGGCCCAAGGAGACCATCGCCGATCTCGCTCGTGCCGAGATTGAAAAGGAATCCGTCCACGCGCTTTCGCTCCTCGACGCTCGGGGCAATCCGGGTCTGGTCCTCGGCGAGTATGAACTCCTCAGAGGTGTCTTCGAACAAGGTGGTTTCGGACACAAAGCCGAGGTCCGCCGTTTGAGCACCTCCCTCGGTCCCGCCATCCTCGTGTATGAACCCAGCCCGAACGGAGGGGTCGCGGCCGTCGTCCGCGTCGATCCAGAAATCACCCGCGCCAATCAACTCGCCAAGCTCATGGGGCTTTACATGGGTGTGGGAGCTTTGGCCCTTCTCGCCACCTTGTACTTCGCCCTCACCCGCTGGATCGTCCGCCCCATTGTGGAGCTGGAGCAGGGGGCCACCCGCATCGCTCAGGGCGGCGAGCGGCTCATCGTACCAAAGGGCGCGCCCGCAGAAATCGTGAGCCTTTCAGCGCGGCTAGGCGAGATGACCCTCAAGCTCAAACACGAGCAGGAGTCCCTACGCACGAAGATCGATGAACTCGAAACTCGCACCAGACAGCTGAACGAAGCTCAAACCTCCCTGGTCCGCTCGGAGCGCCTGGCCACGGTAGGCCGCCTGTCAGCGGGCCTGGCCCATGAAGTCGGAAACCCTCTCTCGGCGCTCATAGGCCTCCAAGATCTGATGATGGACGGTGCGCTCTCAGAAGAAGAACACAGAGACTTTCTGGAGCGCATGAAAAAGGAGACGGCGCGGATCCACCGCGTCCTCACCGATTTACTCGCCTACGCCCGACCGGGCGGATCGCGCGAGAGTGAACGTGAACCCGCCTCAGGGAGAGTGGACGAGGCCGTCGCTGACGTCGTCGCTCTGCTCGGCCCTCAAAAGGATCTGAAAGAGGTAGAGATCGCAACCGAGGTCGAGGACAACCTACCCGAGGTCCGTCTCTCTCAGGCAGAGCTCACTCAAGTCCTCCTCAACCTCACCATGAATGCAGCCAACGCCTGCGAACAAAAGGGCAAGATCGTCATCTCCGTGAGCCAGAAAGACGAAGAGACCGTGGTGACCACGGTCTCTGATGATGGACCAGGCGTCGCGCCCGAGGTGCAAGAAACCCTCTTTGAACCCTTCGTCACGACCAAGGAAGTCGGCCAAGGGACGGGACTGGGGCTCTCGGTCAGCCGAGGCTTGGTCGAATCAGTGGGAGGTCGCATTTTCGTCGAAGCAAATGAACCCCGAGGCGCCCGCTTCGTTTTCGAGCTGCCGACGGTTCAGGTGCCTAGTTATGAGATGCCCTAATCCCGTCCGGCGAGGACCAGTTCCGGCAAGGTGACGGCAGAAAGACCTCGCTCTCGGAGCTCACGAAGGATCTCGGGCAGCAGCGCTCCCCCCTCCGGCAAAGCAACCCTCTCACCGGAGCCCTCACTCAGGGGCGGGGCAGCAAACGCGGCCTTTCGCTCGGGCGCGTCGTGCAAAAGAACGATCGCCCCGCTTTTGAGACCCTTGCGCACCCGATGAAGGCACTTGTCGGCCCGGGCGCCCCGAAGTCCATCGAAGGCGCGCACACTAAACCCCACCGCTTCTGCGTTCGCCCTTCTGATCCCTTCTGCCGTGCGCGGACTCATTTGTCCGACCGGCGGGCGAAACCAAAGGGGACGGACGCCCGTCACTCGCTCGATCGCGTCGCGCGTCCTCTCGATGTCTTCTTTCACCTGCCTCGGACTGAGAAAGGCATAGAGCCGGTGATGAGCGTAGCTGTGCACGGCAAGCACGTGACCTTCTTCGTGGATGCGGCGCGTGACTTCTGGGTAGAGGTCCACCTTTCGCCCGATCACAAAGAAGGTTGCGCGCGCTCCGGCCTTCCGCAAGACATCGAGCACTTGGGGCGTGGTTTCTGGATCGGGCCCATCGTCAAAAGTCAGAGCGATCTTGCCCTCGGCCCCCTTCACCTCACACAGGGCAGGACCAAACATTTGAAGCGGCATGTGCATCACACCGAGCATCACCACCGTCAGGTAAAAGACAGCCATCGAAATCGGCACCCACACCGGCGGAGGCTCCCAGAAAACCGCCACAGCCAGAAAAAAGAACGCGAGAAGCGTGGAAAGAGAAAGGAGAAGCTGACCGCGGCTCACGCCGGCAGACTTTCAGATCCGTGGCAGATCAACAACACCCAACCCGCCTTCCCTCTGCTCGACCTCTGCTCACAAAGGCCCATCGAGATGCTGCTTTGGTTGTCTGCTCGACGTTTGGTAAGCCCCGGGCGTGCTGTTCAACACCCTCGGATACGCCCAGTTCCTCGCGCTGGTGTTCGTCGTCTCCTGGGCTCTCGTTCTGCGCCGCCGGACCTTATGGCTTCCGTTGCTTCCTCTCTTGGCGTTCTCTGTGGTTCACCCCACGCCTCGTGCTCTCGCACTCGGGGCCGCCAGCCTGCTCGTCACCCTGGGTCTTTCGCGCCTACAAAGACGAGTTTCTTTGGACGCTCCCCCCGCTGCCCGGGTGGCGCTCTTGCAGCTCACCCTGCAAACAGCAGCGCTTGGCTCGTTGACCTACGGAAAGTATGGGCTCGATCCGTTCAGCTATGGGCTTACCCTGCTTCGAGTCCCCGTAGAGGCCCTGCACGGGTTTCGTTGGCCTCTGGCCGCCGGGCTCTTCTTTTGTGCATACCTCTTGATCGTACACAGGAAGAGCCGCCTGCTTTTCCTTCTCCTCGCCAGCTACGTCTTCTACGCGCACTGGGACTATCGGTTCTTGCCGCTCATCTGGGGCTCTTCGACCGCAGACTATTTTTTGGCCCGCAGGATCAGCCAAGAGCAAGAGCCGAAATCACGCAAGCGCTGGCTTCTGGGCACTGTGATCATCAATTTGGGGGTGCTCGGCTTCTTCAAGTACTTCAACTTCGGCATCGATGCGGCCAGCGCCGTGCTCAGCTCTCTTGGCATGAGCGTGCCAGAAGTCACTCTGCGCGTAGCCCTGCCGGTGGGCATCAGCTTCTTCACGTTTGAGTCCATGAGCTACGTCATCGACGTGTACAGGCGGGAGATAGAGCCTCAGAAGAGCTACCTGGAGTATCTGTCCTTTGTCGCCTTTTTCCCCCACCTCGTGGCCGGCCCCATCGTCAGGCCCCGCGATCTCTTGCCTCAACTGGCCGGTGAAGCGAAATTCAGCCCCACTTTAGCCAGCGAAGGACTCTTCCTGATCGCCGTCGGGCTCAGCAAGAAGATCATCATCGGTGATTATCTCGCTCTCAACCTGATTGATCGCGTCTTTGACGCGCCGTACATGTACTCGGCGCTCGAGGTCTATGCCGCCACGGTCGGCTACGCTCTACAAATCTACTGTGACTTCTCCGGGTACACCGACATCGCCATCGGCTCGGCGCTGCTCTTGGGCATTCGTTTTCCGCTCAACTTCGACTCACCTTACAAAGCGCACAACATCATCGACTTCTGGCGCCGCTGGCACATTTCCCTGTCCACGTGGCTGCGGGACTATCTCTACATTCCCCTGGGAGGAAACCGGAAGGGACGCGCTCGCACGTACGTCAATCTCCTTGTGACGATGGTACTCGGTGGACTTTGGCACGGCGCTGCCTGGACCTTCGTGGCCTGGGGGCTATTGCACGGCGCCGCTCTCGCCCTGACAAAATGGTGGCAGGAAACGCGCTCGCTCGGACGCTCCGATCGCAAAGAAGAGGACGAACGAAAGGGAGCTCTCGCTCCTTTGACCCATGCCGCTGCGGTCCTCTTCACCTTTCATGTCGTGCTCGTCGGGTGGATCTTCTTCCGGGCGGACTCGTTTGCCAAAGCCGAGAGCATTTTTTCTCGCCTGGCCACTCTCTCCACGCACCACCCCAACTTGCCGCCGACCGTCCTCGGGATCTTGGCTCTGGGGATGGTCAGTCATTTCATGCCCGACCGCTGGTTTTCTCAGATGAAAAACCGCTTCTGTCAGAGTTCCTTCTTGCTCCAAGCCGTGTGCCTCTTGGTCGTCTCCGTCGCGCTCAGAAAGATGGTGTCCGCCGAGGCGGTGCCTTTCGTGTACTTTCAGTTTTGAGCTTCTGGCCTCAGCTTCACCGCTCCTCCAGCTCCTGGTAGGGTCCGCTTCCCGCTCGCTTCTCCCCCACCGTAAGCACCTGTGTCCGAGATACCTCCTTCCACCCCCGAACCGGACGTCGACCCAGCGCCCGAAAACCCGATGGCCCGGGCCGAAGACTTGTTCCAAAAGGGCGACTACGCTTCCGCCGGGAGGATTGCCCGGCAGGTCAAAGAAGCCGGGGACGAGGAGGCCAGGGCGCGCGCCCACACGCTGCTCGAACGTCTTCCGCCTTCGCCCCTTGCAAAGTACCTGCTTCTGCTCACCCTTCTGCTCCTCATCGCCGTGACGGTCTTCGCCTATGGAAACTAGAGCACCTCTCACAACTGGCAAGGGAGCTTTCTATTCGCTCTGCTTGGTCTGTTCGCTCTGCTTGAACGGCTGCGGGGGCTCCACGAATTCTGCAAAGCCCGAGTCTCAGGTCAAGGGACCGCCGCCCACCTTGGAGGACTTGCTCCCGCTCAAAGACAAAACCGTCAGTAGCTTCGCTACTCAGTCGGATCTGGGCGACGAAGGCATCCTGATGCTTGAGATCTTCCGACCTCGCCACGATCTAGCTGAACTCAAGATTGCCGGTCGGGTCCAGCGGCTCCACGTCACTGAACGCCGCGTCGCCCACGCCTCGGGGGGTATCCTCCTTCAGCCTCCCTTGACCAGGGGCGCCACGTTTCGAGGCTCCTTCGGCGAAGTCACCATCACCGAGGTGAACGCTTCATTTACGGTGCCCGCAGGCACTTACCACGGCTGCCTCACCACCGTCGAAGAATCGCTCCGTCCCCCCAAACGCTCCACGACTGTCTTTTGCCCAAAGGTCGGTCTCACCCACATGGTGGTCGAGAGTTTCGGCGAGGAGTCAGGGCGCCTCGAAACCAACCTGACGCATCATGGCGAGCGAGTCGATCTCAGAAACGGAAGCTTCGACTGACGTCCGCGCCCAGGCCCTTCGGTCCCAAGCGGCCTGAAGGACAGGGGAAACAAGACTTTTTTGCCTCTTTTGCTCCCTTTAGTTGACGGAGGCCGCGGGCGATCTCATGACTCTGCCCCATGCTCACGAGCACCGACGATCTCCGCATCGATCAAATCCGCCCCCTCATCCCTCCGGCCATCGTCATGGAGGAGATCCCCGCCACTGAAGCTCAGATGGCTACGACCAGCCGCGCGCGCGAGGCAGCAAGCCGTATCGTCAACGGCGAAGATGATCGACTCCTGATCATCGTCGGACCTTGCTCCGTGCACGACCCCAAGGCAGGTCTCGAATACGCTGAGCGTTTGAGGGCGCAGGCCGAGCGCTTCTCCGATGACTTGTTCATCATCATGCGCACGTACTTCGAAAAACCGCGCACCACCGTCGGCTGGAAGGGATTGATCAACGACCCCAATCTGGACGGCAGCTTCAACATCAATCAGGGCCTCCGCGTGGCGCGCAAGTTCCTCTGTGACGTGGTCGATCTCGGGGTCCCCACAGGAACAGAATTTTTGGATCCCATCTCCCCGCAGTTCGTCGCAGATCTGGTGTCGTGGGG
>CAYMQT010000129.1:0-11885 GCA_964392575.1 uncultured Polyangiaceae bacterium
TTCCTCGGGCGTGCTCTCCAGCCTAAAACACGCTCCGGGCCCGGCGGACACTAGCGATGGGGCACCGGCTGAGCAAGAATGAAATACGCTGACACGAGAAGGCCACAGTTTCTCAGCCACTACCTAGAGACGGACGACGGGGCTCGAATCAGGTATTTTGACACGGGAGGAACGGGTCCGGCCCTCGTTCTGGCCAACGGTCTGGGGGGACCTGTTTCTACCTGGTATCCCTACTTCCGACGCTGGAGTCATGCGTATCGCCTCATCAGTTGGGACTACCGAGGTCTCTACGGCTCCACTCTCCCTGATCGAGACGCCGATAGAACGGTGGAGCGCCACGCTCAGGACCTCAGCGCTCTGCTTTCGGCAGTGGGTCTCACCCGAGCGACCCTCGTGGGTTGGAGCATGGGCGTTCAAGTAGCACTAGAATTTTACAGCAAAAATCAAAATTCTGTAGAAAATCTGGTCTTGGTGAGTGGAACCTACGGGCGTCCCTTGACCGGCATTCCCTTACCATTCTCAGAAAGAGCGCTCCCCCCACTCTTACGTGGGGCGCGTCGGTTTCATCGACTGGGAAGTCACGTCGTGTCTCGGGTGGCGCGATCCGAACTCAGCTACCCGCTCGTGAGGCGCCTGGGCCTGGTCGCGAAAGGTCTCGACAAAAGCGCGTTCCACGACTTCGTAAACGAGTTCCAGTCCGTGAACCTGGACACCTATTTCGGCCTTCTACAAAAACTGTCCGAGCACGACGCGGAGCCCCTCTTGGGTCAGGTTTCGGTCCCAACCCTCGTGATCGCCGGATCCAATGACGTGTTCACTCCTGTTTGGGCCTCCCGCCGGCTTGCAGGTCAAGTGAAAGACGCCCAGCTCTATATCATCCCCGGAGGCTCACACTATGCTGCCGCGGAGTACCCTGATCTGGTGGCCAGCCGGATCGAGGCGTTCTTGGCGGTTTGACCGACAAGGCAGCGTTTGCCACGCTCCGCCTACCCACGAAGGGCCGCTTACCCATAAAGAGCCACATGCCATGAAGAAGCGCGTCCTCGTGATCGATAACTACGACTCGTTCACCTACAATTTGGTGCAATATTTGTCGTCGCTAGGGGCCGAGTGCACGGTCGTGCTCAACGACGCTACCACGGCGGATGAAGTTCTGGCGTCCACTCCTGACGGCATCTTACTTTCCCCGGGACCCGGGACCCCAGATGATGCCGGGGTGACCCTCAAGACGATCGAGCTTGCCGCAGCCCAAATACCCATCTTCGGCGTGTGTTTGGGGCATCAATCCATCGGTCAATCCTTTGGCGCAAAGGTCGTGCGCGCGCCGCGACTGATGCACGGCAAGACGAGCCCTATCCACCACGAAGGACAGGGGGTTTTCGTCGGAATTCCAAGTCCAATGACCGCGACTCGCTATCACTCGCTCGTCCTTTCTCCGCCCACCGTTCCCGACTGTCTCGAGGTGACCGCCCGGACCGAAGAGGGAGAAATCATGGGGGTGCGTCACCGTACGTTCCCCATCGAGGGAGTGCAATTTCACCCCGAGAGCATCCTGACTGACTCAGGGATGACCATGATGAAGAACTGGCTCGACCGTCTCGCCTAAGGACCCCCATGGGCATTCTCGATGAAATCCTGCGGAACAAGCTGAGCGAACTTCCGACTCTGCGAGGGCGCGCCCTGCCTCCTCCTCCTTCAGACCGCCCCCCTTTCGATCTTCGTCGAGGACCGGGTGCGCCGCTCCGCTTGATCTGCGAAATCAAAAAGCGCTCCCCGTCGGCAGGCGCCCTCTCTACGGCGCTCAGCGTCGGAGAGCGCGCCCGGATCTACGAAAAGGCGGGGGCAACGGCGCTCAGCGTCCTGTGCGACGAGCACTTCTTCGACGGCGCCTACGAAGACCTTCTTGAGGCGCGCCAGCAGTGTACTTTGCCTCTCTTGTGCAAGGAATTCATCCTTGACGAGTGTCAACTGGATGCGGCCGTCTCCTACGGAGCGTCGGCCGTCCTGTTGATCGTTCGCTGCCTCAAAGAAGCCGAGCTCGTGCGCTTGCTCAAGGCCTGTCATGCGAGATCTCTCTCCCCGCTCGTCGAAGTGCACACGGAGGAGGAGACAAGGGTGGCCTTGGGTTCTGGCGCCGAACTCATCGGCGTCAACGCGCGCGATCTGGACACCTTACAGATGGACTCGGTACGCGCCACTGAGATCCTCGCCCGCCTTCCCCCAAGCGTGATTCGAGTGCATCTTTCGGGAATCAAAGGACCGCAGGATATCACCAAGCTCGCTCAAAGTTCCGTCGATGCTGGTCTTGTCGGCGAGCTGCTCATGCGAGAGGACGCGCCCGAAGCCACGCTCCGGGCCCTCGTCAGCGCGTCCTCGGAGTAAAACACCCGATAAAATTCCGCTTATTGGCCCAGGACTGCTATCCTGAGGCGCTCATGTCGCTCGCCATCGCCATCGACCACTTTCTTTCGCACCTGCGCATCGAACGTGCGATGGCAGAAAACACGGTCCTTGCCTATGGCCGAGATCTCAGTGCCTTGCATGCCTTCCTTCTCGACTCCCCTCGCAAGGACGATCCACGGCTCACAGAAGTCGACGCAACCACGATCCGGAAGTACCTTCAACATCTGCATGAGAGCGGCGTACGCAGCAGAACGCTCGCACGGAAGCTCTCCTGCTTGCGCAGTTTCTACCGGTTTTTGCTGGAAGAGGATCTCGTGACGTCCGATCCCACCGAGACGATTCGCAGTCCCAAGCTGGGCCGTCCCCTCCCCTACAGCGCCGGACCGGAGGAGCTGCTCCGGTTTCTCAGTACACCGGATACAACGACGCTTCGCGGCCTGAGGGACCGCGCGCTCTTGAGCATGATGTACGCCGCAGGCCTCCGCGTGAGTGAAGTGGCCTCGCTCTGTCTCGGTGATGTTGACCGCCGTAAGGGAAGCGTGACCACCGTGGGCAAAGGAGAAAAACGGCGCATCGTCCCCATCGGAACGCTGACCCTCGATCACCTGACGGAGTACCTCGACGCCAGAGAATCTCACCCGGCACAAAGCACGAGCGTCGTCCTCTTCTCCGGACCCAAGGGGCGCGCGCTCACACGTCAAGGCATCTGGCGTATCGTGAAGTCCTACAGCTACGCTGCGGGTCTGCCCGTCGACCTTCATCCGCACTCGCTTCGACATGCCTTCGCCTCCCATCTGTTATCGGGAGGCGCAGATCTTCGCAGCGTTCAGCTGCTTTTGGGTCACGCTTCTATCGTCACCACCGAAATCTATACCCACATCTCGGCCAGCCATGTCCGCGCTGCTCACCAGGCGGCCCACCCCCGAGGCTCATGACCTTTACGCTGATACCGCCGACTGCACCTGAAACACCCCTGATCGTAGAGGTGCCGCACGCGGGGTTGATCGTCGACCCGGAGTCCATGGCGCACCTCGTGGCCCCGGCGCGCAGCATTGGGCAAGACGCTGATCTGTACGTGGATACTCTCTTTCAAGACGCCCCGTCCTTGGGAGCGCATCTCCTCTACGGACACATGAGCAGGTATGTCACCGATCTCAACCGAGCCGAGGACGACCTCGATGCGATGACGACCCCCTCAGGCACATCGGCCTCTTCTCCTCATGGAGTCGTCTGGCGTAAAACCACCGAAGGTCGTCCGGCCATCCTCGCTCCCCTTTCAGGAGTCGAAATCGCCCGCCGCCTCGAATCCTTCTACCGGCCCTATCACGAAGCCCTCTATGCATTGATTCAAGGAAAACTGGAACGCTTTGGGGTGGCGCTCCTGCTCTGTGGTCACTCGATGCCTTCGTTCGGCCGACTCGGGGAGCGACGGGCTGATATCGTACCCGGATCGCGCGGACGCACGTCGGCGGGTCCCAGCGTCCTCGCTGCCTGTGAAGACGCCGCCCAGAGCGCTGGTTACGACCTCGCTCATGACACCCCTTACAGCGGCGGCTTCACCACGACCCGTTACGGAAGTCCTGGTTCTGGGGTGCATGCGCTCCAAATTGAAATTGCTCGCCGCCTCTACATGGATGAAAATACACTGAGCCTGAAGCCTGGGTCCGTCGAGGGGTGCCGCGCCTTCTGCCGCGACCTCGTTCGGCGCCTTTCTGAGCTTCATTCGGCTGATTTGGCGGCGTCCTGAGCTAATTTGGCGGCGTCCTGAACAGAAAGTACCCCTTTTTGCCGATTGGGGTTTGAATGGGCGTGGGGGTTGAGCTAGCTTCCGCCGCCCCATGGCCAAGAGTGCAATCACTGGTAAGCGCCAAATGCGCGCCCGCAACGTCTCCCACTCCAACATCAAGACCCCCCGTTGGCAGAAGGTGAACGTTCAGCGTAGGCGTATTTGGGTTTCTGAACTCAATCGTTTCGTGACCCTGAAGGTCGCGACCAGTGACCTCAGGACGATCGACAAAGTCGGGATCGTCGCCTTCGCAAAGCAGCACGGTTACAAGCTGGCTTGATGCTGCGCTGTCGTTGAGACGGCGCTCGTTGATGCAGCGCTCGTTGATGCAGCGCTCGTTGAGACGGCGCTGGTGTGATGCAGTGCTGTCATCGAGACGTCTCTCCTGTCGAAATTCAGGGAGAAAAGATCTGCTTGGTCTCGTGATCACGTAAGAGTTCGATGCTGGCTCCCCCACGGGCCCGCGCCGATACGCGCTCGATACGGCCCTCGGAATCGCAGAGCAGCCTCAAGTCATGAGGTGTCGCGAAGGGGATCCCCGGGCTCATTCGCGAAACACCTCGACGTACG
This sequence comes from uncultured Polyangiaceae bacterium, assembly GCA_964392575.1. Taxonomy (GTDB): domain Bacteria; phylum Myxococcota_A; class Polyangia; order Polyangiales; family Polyangiaceae; genus NIC37A-2. The sequence goes on from CAYMQT010000129.1 coordinate 4,760, forward strand.
GGTACCGCGAGAGCAGGAAAGTGCACTTCGTATTCCGAAAGCGTGCAAAGATCGGGCATCTCAAAATAGCTCATCGCAGCGAATAGACCTTGCGCGTCCACGGCGATGATGACCCGCTCTGGCCCGAGACGCTCATCCAAAGCAGACGCGCTCACCTCTGAAAACGGAGGGCGAAATGCGTCCGGCTCCGCGTGCGCCGCAAGGGAGAGCCCGTCCCGGGGGATCAAATCCCCTCCTCCCACGAGGCCACCTTCTACAGCCCCGAAAGTGCTTAGGATTGCCCGTTTCACCCCGGGCTCCAAAAGACACCTTGCGCCGTGGGCGGCAACCTTCTCAAGCAGCTCGCCTCTCGCGGTAGCCCCGCACTTGCGCGCTGCCTTCACTCCTTGTTGAGCGGCGGCGAGAAAGCTCGTTGTCGGATGAAAAGCACACGCCACCGCAAGGGCTGCGATAGAACCAGGTGCGGCGGCAAAGGCTGCCGCAGGGATTTCTTCGCCGACAAGAAAACCGCGGGGGCGCTTCTCATCCACTCCAGGTTGGCGCGCCCGCCCATCAAACGTATACGCTCCTGATCCAAGGCCACCCACCAAGAGAACCGTGGGACTCAAAAGCACGCCAGGATGCACGCCCGAAGCCGCGAAGAACCCGGACAAGACGGCGAAAAGGGCGCTCTTGCCCTGAGCGATCGCCCCTTCTGTCGCTTCTGCAGCATCATCGGACGTGGTCCGACACAGAGCCCGAGCCACTAGCCCTCCTCCAGCCCAAGCCAATTGCGAAGGTCTACGCGCGTTGAACGCGCAGCTTCGCGCGGCGCGACGACATAGGCAGTCTCGGCCCCTTCAATTTCTGCCAAAAGATGTTCACGACCAGACTGAGTGACGCGAGCTCCCACTCCAAACGGTAGGATTCGAGTGTAGACAACGCTTCCGGGAGCCGCGTGCTCTCTCGTAAGATCGCGCACGAGAAGTGCCTGTACCGTCTCGGCCCAACTCTCGGCTTCTTCTGGCGCGAAGACTCCTCGTGGCTCCCATGCGATTTGAGCGCCCTGTTTGGCAAGCTCTGAAGTAAGATCCTTCAACTTAGCAAGATTACTCTTCGTAGGTGTGAAGCGAGGACCGCTCGGAATGACGACGACCGGAGCACCCAAAGCCTCGACTGCTGCACAAGCGCGAGCGACATCTTCATGCTCTCGGCCCGTGAGAGCCACATCCGGGTGTAGACGGAGAGTGAACGTGAGCTCCGGCCGCCCGGCGCGCATCTCGCGCAAGGTGCGGGCTTTGGGCATGGCGTCCGTTACGGGCATCTCAAGGAAATCGGACGAGAAGCGCTTGATGCTCCCACGCGCAGAATTCTCGCCGATCAAAAGTCGCATGGAGGGGCTTTTGGCAAAGGAACTCTCTCTACGCCAGTCATTCCGGCGGCTCCGGGGGCGGAAAATGAAACCACTGGGTAGGAAACGCCGCGACGTGACGCTCAAGTTCTCCGGCGACCACACGCGCCGCTGAGATCAAGTCCTCGTGAAGCGGGCCCTTTCCTAGAAGGATCGGAGGTCGAACCTCCACGAGGTTGCGCGAAAAGCCCAAACGCGCAGAAAAGATAGGCACGAGCGGAACTTCCGCAAGAGCGGCCAACTTAAAAATCCCCAGAGGCAAAGCAAACGCTTCACCAAACAGTTCCACCACGAGTAGACGACTTCCTCGCGGCACGCGGTCCACCTGGGCCACGAGGATCCCCCCCTCACGAAGGTGAAGAAGCGCCGGAAGTGCGTCGAGCGGACCGCCCCTCAGATGAACGACCTCGACTTCGGCTTGTCCTCGAATTTGGTCCTGTAGCCCCGCCGCGCTCATGTCGTCTTCGGCGGCCATGAGCATCATCAGCTTGCGCCCTTCTTCTCCCCGCAAGGCCATCGCCGCGGCGTCCCAAGGACCCGTGTGCGCTGTCAAAAAGATGACTCCTCCCCGGACGGCCAAGATCGGCTCTACGTGGTGGCGCCCCCGGACACGAAAAGCGCTTCGGGAGGCAAAACGAGTTCGCGCGAGAGACTCAGTCAGTGCCTGAGCGAAGTGCACAAACGTGAGTAGCACATCACGAAACTCTGCCAGAGGCTCCTGAACAGGGGTGATCAAGCGCAAATTGCGCCTGATCTGTCCACGAACATGTTTCAGCAAGAGGGCAAAGACAACTCCAATCACCGGAGGCGCAAGGCGTACGAACCACTCCGGTCCTCGCTGCGCTCCCCAAGCTGCCCAGCGCCTGAAGACCGGACTTCTATAGGATCCCGGAGGGCGAGGACTCATGGAGAGGTTTCGCCCAAAAGCCGATCCAGAAAGATCGCCGCCGCCGCTCGAACACTCAGGTGGTTGTAGCCGTCCGCTCGCGGCGAAACGATAGGAGCCAGCCGCGTGTGCGCGTTCTCCATGACCTCCGGAGCCAAACCCCAACCGGTCCCCAGGACGAGCAAGACGGGAGGCCCACTTTCACGCAGGAGTTTTGCCGCAGCTTTGTGGGAAAGATCTTCTCGGCCTGGTTGGGCGCTCGTGACCCAGAGTTCCGTCGTCTCTCCGCAGGCTGTTTGGGCCTCCTCCACTGTCGAAACGATGGAAAGACCTCCCATCGGCGGCGCGCGATCAGGGATCCTGCGCGCGCCACTGCCTTCCGTCCAATGAAGCTTGACCCGCTCTGCTAGCTCTCGTTGAGCCGAAACAGGATGCACGATGAAGTACCGGCTGACGCCATAGGTGTATGTGCTCCTCGCGATGTCGTGAATGTCCAGATTCGTGATCGCGGTCGTCACGACGGAACCATCCCGCGTCAAGACCGGATAGTGGACGAGGGCGACAGCAAGCTCTCTCATGGGCGCTCACCGGGCTGCTTGGTCTCAGTACCCTTGGTTTCAACGGGCTGCTTGGTCTCAGCAGCTTTACCCCCCAAGAGCAGGTCCGGACGGCGCACCCGCGTCCGCTCGACAGACGCTTTCCTCCGATATTCAGCTATTTTCGCATGATCACCGGAAGTCAGCACCTCGGGCACGGGGTGCCCTTCGTAGATCGCGGGCCGCGTGTATTGAGGATATTCGAGCCCTCCCGAAAGCTCCGGACTGAAGGACTCTTCACGCACGGATTCCTCATTGCCGAGCACTCCTGGTCGAAAGCGAATCATCGACTCGATCACGGCCATGGCGGGGATCTCCCCGCCCGTGAGCACGAAATCCCCTACGGAAATCTCCTCATCCATATACTCGCGGAGACGCTCGTCAAAACCTTCGTAGCGCCCACAAACAAACACCTGAAGGGGGCGCGTGGCGAGGCTTCGCGCGCCGGCTGCACTGTGCGGGATCCCTTGAGGGGTCATGAGGATCCGAAAGGCGCGACCGCCCAATTGCTCTTCCGCGGAGAGAACCGCGTTCATCACACAATCCACGCGCATCACCATCCCCGAGCCTCCCCCGTAGGGCGTGTCATCGACACTCTGATGCTTCCCGAGGCCAAACTCCCGCAGCGGGATCAGGTGAAGGCTCAGAAGACCATCGCGTACCGCCCGCCCGACAAAGCTGGTTTCACGAAAGGACGTAAAAAGCTCAGGGAAGAGCGTAACGACCGCGACTTTCAGCGGGCTGTTCACTTGGTTTTCGCTACTGGATGATGCCATCGGCCGAAAGAAGGTCCACTCGCTTTGCCTTGACGTCAACCGCCTTCACCCATGCATCGACGAGCGGCATTTCAGCCTCTGATCCGTCGTTCAAGCGCAAAACCAACGTATCTACGCTCGGATCGGCTCTCACATGGAGCACTTCGGCAAACACCGCTTCGTCGAGGAAAACCCGACTGCCGATCACATCGACAAGGAAGTATTCGCCCGGTTCAAGGGGTTTCAAATGAACGCGAGCCACCCAAATCTTGGCGCCCCGGAGCGCTTCGACATCCTCGATACGGTCTACGCCGGAAAGCGTGAGGATGACGGCTTTGCCCCCACCCCGACATTGCTCCACGTCATACAGGCGCGCTTCCCCTTTCACCGGCTCAAGTACGACTGTGTTCACCTGAAACAGGGCGTCGCTCTCAGGAAAGTGCAAGCGCACCTTCATGTCGCCACGCACTCCGTGAGGGCGAGTCACATTGCCGATCCAAAGATGGGTGTCGATCCAAAGATGAGTTTCGTCCTTGCTCGACATAAAATTTCAGATCGCCGTCGCGATCTCTTTCCTCAATCGAGGATGTCGAGGTGCGCGCGGCACCCCTGTTTCGCGGCTGCCGCGTTCAAGAGCGCACGAATGCTCTGGGCGGTACGCCCTTCTTTCCCGATGACCTTACCGATGTCGTCGGGGGCGACCCGCAGCTCGACGATAACCCCACGGTCATCCTCGACTTCATCGACCTCGACGGCATCAGGATCATCCACCAGCGCTTCGGCGACAGTGGCAATCAGATCCTTCAGCGGCATTAGCTTGCTGCCTTTGCCTTCTGCGCGGTCTTGATCAGACGGCCAACCGTGTCGGACGTTTGAGCACCAACGCTCTTCCAATGCTCCACACGGGCAAGATCCAGAACCAGACCACCCTCGACGTTTGGATCAAAGGTGCCCACGCGCTCAATGAAGCGACCATCGCGAGCATTTCGTTGATCGGTAACGACCACGCGGTAAAAAGGACGTTTCTTGGAGCCGTGACGGGCGAGTCGAATATGAACAGCCATGAGTCTTATCTATTGAGGGTGCCTATCGGCAGGTTGAACGCGGTTGAGGCGGTTGAACGCGGTTCCGGAGGCGGAGCCGTGCAGAAGGAAAAGTGAATGCTTGCGTGGATTGTTCCGGCAGGACCTACGAAAAATTGCTAGAGAGACCCTAGGCCCTTCCTGACGGGGGCGCGGACCCTAGCACTGCCTGAGCAGATAGCCAGTCGCCCCTTCTCGAGGGGGGCGGAAACTACGGGAAAGTGCCCTTCCAGGTCAAGGACTTGGTGAGAGAGAAAAGCACGAGTGGCAGAGGATGAACTTCGCGGGGCGCTTGAAAAGGTGATTGCACCTATGGTGGAATCCGACGAAGGCGAGCTATTCCTGGTGGACGACTCTGGGGGGATCGTAAAGCTACACCTCCGAGGTCGTTTTGCCGGGTGCCCGGGTAGCGCCCTTGTGGGTGACAAGATTCTTCGTCCCCTCGTTCAGGCAGTCCGGCCCACTGCCCAAGTTGAGATCAGCTCTGGGGCCATTCTTCCCGAAGGGGCCACTCGCATCCGCCCCCGCGTCTGAGAGTGCACCCCGGAACCAGCCCAGCCATGCTGCGATTCAAGAACACGTCCATCGAAATCAAATCGCCGGCTGAGATCGAGGCGATGCGGACTGTCGGCCGAATGGCCGGTGAAACCCTCTGTCTGGTGGATGAGCTCATCGCGCCCGGAATCACCACCGAGGACATCAATAGGCTCGTTCACGAGGACACCCTCCGCCGCGGCGCGATCCCGGCACCGCTCAATTATAAGGGCTTCCCGAAGAGTGTTTGCACTTCGGTCAATGAAGTCGTCTGCCACGGAATCCCCGATCCACGCCGGATCCTGAACGACGGTGACATCATCAACGTCGATGTTACTCATATTTTCAATGGGTTTCATGGTGATACCTCAGCCACATTCTATGTGGGTACCCCCTCGGCGGAAGCCATCAAAGTGACTGAAGTGGCACGCAAGAGCCTAGAGCTGGGTATTTCCGTGGTGCAACCGGGTGGGCGGGTCGGCGATATTGGCGCTGTCATTCAGGAGTTTGCAGAAGGACAGGGTCTTTCGGTGGTGCGTGATTTCGTCGGGCACGGGATCGGGCGCACTTTTCATTGCGAGCCTCAGATCTCCCATGTTCGGACGAGGGGACCCAATCCGCGACTGCGAGCGGGCATGACTTTTACCATAGAACCCATGATCAATGTGGGCACGTATCGTTGTGAAATCCTTGAGGATGATTGGACTGCTGTGACCCTGGACGGGAGCCTTTCCGCGCAGTTTGAACACACGATTCTGGTTACTGAAGACGGTCACGAAGTGCTCACCCACCGTCCCGCAACACTTCGGAATAGCGAGAAATTTCCTGAGTACTTCTCCTAGCCGAGAGCGCATTTGGTTGACGGAATAGGTCACGCCCGACTAGCTTCGGGTCGCTTTCACACCTGTTCAGGCAGGCCGGGCAGCGAGCAAACTCCCGTTTGCGCACGTCCCGAAGGGTGTGCGGGGGGCACAGAGCATGGCTTCTAAGAAAAAGACTACCAAAAAAGCGAAAAGCTCACGAAAGCCCGCCCCTCGGGGACGGCCCGCGAAGACGAGCGCTCCGCACAAGAAGTCGGTGAAGAAGAAGGCGACAAGCAAGACTGGGCGCCCAAAATCCAAGCCTGGATCTGCCAAGACCATCAAGGTGAAAAAAGTGAGCGGCCCATCAAAGAAGCCGACCGCGAAGAAGCCGACCGCGAAGAAGTCTACCGCGAAGAAAGCCACCGCGAAGAAAGCCACCGCGAAGAAAGCCACCGCGAAGAAGGCCGTTCAGAAAGAGCAGACCGCAGCTCAGCGCAAACGTGAGGCCCTTCGGCTCAAGAAGGAAAAAGAGCGCGAAAAGGCTCTCCTCAAGAAGGAAAAAGAGCGCAAGCACAAGGAGCAGGAGCAAGAAAAGGCTCTCCTCAAGAAGGAAAAAGAGCGCAAGCGCAAGGAGCAGGAGCGCGAAAAGGCTCTCCTCCTCAAAGAGAAAGAGCGCCAGCGTAAGGAGAAGGAGCGCGAAAAGGCTCTCCTCCTCAAAGAGAAAGAGCGCGAGCGTAAAGAGCGCGAGCGACAAAAAGAACGGGAACGCAAGGAGCGCGAACGGGAGCTCGAACGCATCCGCAAGGAGGCCGAAAAGGAGCGCATCCGTCAGGAAAAGCAGCTCGAGGCTTACAAGAAGGAGCGGGAGGCGCAGCGGGAGAAGGTGCGAGCCGAACGCGAAGCAGCGAGGCAGGCCCTTGAAGGCCGAGTGGCTGAGCAGGCGCGTCGAGCCCAGCGGATCGCAGGGACCGCTCGCGGAAGTTCCTCACGGGTCTATCGCCCCGACGCCATCCCCAGTCAGGCAGGCACGCGCAAGGAGGGCCTCGGCGTCAGGCGGAACCTCGGCCCGAGCGCACCCAG
>CAYMQT010000129.1:11895-13397 GCA_964392575.1 uncultured Polyangiaceae bacterium
TCAGGCCGTCCACCCCCGCGCCTCCTCCGCGAGAAGCCCCCCCCGCCACCTTGGAGGAGCGCTGGGAACTGATTCAAAAGCGGCTCGAAAAGCGCCCAGAACGCTTCCGCAGAGACTACGCGGAGAGTTTCGACATGTCGTGGATCCATCACGACAGCGCTCTTGAAGGAGTCGTCTACACGTACCAGGAACTCAAGACGGCCATCGATCCCAACGTGGTCATCGTCCCAGACTCAAGCCTCCAGCCTGTGTGCGAGGAGATCCGCCGTCACAAGGAGGCGCTGGAGTGGGCTCGCGAGTTCGGAAAGAACGACACGCCCCTGAGCGCAGAGATCCTGAAACGTCTGCTCCTGCTCCTTCATCCGGAAGAAGGAGATCTCAAGTCGGTCAAATACCGAAAGGAGATCCCTCAACACCGCCTTTACTTTCATGATTACGCCCCGCCCGACAAGATCGCGGTACGGATACGCCAAGCCTTTGACTGGTTGCACGGCCCTGAGCCTCCCAAGCTGAAGGATCCGATCCGCGTGGCCGCTCGCCTTCACTACGATCTCCTGCGCACCTTCCCCTTCCCGCAAGACAGCGGAAAGGTCGCGCGTTTGTGCATGAATATCCTGCTCATGCGAGCGGGATTGCCGCCGGTGATCGTACACTCCACCGAGCGTCAGCGTTATTATGACGCTCTGCGTGGCTCCCTACCCACCATCGTGCAGATGGTGAGCGACTCTATGCGCAATGCGATGGCCAGCATCGAGAAGGTGTTAGCCGAAGAAGAAGCCGCCGCCTAAGAGTGCTAAGGCGTGCCTAGCATCGACTCCCAGCCCGTCGACTGGGCCAGTTTGACCAGCGCAACGTTGTAGTCGAACAAGGCCTCCATTTCACTGGCCTTCTTGAGCGCGTACGCTTTGGAGGGCTCCACGAGATCGGACTGTTCCTGAAGCCCGAGATCGAGGCCCTGTTGCACCTTGATCATCCAGCGCTTCGCGTAGTTGGTTGCGTCCGACCAGGCGTCGAGCCTTTTCTTCGCCGCCAGCGCCGCTGCGTGGGACGCCTCGACCTCAGCCGCCACTCCGCCCAGGGCGTAGCGTTCCGTCGCGCGAACTTCCTCCAGCTGCGCGCGGGCCTGCGCGACTCGGGCCGTTTGAGGAAGGAGGTCCAGGTTCCAGCGAAAGACCAGGCCAAACCCAAACCAGGCGCGATTGCCCGGATCGCGCGAGAACGGGTTTCTTTGGTCCGTGATCTCGGGGGCACGAATGAGCTTCGCGGACATCCCAAGCCCCAAATCCGGGTAATACTTAGCTTTTTCTAGTTCGAGTTGCGCCGTCCGAGCAGCCAGACCGGCTTTGGCCATATTGATTTCCGGGCGATGGAGGCGCGCCGCTTGCAAGTAGGTCAAGGAATCACCGAGCTGATGATCGATGGGTTCGAGGGGCACATCGGGCACATCGAACGAGCCCTCGATACCTGCAAAGAACCGTAGACCCGCGAGCGCCTTAGTCTCG
>CAYMQT010000129.1:13407-14200 GCA_964392575.1 uncultured Polyangiaceae bacterium
GTCTCGCCCTTGCCCACTTCGGTCCCCTTGGCGATGAGCTCGGCGCGCTGCATCTTGATTTTCAAAAGCTCGATGTCATCGCCCTCGCCCATGAGCACTTTCTCCTCCATTTCGTTGACGTACTCGTCGAGCTTGCTCATGGCGGAATTAAAAAGCAGGCGAGAATCCCGAGCGAGAAGGAGACCGTAGTAAGCGCGCCGCACTTCTAAACGGATCTCGTTTTTCTCCTTGTTGACCTCATGGCGCCCCAGCTCCACATTGGCCTCGGCGGCGTTCCAGGTGCTCGTGATTTTGCCGAACGTCCACAAAGGGATCACTCCTTCGATGCCAACTTCCCAGGCAAGAGCCATATTTTCCGTGATGGCCACGTCTGAACTAGGGCTGTAGACGCTGGTGCCTATCACCGTGGGAGCAACTACGACTCCGCCCTCCATCTTGAACTGCGAAAACGGAGCGCTGCGCGCCTCCCAGAGCAGTCCCTGTTTCTTGGTGAGGCGAGCCCGCGCCTCACGTACTTTTGGATAATTGGCTTCCGATAGCCGGAGCAGATCAGCCAAGGTCAAAACTCGGCCGTGACGCTCAGGCATTTCAAGGGTCGACTCGGATTTAGCCGAGGCGGAAGCGACCAAAAGCGCCAAGGTGAACAGCGACAGAGCGCTCGCGTTCAAACGCTTTCGCACGTAAGGCATGAGGTTCCGCATGTCGCGCCTGGACCCTAGCTGACAGGCTCTGGGCACACTAGAACGCATCCCATAACCCGAAGGGTGGCGGGATGTGTTCCAGACAAGAAAGG
>CAYMQT010000130.1:0-14005 GCA_964392575.1 uncultured Polyangiaceae bacterium
GGCGAAGAGCTTGTTTTCCGCCAAAACGCCCGCATTCGTGAGGGCGTTGAGCAGCGTGCTCTTGCCGGCGTTGGTGTAACCCACAATGGCAATCACGGGCACATCGTCGGCGTGGCGACGACGGCGCCTTTCCAGGCGCTGCTTTCGCAGATCCTTCAGCTGTCGTTCGAGCCGGGTGACCCGCTCCCGCGCCCGGCGCCGGCCGATCTCAAGTTTGGTTTCGCCCGGACCGCGGCCCCCGATCCCTCCTGTGAGGCGACTGAGACTGTCGTCTTTCTGTCCAAGTCTGGGCAGCGTGTATTTGAGCTGAGCGAGCTCGACTTGCAGCTTGCCGTCCACGCTTTCGGCACGCTGGGCGAAAATATCGAGGATGAGCTGCGCTCGATCGAGAACACGAAGGTCGGTCCGGCTGGCGATGGTGCTGGCCTGGGTGGGATTGAGATTTTGGTCGAAGATCATCGTCTGGACGTCCAGATCGATGGCTTTGATCAAGACCGATTCTAGCTTGCCCTTCCCGAGAACATATTTCGGATCTACGCGCTCTCGGAGCTGAATGATCTGCTCGACGACTTCTACGCCGGCCGTCTCCGCGAGCGCTGAAAGCTCCGCCATGCGAGATTGAGCCAGGCGCATCGCGCCGGGCTTCTTCTCTCCGACGTGCACCAACATCGCGCGCCCATCCTTGGCCTCTAGGGCCCGATTTTTTTCGAGCCGGGTGAATTCCGATTCCAGGGCCTCGATGAGTTCCCCGAAGTGAGGCTGAGGTCTTCCCCAGGGAACCGGGTCGACGACTTCGTAGGCGCGAGAGGTGCCGGGTCTGTCTGGGGTGACCTGGGGGACATTGTAGGCCCAGGTCAGTTTTTGTGGATCGCCTTCGGGGCTCAGCAGAATCGCCGCCACCATGTCGAGTCTCAAGCGCGTGAGGTCGGTGAAGTCGTCCTGGTTGAGTGGATCGTTAAATAAATGAGTGTGGATGAGGCGCAGGGCGCGAAACCGTCCCTTGGCTGCCCGGAGCCGCCCGATTTCCGGCAGCATGATGCCGCTCGGGGTCCCGATCATGACGTGTTCGACCTCACCCGACCGGTGAACCAGCGCGCCCACTTGGCGTCCGCTGATGCGGGACGCCTCGGCCAGACTCCGCGCGAGCTCGGGACTGACGATTTTATCGATCGGTACCCGACGGCGGTAAATGCGTTCGAGCGCTTTGAGCGCGCTGGGTGCGAGCCCCTGTTTGTCGCCATGGACTTCCACGGGTCGCGTCGTAGTGCGCCTTTTCGGCCAGCGCCACAGGATTTACAGCGCGGCGCCGAGGTTTCAGCGCGGAAAAAGGCGCCCGCCGGGAATGACTGACCGCTCCTGGCGGTATGGGGGAGCAGTATTGGCGTTGGTGGCTGAGAGCTGCCGGCTGGCGGGAATTGGCGGCTGGCGGGAAAAAGTATCTTGGGAAAAGGCTCGTGCAGAAATTGCGGATGAGTGAAGAGCAAGCTAAAGTGGGGGCTTGGTGAGGGATCTCAAAAACCAAGTCTTCCGCTGGATGGCAGCCCAGCTCAACAATGGGATCAGTGCCGTCGCCATGGTGGGTGCTTTGCTCGTTGCCACTTCGGCTTTAGGGTACACACCTTCCGCCACGCTCGCGTCTCTTCCTGGTGGTGCTCAGGGGAGTTCTGCTGAGTCGGGTGTCGAGCCGGTAGGGGCGGGAGGGATCGGTCTTGTCGGTGAGAGCATGCAAATGGGCGGACAGGATGCTCCCCTCGTTTGTGAACGAGACGACCCCATCGACGTGCTTTTCATCGGGAACAGCTACACTCATTATTTCGGGATGCCGCAGCTCCTCAGCGGGATGGCGGAGTCAGCCGGTTGTAAGATCAACGTCGAAATGGTGGCGCCCGGGGGGACGAGTCTCGACGCCCACGCGCGTTCAGGTCAAACCCTGAGCACCATCGGCGCGAAGGATTGGGACGCGGTCATCCTGCAGAATTTTAGCCGGCTGCCGAGCCTGCCGGAGAAGGAACTCCGAGAGAAAACCTTTGCGTCTGTGCAGTCGCTCGTAGAAACGATTCGTCAAAACAACCCCTCTACGGCCATCTATTACTATGTGACCTGGGGACGGCGAGATGGAGATGCGGTCTCTTGTAAGACGGATCCTAGGGTTTGCAGTTTCGAGGGCCACACGGAAGCATTGGAGCGCGGATATGCGCTCTACCAGGAGGAGTTCGGGGGCGCCCTCGCCAATGTGGGTGGAGCCTTCTTGCGCGCCAAGCATCAGAAGAACGTTCCTTTCAAGCATCGTGACCTCTACGACCGCGATGGTTCTCATCCGAGCCTCCTTGGGTCGTATCTGGCGGCGTCGGTCTTCTTTGCAACTCTCTTCAACAGTTCACCCGAAGGGCTCTCCTATCCCCAGGGTCTGAACGAAAAGACGGCCAAGTCCCTGCAAGCGATTGCCGCGCGCACACGTATCTCCGGAGCCTGAGAGAGGACGGCCCTTGCCAGTGATGAGATGTGCTCTAGGGTCTCCCCTATGGCGCTACTGACCGCCCTGTCCCCCGAGGACGCGACGGCCCTCATGGCCGAGTACGGGCTGACTCTCAAAGAAATCGCGCCCCTTTCGGCGGGGAGCGTCAACTCCAATTTCTTCTTGAAAGTCATCCGTGGAGGTTCCGAAGTGTCCCTCTTTGCTCGGATCTACGAGGAGCAGGGAGAAGAGGGCGCTCTCTTCGAACTTTTGGTGGGCGAGGCGCTGTTTCGCGCAGGTCTCCCGGTGGCGCGCCCGCTCAAAAAGTCTGATGGCTCTTTGGTCGCGCACGTTCGAGGCAAGCCCTTCGGGGCCTACGAGCGTCTTTTGGGGGAGGTGATCTGTCAGAAGAGGGTCCATGCTTCTGTTTGCCGCTCGGTGGGTGAAGCGCTTGCGGGCGTGCACCTGGCGGAGCTGGGGGATCTTTCCGTTCCCGAGAGTCGCTTCAACTTTCCTGGACTGATGGAGCGCTTGAGCCGGGTGACTGCCTCGGCCAGGCCTGCCTTGGTTGAAGCTGCCGCGCGGATCGATCAGCTCGCAGCTCGTCTCGAGCCCGCGCGGGACGGAAGCCTCCCGCACGGACTCATTCACGGCGATCTTTTCCGAGACAACGTGCTCATTTCCGAGGACCGGGTTTCCGGTCTGTTGGACTTTGAAAGCGCCTCAAGGGGACCCTACGTCTATGACCTCATGGTGACTCTGTTGGCTTGGTGTTTCACTGATGAGATGGATCTCGGACTCGCCCGCGCCTTGCTGGACGGTTATCAGTCCCGGCGGCCCCTTTCCTCGGCGGAAAAGGCAGCGATGGTCGTGGAGGGCAGCATCGCCTGTGTTCGTTTTGCCACGACCAGAATGACGGATTTTTCTCTCCGAGTGCCCGAGGGTGAGACGCCTCTACGCGACTACCGTCGGTTCTTTGAGCGCCTTTCGGCCCTCGAATCCGGTGTTCTTGAGCGCCTCCTCTAGGCCGGGTATTGCCCTCTCATGAGTGTAGCCCGCGGCGGACGCCTTCCTGAAACCATCGATGCTGCCATGCAGGAGCTCAACGCCAGCGTGGCGGTTGATTCTGTCCTTTGGCCCTTCGACATCCAGGGTTCCAAGGCCCACGCGCGAGGACTCGCGAGAGCCCGCGTGATTACGGACGAAGAGGCCAAGTGCCTGACGGACGGTCTCGACCAAGTCGCGCGGGAGATTGAAAGCGGGGAGTTTCTCTGGGATCCGGCGCGGGAAGACGTGCACATGAACATCGAGGCGCGACTGACCGAGATCGTCGGTCCTGTGGGCGGGAAGCTGCACACGGCGCGCTCACGCAACGATCAAGTCGCTACGGATCTGCGCTTGTACTGTCGGCAGACGCTGGGCGAAGTGCGGGTGGCCCTTCAGGAGCTTTGCGTCGTGATCCTCGAACGCGCGGAGGAGCAGATCGATGTTCTGATGCCGACTTACACTCATCTTCAGCGGGCGCAGCCAAGCCGGCTTTCGCATCATCTGATGGCCTGGCAGGAGATGCTTTTCAGGGACCATGCACGGATCGGTGACGCCATCGAGCGGCTCAACGAATCTCCGCTGGGAGCCGGTGCGGTTGCTGGAAGCGGGTATCCCCTTGACCGCGAAGGCGTGGCTGCGGAGCTGGGATTTCGTGAGCCCATGAGAAACTCGCTCGACGCGACGGCCAGCAGGGATTTTCTGATGGAGGCGGCCAGCGGCTTGGCGATTCTCGGTGTGCATCTCAGTCGCATCTCTGAGGAGATCGTTCTTTGGAGCACGACGGAGTTCGGGTTTCTTACGCTTTCTGATGCGTTTTCGACGAGCTCTAGCATGATGCCTCAGAAGAAGAATCCCGATGTCGCGGAGCTGGTTCGGGGCAAATCAGCGCGCTTGATCGGGCACGTGACGGCGCTTTATGTTTTGGAGAAGAGCCTTTGTTTCGGATACGGGCGAGAGCTACAGGAGGACAAGGAACCGATCTTTCACGCTTGCCGTGACGCGCTCTTGTCTCTGCGTGCCCTTGCTGGGGCGCTTTCGACGGCTACGTTCCGGAAAGACAAGTTGGAAGCCGCCCTTCTGGAGGGCAACGTTTGTGCAACGGATCTCGCGGACTATCTGGTTCTCAAGGGCGTGCCGTTTCGTGACGCCCATCACATCGTGGGTGGACTCGTCCGTGAAGCAGAAAGCCGAGGGGTACAACTGGGTGGGTTAGAGGAGTCGGTTCTCACGGCCGCTCATGCGAGCCTGGGGCTTTCCGAGGCGCGCGACGCGCTGGATCCGCACAAGGCCGTGGAGCGCCGCAAGTTGATCGGTGGTCCCGCCAAGGAGCGAGTGCTGGCGGAGATTGCATTCGCGAGACAGCGGCTTTCGCTCGCCTGCCAAAGTTGAGGCTCACTCCGAACTTGAGGCGCAGCCATTTTTCCAAAAGGCTTCGCGCGGCTTCCACTCGACCTTTCGCTAGACCTTGCTGTTCACCTTCTGCGATCAGTTTTTCTGCTCTGAACCGGGGTCAAGCGCCGCGGTAGAACAACACGTGAAGTGCGGTAGAACAACACGTGAAGTGCGGTAGAACAACACGTGAAAGTACAGAGCAGTATGACTGCTTGCGAGTTTTTATAGAGAGGCTGGTGTGGTAGAATGAGGAGTTAGCTAGACTCCGAAGGAACGAAGTTGTGATGAAAGACTATGTCCTGTTCATGCATTCCGATGCTGAGCGCGAAGCTACTGGCGAGGAATGGAATGCCTACTTCGCAACACTCCGTGCGTCTGGACAGTTTCAAGGCGGAAGTGCAATTGGTTCTGGTGAGTGCATGAGGAAGTCCCGTCCTGCAGGGCCGCTGCATAACGTGCTGACCGGATACATTCGCATTACGGCTGCCAGCCTTGATGAGGCAAAGACTTTTGTGAGGGGTAACCCCATATTCGAAAGCGGAGGCACGGTTGAAGTGCGCGAGCTGCCCCGAAGCTAGCCAAGTGTCTCGTCACTCGACGACCGGACTCGGTTCCCTCACGCCCGGTTTCGGCTAAGATCGCTGGATGGAGTTCGAGTGGGACAACGACAAGGCCTTCCGAAACAAGCGCAAGCATGGCGTTTCCTTTTCGGAAGCCTCAACCGCTTTCGGTGACCCGATGCACCTGAGTATGCCGGACCCTGACCATTCGCGGGACGAGGAACGCTTCCTTCTGCTCGGTCGCACATTTACCGGTCGCCTCGTCGTTGTCAGTTTCACTGACCGGGGTGAGACAACCCGCATTATCAGTGCTAGACTCCCTTCACGATCGGAAAGGATCACGTACGAAGATGACTGACGATTCCGAAGAAATGCGTTCCTCCTACGATTTCTCAAAAGCTGAACGTGGCAAGTACGCCAGTCGATATGCTGCTGGCTCCAACGTTGTGGTTCTTGAGCCTGACATCGCAAAAGCATTCCGAGACGAGAAGGCTGTCAACGACGCGCTGCGCAAGCTGTTGACAAATGCCGAAAGTCGCTAGCTAACAACACGTTGGTGCCGACAGCAGACGGGTAGGTTTTCTCTGCGCGCAGGCGCGTTCGTTCGGCGCCCGCAATGCTCATCCTTTTCAAGGATGGGCGCCGGTTGGTTTGCTTGCCACCATTGTCGTGCTGCGGCACAACGTGAAGCGTTGCAGCGGCGGGCTCGACTTGAGCGGCTCGCGGTGGGCGAGAATCGTGAAGAACGACGGGCCGGCCCACGCTCGTGCGGAGTTCGATTTGTGGCTCGAGTGGTGATACGTTATTTCCATGCGAATCATCGTCTCATCCATCTTGTTGATCGTCATGATCGGGGGATGCAAATCGAAGGAGAGCGGCGCGAAGGAGGAGTTCGCGCGGGCGCATAGCTGTCCCGAGGATCGGGTCACCGTGAAGGCCCGGCCCGATCTCAACTGGCGAACTGTAGTCGTTGGTGGTGACCTCACCGCTCCAGCCGAAGTCGCCGCCGATCCCGAGCGCTTGGCCAAATGGCAGGCTGACCACGCGAACGATTTTGGCGAGCTTGAGGTGTTCGAAGCGGAGGGGTGCGAGCACCATGATTATCTGGGGTGTCGCCACCCAGTGGAACCGGGCCGGAATGGGGGACAAAGGACCATACTCAGCAAGGTGACCTGTACGCGCCATGGAGTCGACGCCCCGACCGCGGCCAGCGCCAGCGCCAAGGCGACGGCCAAGATCGAGGAGGCGCAGCAGAGGATCGAGGAGGCGCAGCAGAAGGCCGCCGAAAAACAGGCGAAGCGCGCTGAAAAACAAGCCGAGCGCGACGCCAAGAAGGCTGCAAAAGGAAAGTAGCGGACGAAAGGCGCGTTCTGCTTCGCCGTTTTTACGCCAGGCCCGGGCGTGGCAGCAGCGGCGATTGCCGAAGGCGGGGGAAAGTTCGAAATTTGTCACCCGATCACCCTTCTGATCGAGACCAAGTTGCCATGCACTCTGTAGTTAACTCGGAACGTTTGCGACCATAGCGCCGATCCGTGAGCTCGAAGGTCTTGATGCGGTCGGTACGGAACAATCGATAGTCCTCGCGTAGGCAACACCAAGCGACAACGATCTCCTTTTGCTCGTAGTAGGCGAGCTGAATGGGCCAAACCGTTCGCGAGGTAACGCGGCCTTCCGCGTCCTCGTACTCGATCTCTACGGCGCGTTCGTTTCGCATGGCCTCCCGCGCTCTTTCGAGAATAGGCGTGCGTAGTCCACTCTCGCGCTTGGAGAGATTGACGGGCCAAAGTCCCGGATCGTCGATGCGTGCCCTGAGGTCATCGCTTGAGGCAGTTGCAATCTTGGCGAGTGCGTTACGTGCCGCTGCACCGAGTTCCCCATCGGGTAGCGTCTGCACCCAGCGGGCTCCGAGAACGAGAGCTTCGAGCTCGACAGGGGTGAACATGAGTGGCGGCATGAAGAAGCCAGAACGGAGGACGTAGCCGAGGCCAGCTTCGCCCTCGACGGGCGCCCCAAGACCGATCAGCGTCTGAACGTCTCGGTAGATGGTTCTAACGGAGACCTGTTGCTCCTCGGCAAGTGTCTCCGCAGTGGTAGGGCTCCGTCGGCGCCGAAGCGCGTCGAGTAAAGCGAATAGTCGCTCTGTCTTGTTCATGCTTTCGTCCTCGCGACGCTTCGATGGTGGCAGCGAGGATGCGAGGGAGCAAGGAAGTGTGACGCTCTCAGCTCGTGTGACGTGTCGAAACCGTCTGCATGAGCTCTTCATCGAGCTTCTGCGCCCGAAGGTGAGCGGGGCGGTCGGTAACGCGCGCGAGATAGGCCAGAAACTCCGGCTCTTTCGGAACTGCCTGGAGCTGATGAATCGTGAATCCGAGGGAGCTCGCAAGCTGAGTATCGGCGGCGGTGAACTCTGAGCCGGCAGCAAATGGATGCACGCTGAAATGCTTCTTTAGGTTACGGATGGTGTCTTCGTAAGCGCCGAACGAATATTCCGACGGCTTGTGCTCGATCTTTCGAAAATGTAGCGCAACGCTCGGATCCAGCACCGCGTCATTATAAACGAGCATCTTCAGATACGCCGGGCGCAGTGGATCATCGAGGGATGGCGCGAGTCCGCCCGCGGAGAATCGGTCTGCCAAATAAATCGTGATGGCCGCGCGCTCGGTGATGATCTGACCATCGATCTCGATCGCTGGGACCTTCTTGTGCGGGTGAATGGCTCGATACTCTTCTGGCGCCCCTCCAGGCGCGAGTAGATCCACGAAATTCACGTCGTAGGGCACGCCGAGCTCTTCGAGGAGCCAGCGCACTCCAGCGGCGCGCGACCAGGGATGGTAATGGAACAGGATTTGGGCTTGCTTTTGAGCGGGCTTCGTCATGCCCAAGCTTTACTGCCGTCGACTGACAGAGCCTGTCAGGAGCAAGTCGAGATGAGACTGTACAACAGCGTACGGGACCCCCCCGAAATCAACCGAAGGGGAGCACCCCCAACGTCGGGCCACTCGCGGAAGGTGATGCCTTAGGCTTTCAAAAAATGAATCAGAGCGCTGAGGGCTTCGGCGCGGACCGCGGGTTTTGAGAGCATCACGTCGTGAACGGCACCAGATATTTCTCGCAAGGTGACGTGAGGGCCGAGCAAGGGTGCGCGTTTCTTGATGTGCTCGACATCGAGAACGATGTCGGCGCTGAAATCTCTGGGCTGTGGCTCCTCACCGGGTCGATGGGAAGCGTCGGAATGGAGGCAAAGCACGGGGAGGCGGAGGTCGAGACCCTGGAGGGCTTGGGCGTGGGCGTGATGAATCATGCGAAACCATCCAGAATAAAGCGAAAACCCCGCTTTGGGCTTCTTTTCGAGCGAGTAGTTCCATTCCCCGCGCCCGGAGATGTGCAAGGTTTCCCCGTAGGTCGTCCTCACGGTCTGCGGGAGTTTGACGTGGGGGAAGAAGCGAGCACAGGTAGCCACGAGCCGCGACAAAAGTAGATCTTTTGGGGCCAGGTTGAATTGAAGGAACGGACTGTTGAGGACGAGTCGTTCCACCACCTTCCGATCCCGACGACTGGCCAAGTAGAGCGCGCAGACAAGGCCTCCGGTTGAATGCCCGATGAGTCCCGCGACTCTCTTGTGCCGGGCGGTGATTTCAGAAAGGGCCCAGTCGATCTCCTCGAAATAGTCATCGATCTCGTGGGCGGTCGCGGCGCGATTCTGCGGCCTGAGCGAGCGACCGTAGCGACGCAGATCGAGAGCGTAGAAACAGAATCCCGCTTCTTCCAGAGCTTCTGCCAGGTGGGTTTGAAAGAAGTAGTCAATGAACCCGTGGATGTAGAGGACCGCAGGACGGTCGTCCTCTTCGGTATGCTCGGGTTCCGTACGCGTGGGTCGAATCAGCGTTGCTGCTAGTTCTCCATCCCCCTCGGACGGGAGAGCGAGCGTCTTACACTCGAAGCCCGGGAGCTCATCGGGAGAAAATTCGGTCCCACCTTTTCTTACCTCGCCTTCATTCGTCACCGGCAACCTGCCCACAGCGTCAACATGTCAGTCCCTGGCGCGCCAGAAAAGCCCCGTCTTGGTTCACGCCTGTTTCGGGCCGGCTTAGTTGAATTGAGGAGAGTAGCGCTGTTGTATAACTGTCCTCTTGACCTCGTGCCGGGTTGGTACGGCCCGGCCCCATGTTAACCTCCTCTTCCCGAGGCCTGACGGCCTTCGGCACGTGGAGACACCGTGCAGCTAGATTTCAAGACGAAAGAACTCACGATCAAGCTCGTCTACTACGGTCCGGCTCTCAGCGGGAAAACGACGAACTTACAGGCGCTCCACTCTTCGGCAAGGGGGGATGCTGCCGGGCGGCTCATGACCTTGGATACGAAGGACGACCGTACCCTCTTCTTTGATTTGCTTCCGCTCAATTTCGAAGACGCAAGCGGCCTCTCGGTGAGGCTCAAGGTCTTCACGGTTCCAGGTCAGGTGATTCATGCTTCGACGCGCCGCCTTGTGGTCCAGGGGGCAGATGGAGTCGCGTTCATTGCTGACTCGCGAGAAGCTGAGACCCAAACAAACACGGAGTCTTTCATCGACTTGCGAGACAACTTGCAGGCGCAGGGCATCAAGCTCGAGGAGATGCCCCTTGTCATTCAATTCAACAAGCGCGATTTGCCGGGAGCACGCAGCGAAGAGGAAGTCAGACGCATGGCGGCGGGCGGGCGAGAGCCAGTCTATCTGGGGATAGCGACCCAGGGAGTCGGCGTTGTCGAATGTTTTATCGGCCTTTTGTATCAGGTGTACGACGCCATCGAGAGACAGCATCGTTTGCGGGAGAAGTTCCGGTTTGATGGCGAGCAATTCTTGACGACCGTGGCAGAGCAGCTCGGCAAAAAAGTCCCCCTCGATGAAATACTCGATGCGGCCGTGGGGGGTAAGGATGTGGCTCGGAGAAAGGCGACCAGGTCATGAGCACCGCAGACGGTCACAAGAGTCTGGACGATCTGGCGTTGGGTCAGAACTTTCAGCTGGAAGAGCTGCTGGATCGGCCCGCTCTGCAGGAGATGGCAAGAAGCTTTGAGGAACTTTTCGAGGTGGGTCTCAGGATCTACTCCACGAGCGGTGCCCTTTTGGTGGATACCGGACGACTGCCCTCCCTTTATTCCGTGCTCAGTCGGACCAAAGCGGGGAGCCGCGCGGTGAACGAGCTTGTTTCAGCTGTCCGCGGCAGGAAGCCGGAAAAGCGGGAAACGATATCGATCCCGTGCGTTTCTGGCGGACGCTACCTGATTTCCAACATCGTCTACGAAGGGCGAGTCCTGGGCCGCACGATCATGGGTCCCTTTGTGCCCCCCACGCAAAAGAACCTTCCAGACAGCTTGATCGCGCTGGCGGACGGGCTCGATGAGGATCTGCTCGCGGCGGCCCACGACGAGATTTCGAGGCTGACGGACTCCCGCGCGGAACATCTCGAACGACATTTGCGGTCAACGCTCGACCTGCTTGTCTTCAGCGGTCTCAAGGCTCACTTGGCGAGCAATATGCACATGGCTTCGGTGCAGGAAAACTTTCGCGAGCTTTCGGAGAAGACGAAGAAGCTTCAGGTTGCGTACGAGCGGCTCAAGGAACTCGATCGCCTGAAGAGCAACTTCTTGGCCACCGTCTCCCACGAACTACGCACGCCCCTCACTTCGATCATCGGGTATAGCGAGATGATCATCGAGGGCATCGCGGGCGAAATCAACGACGAGCAGAGGGAATTTCTCGAGACGATTCACGAGAAGGGAGAGCAGCTCTTGGAGCTGATCAAGAGCCTTTTGGATTTGTCCAAGCTGGAGAGCGGGACCATGTCCTTGCGGCGCGCCGACATGGATGCCGCGGCTTTGGTCGAGCAAGTGGTTTCCACGATGACCCCCAGTGCTCGTAAGCGAGGGGTGACGATTTCTGCGGAAACGGAGCCCGGGATGCCTTTCTTGTATGCGGATGCAGACCGACTGCGGCAGGTGCTCAACAATTTGAGCGAGAACGCCCTCAAGTTTACGCCCAAGGGCGGCTCAGTCGTGATCGGTGCGAAGAAGGTGCTACTGACGGGCGAAGATCTGGGGGGTGTTGGCGGGGCTCTGATGGCCGCGGCTCAGCGTCCCGCCATCGAAATCTCCGTCTCCGACACGGGGCCGGGCATTCCGGAAGGGGAGCGCACGCGAGTCTTTGACGCCTTCTATCAGGTGGACAACAGCTCGACCCGAGAGGTAGGAGGGACGGGCCTAGGTCTTTCCATCGTGAAACGGCTTGTGGACGCTCACGACGGCAACATCCGGATTGAAGAAAACGATCCGAGCGGAGCTGTCTTCTTGGTGACGATCCCCATCCCGCGTCGTTGAGAGCCTTCTTCGGCGGAGCCCGAGGCATGGTCTGAGCACGCAGGATCGAGCGCATGCGTGGTCGTTGCTCGACAAACTGCTACAAGGGGACCGTGGCGCTCACGGAGTCTCAAGCTATCGATCTCATCAAGGAGGGGCTTTCCGCTCAGCCGGTCCGGCGGAGAGTCCGGATCGGGATAGGAGATGATGCGGCGGTCTTCAGGTTCTCCGCGGGGGATGCGGTCTTTACGTGCGATACGTGTGAGGAAGGCGCGCATTTTCTTCGGGGCTGGCTGTCGCCCGAACAGTTGGCGCAAAAAGCGTTTCATGCAGCGCTGAGCGACATTCCGGCCATGGGCGCCCGCGCATTTTGTGCCACCACTCATCTCACGCTCACTTCCGCGACGAGCGCAGATTTTCTGCGCCGCTTGGTCAAAAGACAGGCTGAGATGGCGGCGGAGACGGGCGTGTCCTTTGTCGGCGGCAACGTGTGTTTCGGCTCTTCGTTGCTGATCGGAACTTCGGTTCTGGGCTCGGTGTCGGGCCGGCCGCTGCTCCGTTCGGGAGCGCGTCCAGGCGATGAACTTTGGGTACTCGGTGAACTTGGACTCGCGCGCGCGGGATTCTTTTTCCTCCAGCGTGGCGCTCGCGCGATGGCGCAGCGCTCGGAGGCAGGTCGAGTCTGCCTTGAGGCGTTCCAGCAGCCCGTCGCCCTGATTCGTCAAGGACCTCGACTCATCGGTCGCGCGACGGCGTGCATGGATGTCTCCGATGGCCTCGTCCGGGACGTGCAAAGTCTTGCAGAAGCCAGCGATGTGCGAGTCGTGATCGATGAAGAGGCGCTGCGCGCGCACTTGAGCAAAGAACTCATGGTTGCGGCTGCGCTCCTGAACGAGGACCCCCTCTCCCTCGCTCTCGTGGGAGGGGAGGATTATGCACTTTTGGCCACCGGGCCGTGCAAGCGTCGTCCGCGCGCGGCCAAGGTGATAGGTCGAGTCGAGGCGGGCAAGGGGGCGTACCTTGAGCGGAGCGGGAAATCGGTGGCGCTTCGGGGTGGGTTTGAGCACCGCGCGAAGCGCTGGTAGCCTTCGTTTCCGATTTTGGAAACGATCCTGAAGGAGAACCATGCGCTGTCTGATTCCGGTCTTATCGTCAGTTTTTATCCTTGGTGCTTGTGGAGGTGGTCAGCCGGCGGACGCTCCGCCCCGTGCTGACGGCGAGAGCTATCCTCAAGAGTCCGGCGACTCTGGGAGCGACGGAGCCGATGCGAGTGACGGCTCGGGCGATTCGGCCGCCGCGGGAGAGAATCAGTTTCAACTGTCGGATTCCGACAGCGCAGGCTCGGCGCAGGGCGCCACGGCTTCCAAGATCAAGGCGACTGCTACCGAAGCAGCCATGAAGTTCGTGGTTGTGGACAAGGAGAAGGGTCCGCTCACCGGAATCGTCATTTTGCTCACTTCGCCCGACGGCAAGAAGTACTACACAGAAGAGACGGACAGTACGGGTTACGCCGAAGTTCTGGTTCCTGTTGGAAAAAAATATGACCTCGTGTACCTGAGCCTAGGAACGAGCACCGTGAGCGCTCAGGTGCCTGTGCCCGACGAACCCAACCAGAACATCAAGCTGACCTTGAGATACCAAGGGAGGAAGCTCGTCAAGAAGGACGGCAAGGACACTCAGCCCGGTTTCACACTAAAAGGGGTCGAGTTCGACACGGGGAAGGCTTCTATCCGTTCCGACTCACTGTCACGACTGGATGGTGTCATCGAGTACATGACACACATGAAGAGCGTAAGACTCGAAATCTCAGGCCACACGGACAACGTCGGAGATCCCAGTCGAAACAAGAAACTCTCCCAGCAGCGCGCGGACTCCGTCCGCAACTACCTGATTTCAAAGGGCATCGACGGGAGTCGGATTCAGGCGGTGGGCTATGGAGACGAGAGACCCGTGGCTGACAACGGTACCGACGAAGGCCGGCAAAAGAACCGCCGCATCGAAGCCATCGAACTCCTTTAAGAGTTAGAGACCAGTCAAGAGTGACGCGGCAACCGCACACCAGCCCAAAGGGCGAAGTGTGCAGCAGTCACCTCACAGTCCGTCAGCGGTCCCCTCGGAGCAAGAACAGCCCAAGCTACGCGAGCCCAAAGGGCGAGGAGTAGCGTGGCGGCCTCAGCACCGCCGGCGACTATGTAGGAGCCGCCGGAGCGCAGCCGGC
>CAYMQT010000131.1:0-13788 GCA_964392575.1 uncultured Polyangiaceae bacterium
CGTTCGCTTCGCGAACTTCGGAGGACTTGATGCCCGGGGCTTTCACAAAATTTACTGAATTTCCCCCATAAACCATCTGCGCTCCAGCGCCTCCCACTTGGTCGGCGGTGGTGCTCGATGCCTCGTTCGCTTCGCGAACTTCGGAGGACTTGATGCCCGGGGCTTTCACAAAATTTACGCACAGAAAACCGCTAACCTCTCCCCCAAAACAGCCCAAGCTACGCGAGCCCGAAGGGCGAGGAGTAGCGAGGCGGCGAGCACCGCTGCTGAGCGCACAGCGAAGCTCGGAGCGCAGACGGTGGGTGGGGGTGAGGAGCCGCGATTCACTCGCGGCGACGAGGGGGGTCCCTACCCCCCTACAAAAACCGGAGCTGGGGAGGGGACTTGAACCCCTAACCTTCGGTTTACAAAACCGGTGCTCTACCAATTGAGCTACACCAGCAAACATCTTCGTCTCCTCCTCGGAGGAAAACGAGATCATTGAAGGGCAGATCACCGCCTCACGCTTCGCGAAAACGCGCAGCACGGATGTGTCGATGGTCTGGTGAGGCTGCACGAGTCGAGAAAGTGAGTGCCCTCGGAGGGGCGAATCTGGAGGGGCGAAACGGCCCGTTCCTCCTCCGGAGCGAATAGGTCTCCGAAAGCACTCCCGGCAACGTTGACGCTCCCTCGGAAACGCTGACTGCCGACAAACCTAGGGAGACCACCTCTCTGGGGAGCGCTGGGTCAGCCGCAGGATTTCAACGAGTCAAGCATCTTTCGCGCCACATTTCAGATCCTGGAAGACCGCGACATGATTAGGCTCTTTCCCGAGAAAGCCCTAACTCCCCGCCGCTTGAGCCTGCGCCATCAAGTCATCCAAGGCCTTTTGCAGGTGCTCCCTCGTGTACGGCAAGGCATCGATGGCGGCCTGCTCACGAATTTCTGCGGCTTCGATCTCTTGCAGGGATTTTCTAGCCTTTTCAGCCCAATCTCCCGTGTGCTTCGTCCTTTCGAGGAGGGAAACCGTGGATTTCATCATGGCCAGGGATTTCCTCAAAAGGATGCTGTAGCGCAGGCGGATGGCTCCCTCGAACAGCTGTCTTCTCTCCGGAGTATCCGCCTCCACTGGAACTGGCATCTCCATCAAGTCCTCATGTAAGTGTTGGTAGAGATGCCCCACCCGGACCCCCGCCATGGACGACCAATGGGCGTCTTGAGAGCGCATCACGGTCGAATACGCCGACTGAGCGTCCAAAATGTGCTGACAGCGTGCTTCGAGCGCCGGGGCAAAGGGGACCGGCAAGGGAACAAAGCCAATGTCGTTCGCCCGCTGCCGATGAATTTCGCCCAGAGCGAAGAACACGGCGGCGACGTCGAGGGGAGGAACGGCGGCCCGGTCCAGCGAGTGCGCGTCGATGAGCGAGCGCCCGCGCGACACATACTTTTCCGCTTCTGAGACCTTCTGGCGCTCAAGAGCGCCGAGGCTCTTGGCACTGAACAGCGCGATCTGTTGAAGAGGAGTCAGACCCTCTAGGTCGACGCGCGACGCGCGCATCTCAGCTTCATCGTAATCTTCGAGATAGACCAAGAGACGAATCACTCGCACCTCGATCGCTCGCTGGTCCTCTTCCTTGGGCGCCGCAGAAAGGTAACCTTGATACGCGCTGAGGGCTGCGCCCGGATCTCCTGAAAGGTCGAGGGCGGTCGCCTCGCCCAGACGCGCGGCTTGGTGCTCCTCACCGGGTTCTGTGGAGGAGAGCACGAGCCGATAGTCAGCCAATGCTCCTGCGTAATCCTCCCGTTCCATTTTGCTTTCTGCTCGACGGAGGAGCTCTGGCACGTCCGATGCTTCCGTCGAAGTCACCACGATCATGGGTGTTGTGTGCTTAGACCTAAGGTCAGGGAGCGGCGACTCGACCCGGTGGGCTGGCTTTGAACAGCCGATAAGAAAAAGAAAAACGACGAGCAACGGCAACGCTTCGCCTGAAGCGAAAAGGACCCTGCGTGCGAAGATCGCGCACCGCACGGTCACTCAGCCTGAGGAGAAGTCGCTTCTGAATCCCCGGATTCGTCCTCGGTCTCGGCCTGAATACAGATTCCGTCCTGACACAAGAAACCCGTCTCACAATCGCTCGTCCAATGACAGCTGTCGCCGAGAGCTTCGTCTTCTTCTCCCGTTTTCGAAGTCCCCGACTTGCTCGTCCCGTACACTTCGCCGTTCAGCTCGTTCAGGGTTTCCCCCATGCGCTTCTGCTCTTCAGGGGAAAGGCTACCGCTGCCAGGCTTATCAGCAGCCTGAGCAAGCCCGAGCCAATAGCGCGCGTGACTCTTGTACCCGAGCCGGAAGTCCGTCATCCCACGCAAGTAGCAATAGCGAACGACCTCGGGTTCAGACAGAGAGTCCCGATCTGCTTCGAGATGACGGAAGACCGCGAGCGCGGACTCGTACTGATTCTCCTCGTAGTAGCCCTGCCCGCGCTGGAGTTGGTCGCGGTAGTTCTGGCAGCCGAGCGCAAAGCCAAGCATACAGCCGAGCGCACAGACCATGGCAACTGCTTGGCGAGGCGTCTTCACCCAACCACCGTACCGTGAGGCAGGGGGGCCTATCAACCTTTGTCCCGCCCTCAGGATTTTTGCCCGAGACACCGGTAGCGCAAGCGAACGATGGGTAGACCGTCCTCCATCGCCTTGCGTTCGCGGGGCGAACGGGCCTTGTGAGGGTGATCTTCCACTCTCGCCGTCGTACAAAATGGCTCGAAAGATGCTGACCTACCGACCCGCTCCTCATACTCGTCCGCCCTTTCGAAGACATCGGTTTGGATCAGAAGCTCCCCGCCTACGATCAAAATCCGCGCGAGCTCCCTGAGCAATGAATCCCCAAGCACCATGCGCTTCTGATGACGCTTTTTCCACCAAGGGTCCGGGAAATGGAGATAAGCAATGGAGACCGTGCCCGTCGCGAAGCGCGGCAAGACAAGCTTGGCATCCTCAGCAAACACCCGTCCCCGCGACCCAAGCCCCCTTTTCTTGATGCGTTCGTCCACGATGGTGGCCCACTTGCGACGCACTTCCAGACCCACGACCCGCACACTCGGTTCGGCTTGAAGGCGTTCGATCGTAAACCAACCTCGACCCGGCCCGATTTCAAGTTCCACCGGGCTCGCGAGATCCACCTCTGATCCTGACTCACCGAGCGGGGGAAACACCTGGCGTGGGTCAATTTCTCCTTCTTCTGGCAAGCGGGGACAGTGGGCATAGTGATCGGACCGCATGGGGAAAGCGTTCTTTTCACGGGTCCCGCACCTTGTCGAGAGGAGCTGTCGCAAACGCACACCAGCCCAAAGGGCAAGCTGTGCAGCAGTCACCTCGCAATCAAAGCTGTCACCTCGCAGCAAGAACAGCCCAAGGCACGCGAGCCCAAAGGGCGAGGAGTGACGCGGCGCGGAAAACCGCCGCCGAACCCGAGTGGACGGAGTCCAGCGAGCTGGTAGTGGGTGGGGAGGAGGACTCGCGCTGCAGTTGAAATGAACCGCAGTATTTGCGACGACGGAGGGCCTCTGCCCCCTCAAAAGAGATACTGCTATAGGGGCGCCATGCGAAGCCGACCACTAGGAGCCACCACCTTGGAGGTATCCGAACTCTCCGTCGGCACCTGGGGACTGTCCGGTGAAGCCTATGGACCGGTGTCGGAAGAGGATGCGATCCGCGTCATCGAGCGCGCGACCGCCATGGGTGTGACGCTCTTTGAAACTGCCGATAGCTACGCCGAAGGCAGAATGGAGACAATGCTCGGAGAGACGCTTCGGGGCAGCACCTCGCTCGTCGTCACAAAATGGGGCACTGATCGCACAAGTCGCCCGGTGAAGAAATGCTTCGATCCGGATTACCTGAAGAGGTGCGCTGAGGCGTCCAGAAAACGGCTCGGAGACGTAAAGATCGTCGTCTTGCTCCACAACCCAGCCGCCGTGACGCTCCGCAAAGGAGAGGCCACGGCCTGTCTCGAAGAACTCACGAAGGACGGCGTCATTTCCAGCTGGGGGGTGAGCGCGGGAGATCTTGAGGTAGCGACGGAAGCGCTCGAGCAAAAGGCGCCGGTCCTTGGCCTCGCCTACAACGTCCTCGTGGTTCAACCCTTGCGCGCGCTCAAAGAGCGCATTGTCGAGCAAAAAACCGGGATTTTAGCACATTCAGTCTTATTTTACGGGCTGCTTGCGGGACGCTGGGGCCCCACCAAAGACTTCAGAAGCATCGATCATCGCCGAGACCGCTGGCCGGGAGGAAGTCTGCGCGACCGCGTGCGACATCTCGACGCCCTGCGCCCCATGATCTCCGGGGACGTCACCACCATGCGAAGTGCCGCTGTGCGATTCGTCCTTGAAACAGAGATCGTGAGTAGCGCAGTTTTAGGGCCGCGAAACGGCTCCCACCTAGACCAAATCGTGCGCGAGTGCCGCGGAGAATATCCCCTTCTCTCCGAGGGAAAACTCAGCGCCCTCGAGAATCGACTCCGCAACCTCGACATCGCTCGGTAGCCAAGCGGACGCTCAGTCCATCTGGGGGAGCGCTACTGTTTTTCAAGACGGCATCTCAAGAGCAGCGTCTTGAGAGTGGCGGACTCAAGGCCCCGTGGTGGCCGAGGGAACCTTCGATATAGATTATATATCTAGAACATCGGCTCGAAAATGCTCTGCTCCGGAATGGGGGCTGCCTCTGAGAGAGTTGCGCTGACGCCTACGGGTTGGATTATCGAGCACTGGGGATGGAAAATAACCGCGGTACGGTTTGCGGTCGCAAAAGACCTCCATCCTCCAGTGATCGCACGGTTAAGTGCCGTGTTTCGTTGACAGTTTCCCGGCAGCAAGCGTACCGTCCCTCGACCCCAACGCCCTGAACAGGGGCATTTTCCAGGGAGGAAAATAGATGCGGAGCCCATCGCGCGCGAGTTTTGCGCTGATTCGTTCACTACTTTTGAGCTCGGCGGCGATCACCGTCACCGTGGCTACTTCATCGGTTCTCGTCGGATGCAAAGACGAAAACCAGCCACCGTATTGGCTCGAAAAGCTGGAGGACAAAAAGTTCCGCCCGCACGCAGTCAAACGCCTAACCCAGTTCTTGGATGATGCCCTCACCCGAGCTGACGGAAATTTGAAGGAGGAAAACGTACAGAAACTTCTCGACCAGTTGGTGGAGCCTCTGTCGAAGGTTTACGTCGAGAGTTACAGCGATCTCGACACCAAAACACGAGTGACCCTGATCAAGCTGCTCGCGGACTTCCGCGACGAGAGGGCGGTCCCCGCCTTGAAAAAGGCCTTTGAAGAATTCGCCAAGCGTCCGCGCGAGACGAAAGACGAGCAGGACATCAAGTGGGCGATTCGCGCCTACGGAGACATGGGTTCGAAAGAACTCGCTCCTAGTGTTCTTGCGGCGTTCGAAGCGCTGAAGGCCCACACTCAGCTCGGAGGCATCGCCTACAAAGACTATTCTCAGGGCATGGTGAAGTCCCCCAGTGCAGATTGGGAGAGTACGCTTCTCAGCAAGCTTGAGGGAAAGATCAAGCACCCGAACACCGGCAAGAACAAGACTCAGCAACGGGACCTGATTGATCCCTACCGTGATGAGCTGTTCTGGCAGGTTACGGCTGCTCAAGTTCTCGGTGAACTCAAGAGCGAAAAGGCTGTAGAGCCGCTCATCAAGATCATCGTCGATCCTGCCAAGGGAGACATCGCCACCACGGCTCTGCTCGCCCTCGTCAAGATCGGCAAGCCCTCGGTAGACCGCGCTGCAAAGATGCTCGACGAGAGCGACCCTCTCGTCGACTATGCCAAGAAGGCCATCAAGGCTGCCACCGATGCCGACAAAGAGCCTGAAGGAAACCCGGCTCTTGGGAGCGCGGCAGCCATCATCGGTATGTGCGGACGAGCAGACGGTGCAGCTCCTCTCATCGCCGCCCTGGACGGAAAGCTCAAGGACGACGAAAAGGCGCTCATCGCACGCGAACTGCCGAAAATGCCCGCCACGGGACCCTCAGAGGAAGCCTTCAAGAAGGCATTCGAGAGCATTCCGCTCGAGGCCTCCATCCAGGGAACACCCGCTCTGGCACTCCTCGCAGAATCGGCCGCAGGCTTCTTCGACCCCACGATGGTCGACTGGATGCTTGAGCGCGCACAGAACACCAAGGGCGGAGGGGAGGATAAGATCAGCCTCCAGCAAACCCTCGTGACCTCGGCGCTCAAGGTGGCCAAAGCCGATCAATGGGAGACTGTGGTTGCCGCAGCGAAGAAGTACAAGGTGGAGGACCTCACAAAGGCACCAGCCGCTGTCGTCGAATCCTGCGGGAGTGACGTCAGCAAGTACCTCGACGCGATGGAAAAGACCGACAATCAGAGCACAGCGAATCAGCTCGCTGGTATCAAGGCCGCTTACATGGTGGGCGTCCTTGGCGATCAGAAGGCGCGGGATGAGCTGGTGCAACGAATTCCGTCTCTCGAAAATGATGCTGTTCATTTCGTGGCTCTGACCAGCCTCGACAAGCTCAGCCCGAAGGCCGCGCCAGAGATCGTCAAGATCCTGGAAGCGCAAATCGAGAAAAACGAGAAGTCTGCTGATCCTGGCAAGCTCAGCAAGAATCAACCGCTCAAGCAGATCGCCTACCGCATCTCGGTGCGCTGAAGCGCTGCCTCGGTGCGCTGAAGCAATGTGCTGGGGGGCTTCTTCACGAGCCCTCTCCCTCAAAAAAAAGCAGGCGTCCTTCGGGGCGCCTGTTTTTTTTCACTCTCCGCCCCTTCCACGCGGATAGACCAACTTCAGTGCCCCTGAATCTTGTACTCGCGCAGACGCCGATAGAACGTGCGCCGAGGAAGCTGCACCAACTCCGCAGCCTTCATGCGGTTCCAACCCGTCGCTTCAAGAGCCTCGACGATGCGGCGTCTCTCACCGCGCTGATGCTCGCTAAGAGTGCCCTTCTTCTCGCTTGCCTCCTTCTTGCTATGAGTGGACTTCTCGGAAGGGGCGGGTGAAAGGGGGACCGAAGCTTGCCGCTGTCGCTCCCGCACCTCTGGCAGGGCAAGCTCCTCCACGTCGATGACGTCCCCTTCGGAGAGAACCCACGCATTGAGGAGGATGTTTTCCAGCTGACGAATGTTGCCCGGAAACGGGTGCGTCATGATCAGAGTCAGGGCTTCCCGGGAAAGCACCTTCTTCTCCGCTCCAAACCGCAAGGAAAACCTGGAAAGGAAGTGATCGACCAAGAGGGGGATGTCCTCACGCCTATCGCGCAGCGGCGGCAGGGCAATCTCCACCACTTGGATTCGATAGAGTAAGTCCTCGCGAAACTCACCGGCCGCAACGGCATTGCGGAGATTGCGGTTGGTCGCAAAGATCACTCGGACGTCGACCGAGACTTCCTCGGCTCCCCCGACGGGTCGCACCTTCCCCTCCTGCAGAACACGCAACAGTCCCGCCTGCATCCTCAAGGGGGTTTCGCCGATTTCATCGAGGAACAAAACTCCTTCGTCCGCTTCGCGAAATAACCCCTTCCTTTCTCGATCGGCACCGGTGAATGCTCCTCGAACATGCCCGAAGAGTTCACTTTCGAGAATGGATTCAGGAATCGCTCCGCAGTTTACGGCAAGCATTCTTCCTTTCTCTCGCGCAGAACCTTCATGGATCGCCCGCGCGGCGATTTCCTTGCCCGTCCCGCTCTCGCCGGTGATCAGGATCGGCACATCGGTGTCCTTGACCCGCTCGATGAGCGCATAGATCTTTCTCATGGCGTCACTAGCGCCCACCATTCCCCCGTACGCAGTATGGGAAGAAAGCCTGTCTTTGGCCATCGCCAGTTCTTGCTTGACCTCCTTCAGACGCAGGGTGCGCTTGCCGAGCAACTCCTTGAGACGGACGCGCGCCTCTTTGAGCCTCTCGTTTTTCTCCTCTAAAGCTGCCGTCTTTTCTACGAGTGCACTGATCAGGCGAGAGCTTTCCAGGGCGATGGCCGCCTGATCGGCAAAAGCTTGCAAGGTGGGCACCTCGTCCGCAAAGCGCGGCGAGACTGAGCCACGGGTCTCCACATAAAGCGCCCCGATGGGTCTTCCCGCCGGGGACAGGACGGGCACGCACGCGACGGCAGAAACCGCCGAAAGATGCACCGACTCGAAAGCCATGAATCTCTGATCGCGTCCGGCATCGATACTCACGAGCGGCTTACCGGAGCCAAGAACCTCCGCCGCAATCGACCGGGAAAACTCCTGATGATCGCCACCCTGAGCGCTCCGTGCGGCGCAAACGCGAAGCTCTTGCCCTTCGCCCAGAAGCAAATAACCCCGCTCCGCCTTGAGCAGCTCGCAAGCATGACCCACGATTTTCGTCGCCAGACGGTCTAAATCGGCCTCACCTGCCAAGTCGCTATTGATCGCGAGGACACGGGCCAACCGCCGCTCAAGAGGAGTCGAGGTCAGCTGAGACAGGGCGTCCGTCCCGCTGCTCGTAACGAATTCCGGGAGCGGGGGGCGCGCCTTCGACGCGGGGCTTTGCGGCAGCTGAGACCCTCTTTCCGAAGAAGCGCGCAGCGCCCTGCGCCGGGGCTCGCTCCAATAGACCTCGCGCAGATCCTGAGAAAGGCGAGCGCCAATCTCCTCCAAGATCTCCACTGCCTCTTCACGCACCTTGGCGGCGCGGGTGTGTTTGCCCGCTCTGTCTAAGAGGACCGACATGAGGAGCGCGGCGCGCCAAGCCCACTCCCTGTGACCCGCCTGAGACGCGATCTCGCGCGCTTCCTCGGCAAGTCTTTCTGCTTCGAGTTCCTTGCCCCGGTGGTGTGAAACGCGGGCCTCTGCCAAAAGCAGAAGGGCGTTCCTCTTTCCGCCCAATAACTCTCGTCCCTGAGAAAGTCGTGACTCCAGAGAATCAAGGGAGGGGACATAGGCCGAGAATGCTGTGCCCTCCTCCGAATGCCCCGCCGCGACAAGGACGGATTCGAGCGCGGCTTCCGCAGCATCCGCCACTCGCCCGAGACCCTGCCAACTTTCGACGCAGCGATCATACTCTTCGAGCGCCTCCTCCACCTGTCCGACGCGGGCGAAGATCTCCGCGCACAACCCATGCCTCTGAGCGCGCAGGGCCGGCGGGAGCTGCGTCGGCTCTCCCACCCGAGCAATCTGAGCGCGTGCCCGCTCAAGGCGCCCGAGGTAGACGTCCGTATTAGAAAGATTGAGCAAGGCCTGCTGCACAGAACTCTTTCGTCCGGCCCGTGAGGCCGCTTGCACCGCGCCCTCCAAAAGCTCGATCGATGCCGCCAGATCCCCGCGCTCCTTCATCAATCCGCTGAAATTGATTTGCGTGGAGGCCAGCATCCCGCTGTCCCCCGCTTTGAGGGTGGCGGCGATGGCCGCTCGATAGCTCTGCTCGGCCTCGTCGAGAAACCCGGAGCGCCATCTGGCTGTCGCCAGGCTGGAGCCAGCGAGCGCCTCCAGACGTGGCGCAAGCGCCGCGCGAGCGACCTCGAGCGAGCGTTCGAGCGCTTCACACGCCTCCTGATTTCGACCCAGAAGAGAAAGCGCCAACCCCCGGTAGGAAAGCGCCTCGGCCTGAGCTTGGGGATGAAACTCCTCGGTACGGTCGAGTTCACGCAGGGCGCGCTCGTAATCGCCCAGTCCCAAATGCGCCCGCGCCAAACAAGCCACAAGACGCTCTTTGAGCTGCTCGTCGGGGTGAAGCGTCAAAGCTCGAAGCGTGTATTCCTCTGCTTGTGCCGCAGTTCCGGCGGCAAGCTCAAACCTCGCCCGGAGCCACAGCCCGCGCGCGCTCTCCATAGGCAAATTCTTGAGCTGCTCCCCCGCCTCGATGAAGTGCCCGCGATCCAAATGAGCTTCCATCACATCCAGAGCCGTCCCCGACAGCGGAAGTGCTCCTGAGAGAATACGATCCACGTCCGGAACCGTCCCCATCGGCAGCCCCTCGGCGGAAAAAGCGAAGCGCCTGAGCACGCCCGGGCGTCCGCCCAGCTTCTCGTAGACGTGAGCGGCCAGGGTCTCGGTGATGCCAGGTAAGGCTCCCCTCAACAGGCGAAGCACGATCGGAAATTCAAGCTCAGGGATCGCAAAATCTGCTTTTTCACCTGGAGATGCAAGACGCACCACCCGCGCGCCCTGGCTCAGGGCCACGTCGAGATCCTCCTTGAACCCCGGCGCGTCCGCATCGACAACCGGCGCGTCCGCGTCGACAACCGGTGTGTCCGCATCGACAAAGAGCAGCGCGCCCTTCTGAGACGCACCACGGATCTCCTCCTTCAACAGGCCCCCATCGACGACAGCCTGATCCACATACAGGGAGAAGCGGTCTGCTAACGCCGTCTCCCATGCAAGCCTGCGAAACAAAGTCGATGCCCCAGAGCCCGGCGGGGCCTCCACCAACAAAGTTTCCCCGTCCTTCAGCTTTCGAATCGCCTTTGAGAACTGATAAACGCAGGCCTCCATTCCGAGCACAGGCCAGGCCGGACCCGCGTCTGAAAACATGGGAACATCGCCCGAAAGCGCCGCTCGGAGGGCGCTGCCAAACTCATCGACAGAAGGATACCTCGCCTCGGGATCTGCACGTGTGGCTCTTTCCTCCACTTCTCCCACTTGTTCCGCCGCCGCAGAGGTCAGATCGATGTCGGCGCCCTCCTTCAGCAGATCGCGCAGGATGATTCCTAGAGAGTACACCTCCGCCTGAGGAGTCAGGGGTCCCCCTCTTTTGATTTCCGGGGCCGCAAAATGAGGAGTGAGCCCCAAACTCGTCTGTCCTCCTTCTCGGAGTGAAGTGGCTAGACCGAGATCCACAAGCGCCACTCCTCCGTCAGGTCTCACAATCAAATTGGCCGGCTTGATGTCCCCATGCAAAAGTCCTGCTCGGTGGACGACGGCAATGACAGACGCCGCTTCCCCCAAAAGCGACAAGGCGCGCCGAGGCTCTTGCTCTTGCACCTTCTCGAAGCTTTCGCCGACGACCAGCTCACGCACCACAAAGAGGCGTCCGTCTGCGGCGCGCCCGAGGTGCAAGACCTGAGGAAACCCAAGTCCTTCGAGGCCGGAGAGGGCCGTGGTTTCGCGGATGAGGGCTTCGGTCTCCGCAGCGTGATAGCCGCCGTGGAGCACCTTGATCGCTACCGCGCCTCCGGTCGCGCGATCGACCGCTTCCCAAACTTCACCGCCCCCGCCGCGCCCCAGAAGCTGAACAAGGCGATACCGCGACGGAAAGACCGACACGCCAAGGGTGCTTTGACTTTCGTCCTGGTGCGCCAACGGCTTTCACAGGAACAGAGAGTAGTCGCCAGCGATCCCCAGCCAGAAACCCGAGGACCCTAGACCAATTTCAAACCTACCGATGAACTCATCCACGGGCTGATAGCGAAGACCCGCCTGAAAGTTGATCCAAGGGTACACCGGCCAGCGGTCACTCGACCCGCCCGTTATGATGTCGTAATTTCCGTCGGCGGGACACTCTGTGGGGTTGGGATTTCCGGGCCCCTGACAGAGCGAGAGGTTGGGCCAGTCCTTGTCTGCAGGGATGCTGGGATCGGCGTTGTCTATGTAGGCTTCGTTGCGGCGAAGCTGACCTCCGACGATGCCCAGACCGACGCCCAAGCCGATGTTGAAGCTGAAGCGATCCACGATCTTATGATCCCACAAGGCATCTACCGTGAGATACCACATCTTCATGTCACTCTCGATCACCTCCCAAGCGGAAGCATCGTCGTTTTTGCCCTTGAACGGCGTCTGCTCGAGACCATAGCCGGCGTACCAAGGACTGAAGAAAACCATGAAGCCGTCGTCCCGCTTACCCCAGTAGCCGCCGATTTCCGGCCCTACGCCATGAAGCGCTACCGTTCGTCCACCGTCGACACCAAACATGTTGATGAGAAACTTGGGCGTGATCAGCATTCGATAGCGAAGCCCCATGAGCAGCTGAGTCTTGCCGTCCTTCTTTTTCTTCTTCTTCTTGGCACTGTCGGACGACCCTTCCTCCTGTGGGTCCTCCCCTTCTTCTGCGGCTTCGTCCCCTGACTCTCCATCTAGATCGTAAAGACCACCGCCAGCAGACTCCTCCGTCGGTGCGTCTTCCGCCGGCGCTTCGTCGAGATCGACCTGGGCGGCAGCCAAACTGCTCCATGAAAAAAGGAGGAGCAGCGCGCCCCATGCGGGACTGAAGGAACGGTGGAACGATTTCATTTTGAGTCTCCCTGCTCGGGACGCAGCTGTGCCAAACGCCAGGCCCGAGGTGGCGCAAGTGTGCCATCACCTTCCCGCGCATGAAAGCGTGAAATCATGAGTATTTGGCCATGGTCGGCCGCGGGTGCTCGCGTCACCTCTCTTTTGAGGGGGCAGGGGCCCCTCCACCGGGGCAGGATGGATGATAAAAGGCACGCGCATGATCACCGTCTACCACTACAAGGCGTGCAGCACCTGTCGCCGAGCCATCCAATGGCTTTTAGACCACGAGATTGAAGTAAAACTTGTCGACATCGTCACCTCACCGCCAAGCCAAGCTCAACTCACGAAGGCGCTCAAAATGACAGGCCTTCCCGTCTCGAAGCTGTTCAATACCTCGGGGCAGATCTACCGCGAGAAGGGGTACCGCGAAAAACTCAAGAGCCTCAGCGAAAAGGAGGCTCTTAGTCATCTCGCTGCGGAGGGAAAGCTCATCAAGAGGCCCTTCGTTTTGGGAGACGGAGTGGCGCTCGTGGGCTTTCGTGTCGAAGAATATGAAGCCGCCTTCAGCTCGTGAAGCCGACGCTCTAGTTGATCGAAAACCACTTGTTGTCTCGCTTGAGATCTACGTGCAGATGGCTTTCGTGGGCCTGGTTGTAGTTGGGCGTGAGGATGTGGTGAAACGCGCCCACTCGTCCTAGCTCGCAGATCAAGTTTCTCAGCCGAATGGCGCCTTCGATTTGCGCTTCCGTCGCGCCCTTGTACGGGTGAATGTTCGCGCTCGGGCCGCAGGGGGGCTCTCCTCGCCGGCCCATGAAATCATCATCGATGTTGAGTTCACGCCCATCTTTGAAGGAAAAACTCACGATGTCTGCGGCGAGCCCGTAGGCGTGTTGACTCTTCTTACTGCCGCGGATCCTCGAACGATCCCGATAAAAATTATCCACGCGGATGCCGACGACTTCGTGTCTGGACAAGAGCGGGATCAACTGAATCCAAAGCAAGGCTTGCCTACAGTCCAGGACCCCAAAGGGGACGTTCGTGGGGGGAACCCTAAAGTCGATGGGGCCCACGGAACCTGTGATACGCATCGGACTTGCCACGCCGTTTTGAGGGCCGAGGCGCTGAAACGCCTGTCCCAAGTCACCCGTAAGATTCAGCTGCTTTCTACATTCCGCCACACTGATGTTGGCAAAACGAGTCGCGGGTCCTTGGTGCCGTACTTCCATGGAAGGCACCTCTTCGTGGAACGGGTGTCGCCTGTTTTCCGGCTCACTGAGCGCGCCTGCGGCGATCGAGAGGCCGACCAGCGCGGAAGACCACAAGGGAGAGAGCGACGAAAGCAGATCCAAGACGCGGGTAGCTTAGCATATCTTGTGAGGGAGCAGCGCTCCCTCCGTCGTCGCAAATACTGCGGTTCATTTCAACTGCAGCGCGACTCCTCCTCCCCACCCACTACCAGCTCGCTGGACTCCGTCCACTCGGGTTCGGCGGCGGTTTTCCGCGCCGCGTCACTCCTCGCCCTGCGGGCTCGCGTGCCTGGGGCTGTTCTTGCTGCGCGGTGGTAGTTTTTTGAGGGAGCAGCGCTCCCTCCGTCGTCGCAAGTGAATTGCGACTCCTCCTC
>CAYMQT010000132.1:0-9579 GCA_964392575.1 uncultured Polyangiaceae bacterium
CGGGGCGCTTCCGTCACCTGATCGACAGCCTCCTCGGCCATGATCCGTACCTGGTATTGGCAGATTTTCGAGGTTACGCGGCCTGTCAGGCCGTGGTCGAGGAGTCCTACAGGGATCGCAGCGCCTGGACCCACAAATCGATCCTCAACGTGGCTCGAATGGGCTTCTTTTCTAGCGACCGGACCATCGCGAGTTATGCGCGCGAGGTTTGGGAAGTGCCCGTCGCCCGCTCCCCGGGTTGAATCACCTCCTTGCCCTGGCCAGGTGCCCCGGGTTGTGCCAACAAACGCCCGCATATGAGCCGCATCGCCGCAAAATTCGGTGGAACGAGCCTCGCCAGCTCCGACCAGATCCGCAAAGTGAAGGCCATCGTCGACGCTGACTCGCGTCGGCGGGTCATCGTGGTCTCTGCCCCAGGCAAGCGCGATGCGAGCGAAGCGAAGATCACCGATCTGCTCTACCTTTGTCAGAAGCTGGCCGCTGCGCCGGCAGACTTTTCTTCTACGTTTGATGTCGTTCGACGCCGTTTCTTGGACATCGAGGCGGAGCTTGAAGTGGACGTGGGGATGGAGGCTGAGCTCGACCGTTTCTACGAACAGCTCAAGGAAGGCGTCACGCGGGATTTCGTGGCTTCACGGGGCGAGTGCTTCAACGCCATGATCATCGCGAAGTTCCTGGACGCGGATTTTGTCGATCCTTGCGGTACGATCCGCATCAAGAGCAACGGTCTGGTGGAAGCGGGCACTTATGATCTTCTGCGAGAGCGCTTGAGCGGAGATTCTCACCGCTATGTGATTCCTGGATTTTATGGCAGCGGTCCGGACGGTCAGGTAAAGACGTTCTCCCGTGGGGGCTCGGACATCAGCGGGGCCATTGCCGCTCGGGCCATCGATGCGCTCGCCTATGAAAACTGGACGGATGTTTCCGGCCTTTTGATGGCAGATCCGCGGATCGTGGAGAACCCTCAGCCCATGGTCGAGGTGACTTATCGGGAGCTCCGGGAGCTTTCGTACCTGGGAGCGTCCGTCCTCCACGATGAAGCTACGCTTCCTGTGCGCGAAGCCGGGATCCCCATCCACATCAGAAATACCAACGAGCCGTCTCACCCGGGCACCCGCATCGTCCCTCGACTTTCCGAGGCCGAGGAAAAGGGAACGTTCATCGCCGGCATCGCCGGCAAGGCTACCTTCTCCATGGTCTGTATCGAGAAGACGTTGATGAACAAGGAAGTGGGCTTCACCCATCGCTTGCTGGAGGTCTTCCGTCGCGCGGAGATCAGTGTAGAGCACGTCCCTTCCAGCATCGACGGTATCAACGTCATCGTCGATCAAGAGCAGCTTTCGGGGCGCTGGGATGAAATCCTGGATGAAATCCGTGCGAATTTGAAGCCCGACAAGGTGCGGGTCGTTCCAGAGCTGGCTCTCATTGCCGTGGTGGGAGAGGGGATGACGCACTCGATCGGCATTTCTGGGCGTGTTTTTGGCGCGCTTTCGCGCGCTCAGGTGAACGTGCAGGTGATCAACCAGGGCGCGAGCGAGGTGAACATCATCATTGGTGTTTCGCCCGAGGACTTCAAGACCGCTGTCCGGGCTCTGTACGCAGAGTTTGTCGCTACACAGCGCGGGTCTATGGCGCCCGACGCTTGAACGGGGCTGTTTCGGTTGCGCTACGACCTGGGCCTACTACCCGCGCTTGGCGAGAAGGACGACGACGCTGAGCAGGAGAACGCCCGTCATGCATCCAAGGATCAAAGGCGGAAGATGAGGCTCGAACGAAAACCCCCACGCCCCTGTGAGCTGGCTACTTTGCATTTGGGCCATGGCGCACTGAAAGGTTTCACCGGTGATGAAGTCGGGAGGACTATCTGGCACGCCGGGTAAGGCGATGGTCCAGGCAGGATCCGCGCTGATCGCCATGCGTTCCTTGGCCACGACCCCTTCAAACCCCCAGCGTGAGGGCACGAACATCATCGGGATCTTGAGCATGCTGTTCGTGGTGACCGGGACCATCAAGCCTCCCAGGACCACCTGAGGGATCAGAGCTATGGGGGTGAGCGCCATTGCGGCCTCACTGCTGGCGACCACAGTGCTGAGAAGAAGACCCAGGGCCACGGAACAGAAGGCAGTCAGGGTCAAGAGGCCCAGGGCGGAGACGAACGCAGCGGTTCCTCCGGAAAGTCCGAGGGAGAAAAAGACAATCGAGAGCAGTGTGGCGCACTGAATCACGCACAGGCCGCAAAGAATGAAGAACTTGCTGAGCGTGTAATTGATCACGCCCAGGTTCACCATCCGTTCGCGTCGATAGATGGCCCGTTCGCTCACGATTTCGCGCGCCGCATTGCTCGTTCCGAACCAAACAGCGGCAACGACGAGAAAGAACAGTGCTCCCGCATGATCGGGAGCGGGCGAGAGTCTGTTCAAGATGTCGCTGCCCGCTTCTTTGACCGAGCCGCTCTTGTTGCTGAGCTCGTTGAGCGCGCCCAGACACCAGTAAGGGACGCTGGGTTTTGTGGCGCTGAAAACCAGAGAAAGCAGCACTCCTATGAGAGGCGCTTGCAGCATGAGGATCAAGGTGCCTACCCGATCACGGGCCTTGATCTTCAAGTATCTGCTGAGCAAAAGAGCAAGCTGACCACGGGGTTGATCTCGACGGGGGAGTTCGGCCGCGCGTACAGAGTCTGCTTTTACTTGCCGGGAAGCGTCGGCCATCATCTGACGGACGGCGCTTGCTTGGTACTCTTTGCGATAGGCCTGGGCAACGGCGACGCGCGCTTCATGTCGCGATCCAAGCTCACTCTTCAGCCGCGCCTCCCGTTCCGAAAGCTCCGCAAACATGTCTCGGGGCGTATCGACGCCTCGTGCTTCACCCGCGCCGCGCCAGGCCTCGAAGAAAGAGTAGGCTTCGACGGAAGGCCCGAAATACAGGGGAACTCCCCCGTGGCCGAGCACCAGGGCAAGATTGAACTTCTCGTACTCGTCCCGCGCCGGCTGGTGGATGGTGGCGATGATGGTTTTTCCGTGGTCCTGCGCCAAGCGTGCGAGCAGGTCGACCAAGGCGGTGGTGTCGTCGGCTGCAAGACCGCTCGTGGGCTCATCGAGGAACAAGAGGACAGGATCGGTGACCAGCTCCATGGCGATGTTCACGCGCTTGCGTTGACCACCACTTAAGATCTTGGCTTCGGGACGTCCGATCTGTAGGTGCGCTACCGATTCGAGCCCGAGCTGAGTCAGGGTCTTCTGCACTCGATTTTCGATCTCGGC
The DNA here is from genome assembly GCA_964392575.1 of uncultured Polyangiaceae bacterium. Classification (GTDB taxonomy): domain Bacteria; phylum Myxococcota_A; class Polyangia; order Polyangiales; family Polyangiaceae; genus NIC37A-2. The sequence goes on from CAYMQT010000132.1 coordinate 3,261, forward strand.
CTTCGTGTAGTCCGGGGGGAGTCGAAAGCGAGCGCTGTACTCGACGGCTTCGCGTACGGTCAGCTCCGGGTGAATGATGTCGTCTTGAGGGACGTATCCGATGGATCCGCGCAGGTTCTCAAAAATGTTGGCGAGCGGGGTATCATTGACGCGCACTTCCCCTTCCGTAGGGCGCACGTAGCCCGTCAGCGCGTGAAGGAGAGTGGTTTTCCCGGATCCGGAAGGCCCCATGAGAGCGATCAAATCACCGGGCAGAGCCTTGAATGTGACGCTCTCAAGCAGGGTTTTCGTCTTTTTCGAATCGTCGCGGTCAGGCACCTGTACGGTGACCCCCACGGCCGATACATCGAACAAGGGTCGTCCGGCCCACCCTTCGGAATCTTCGACGACGATATTCACCGCGCCGCCATCGATGGAGACAAGCGCAGGAAGCGGGCCAAACATGACGCGCTCTCCATCGGTAACCTTGGCCCGGTGTCCGTGGCGGAGACGACTCCCGCGGACGGCCGTTCCGAGCTCGCTCTTCAGATCTTCGACGAACACCTGTCCGCCTATCGTCAAGATCTTTGCGTGGTGCCCGCTGAGCTGAGGGTAGTCGAGAACGATGTCGTTGTCCGCGGTGCGGCCTATCGTGTACGCGTGCGTCCCCTCCATCTTCATCGTTCCCACGATGGTGCGGTGACGAGCGGCAGGCTTCGACGGAAGCCGGGAGGCGAGGGCGGGACGTTCGACCGTCCGCCTGGGCATCGCCTGGGTCATGCCGGCATAGACGGGAGTGACGGGTTCACAGAAGGCCGCCAGGAGCTGTCGGGCCAAGGGTATCGGGAGGGGAAGCGGACCGATGGCGAGCACGGCGGACTCTGGGATTTCGTGATGCTCTTCCGGAGTGAGGCGCTTGCCTTGAAACCAGGTGCCGCTCGTCGAGCGATGGTCGACCACCGTAGGCTTTTTGCCGAGATGTAGGGTCGCATGGCACCCGGAGACTCCCGGGCTTGCGAGGACCAGATGACAGCGCTCTGGGTCACGTCCGACGACTATCAGGTTTGGGTCAAGGGGCTTGTTGCCTCGGCTCATCACCATCAGACAGAGATCAGGGTGCGTCGAAGGGAGGGGGACCTCACCGACAACGAACTCCCGCCGAAAGTCGAACGGGACTCCTACACCGCTTGGGAGCACGCGCCCATCGATGGCCGTCTGGCCGCCCGCACCCGGGACAAGGGTCAGCTCGCCCCCGCCGCGGTGGATGACTTCGGCATGAATCGGAGCCACCCCCGGGCCAGGCAGGCAGATCTCGCAAGCAGTGCTGCTACCGATGGTCACCGTTTGGCGGCTGAGCTTCTGAAGAAGATTCATGACAATCGAGAGAGGGTGACGCGGAGGACTTCGGGTCCGAGCGAGACTTCGGACGAGTCGTGAGCAGGCTCCCAGATCCCCGAGCGGATGCTTTGCCCGTCGATGCGGGTGCCGGAGGTACTTCCTTCGTCTCTGACCAGGAGCTTTTCGCCATCCATGCGGAACGTCGCGTGAAGACCTGATACTTGAGGGCTGCTCAAGACTGCGGCGCAGCGAGAGCCGTCGCGCCCGGCGCGTAGATCGGAATCTGGAAGAACGGTGAAGCGCCCCGACGGTCCTTCAAGGATTGCGCGGAACTTCTGTTGTTCCGGGCGAGGTATGCGGCTCACCGGAGCCGGGGTAGCGTAGGGGGACTCCTCGGCGAGGGAGCGCTTGTTGACTTGTGGCGCTACCGACCGACGCGAGCTTCGCCGGAGGATGAGGGCGAGCAGAACGAGGAGGAAAAATCCTCCGGCGCCCGCATAGATCCAAGGCGTGAGCAGATCCGGTCGTTCTGCGCCCTTGAGAGTGAGCACTGTGGTGGCCGTGAGCCCGCTGGTGCGGCGCATTTTGCTGTCGACCACCACAAGTCGCACGATCCTTCGCTCGCCCTCGCCGTGAAGGATTTGATCCGTGTCGGGTACCTTGAACTCGGCAAAGCTACTGTTGGCCGCGATGGCTGTGCCGCGCATATCCAGGGAGGTGAGGCGCTTTTGTACCTCGGACGCCACCTTCGCGTTTTCGCTCAAGTCTTGCGGCAGCGCCTCACCCGGAGGCAGAAAATAAACTTCCGGTCGGGCGGTGTCCGTCCCCCAGCAAAACTGCCCGAACACTTTGACGGTGCCTCCTGGGAACACGCCTCCGGACTTCTCAGCGTTTTTGCGCGTGAGATCGGAATCGATGTCGAGGGGCCATTCTTTGGGGTCAAAGCCGACCGGAACATCCTTGTAGCTGCTGTCCCCGGCGATCTCCGTTCCGCCGCCTTTGAAGAGGAGCGAAAAGCTTTGTGTGGTGGTGGGCGCTACGCACGACAGCTTGAATCGCGCGAGATGCATGGCCGAGAAGCGGGAGCGCACCGCGTCGACGATCCTTCCCGCATGGTCGTTTTGCCCCTCCCGGAGCACGGTAAAAAAACCTCCCATCTGTGGATTGGCCAGATTCTGCATGAACGATTGCGCAATCTGTTTGTGCTCGTCCAGGGCTTTGGGCGGCAAATAGATACTGATCACAGGGGTCGGGAGTTTGGGCAGAGCGGTGTTCCCCTCATCGAAGCGACCGTTCGTAAAATAGGAGGCGAGCTGGGTTGCGCCTGGTCCCGTCGTTGCTGGATCTCCTCCACCGTAACCCGTGGACAAGACGACCATCGCCTGATGAAGTGGGGTCTTCAGGGTCTGTCCCGGATTGCCCAGCGCACGAAACGAGTCGCTGGCTGCATTCTTGATCAGATCGAGCAGGGGACGCGTGCGTCCTTGGGAGCGGACGGTTGAACTCTGCTTTTCGACCGCAGAAAGGGCCGTGTTGAGTTCTGCTCTGGAGAGCCACCGGGTATCGAGGATCACCTGGCGATCACTGAGGTAGATCAAATTCGCCAGATCATGTGGGCCCATGGAGGACAAGAACTGTTTGGCCACGGCATTGGCCGCGCCTAAGCCCTTTCCGATGCGGTCGTCCGCATCCACGAGGATCAGCCAGGCCGTGCCGACCCTCGGTTCATCCTGCCGTTTGCCGAAAGGAGTCACCGAAAGCAGATCCGCGGGGAAGTCTGTGTCGCCCACACGTACCGTGAAGAGCAGGTCCTTTTCCGGGAGGGGGTAGGACTTGGCCAGGGCTCCTGGCTTTTCAAGGGCAGTCGAGATGCAGTCCAGCTGCTCGTCGCCTCGAAGGCTGGCGCAAGCGGACGTCACTTCACCGATACGGGCGGATTCAGAGATGTCGATCACCGCCGTGAGGACCGGGTGTCCGTCCAGCACGGCCGTGCGCGGGTCGATGCGAAGAATGTGCGCTTCAGGGGCGCTCTTGGCCTCGACACTAACCAGACCAAGGGCGCAAATCAGCGAGAGGAAAAGGAAGCGTGTGAGATCTAAACGCCCAGCGATCCACGCCTGAGCTATCGCCCTGTTCGTCGTCCCAACCATCGGCTTGCTTTATACCGAGGGCTCGGGTCGGGGGATACCTGGGCGGGGAAAAAGCTCAGTCTTGGGCTTCGGTCGCTTCGGGTGCACCTTCACTTGGCACCGTTGCAACGTCCTTGCGTGCGCGGACGCGAGCCTTCTTACCCGTGAGATCACGGAGGTAGAAGAGGCGTGCCTGTCGAACGATGCCGCGTGCAGCCACTTCGACCTTTTCCACGCGCGGTGAGTGCAGAACGAACGTACGTTCGACGCCGACTCCGAAGCTGACCTTACGCACGGTGAAGGTCGAGCGCGCTCCTGCGCGGTGACGCTTCAGTACGAGACCTTTGAACACCTGGACCCGTGTCTTGTCGCCTTCAACGATGCGGTAGTGAACGTTGACCGTGTCACCGACGCGGAAGTTGGGCAGATCGGTGCGGAGGTACTGGGACTCGAGCTTGTCGAGAATGGATCCGTTGGAGGGGGTCGCGTCCGTTGTCATGAAAATGGTCCTGGCGTGAGGGGTGGCGAAGTATGCACTCAGTCCGGGTTCCGTCAACAGGAACGCGCGCCTGACCCAAAAGGCGCCTGACTTCAGTTATTTAAGTGTGCTGTTAGCAGTGATTCACTGTGCTAGCTGCGCTCCTCTTCGAGGATTTCGCAGCTTTCGATCTCGCCCACCATGGCATTTTCGCTGCCGCTCCAGCGTTCACTGGGCTTCCAGCGAATCATGGGCGTCTTCCATTCCTCGACGAACTTCACGTCACACGAGACCACGAACCGAGCCAACTTGGCGCTGCTCACCCCGTGCGGTGGTTCTTGGTGGAGCCGCGTGGCTACGTCCGGCTGAGCCCAAAATCCAGGCAGTAGTACGAGTTGACGGTCGGTGGTGCGGAAAGGCTGGAGCGTCGTTAATTTGCTGTCGTCGATGGGCGCGCTGGGCGGGCCCGCGGGCCAGCGTTCGCGCTCGTTTTCCCACTCACAGTGGGCGTCACCGAGTCTTTTCATCGAGGCGCAGGCAAGCTCGTCATAGTCCGACGTGACCGTCGTGATGTGGATGCGCGCTGTCTGTCCGACTTTCCAGGCGGCCCGTGCGGTCGTCTCCGGGGACGTCTTGGTGATCAGGGGCCCGAGCTTGCTCACCGGAATCACTGACATGGCGAGTGCAAAGGCCAGGGCGATGATCATGCGTCCGCTGAGGATAGGCTGTTCCTCTTCCGGGCGTGGGGCGGGCTTTTTCTTCTTCGGCCCGGACGATTTTTTCGGTTTTTTCGCTACCACGCTGGCCGTCTTACCGGTGAATGGGCAAAGGCCCAAGACCCCTCGGCTTTCAAGGGGTTCGCCCTTCTCGTAAGGCCATGCTAAGCGCCGCGCGCCGCGGATTTCGAAGAAATCCGCAAAAATATAATCTATAAAATGGGAGCCTCGGACCCTCCTTTTCGGTCCGTCCCCATGCCCCCTCCCTCTCGCACCACAATCCCGGCCCTCGCCAGCAACGCGTCGCGCCTTCTTTCGCCGGGCTTGCGGCCGGAAGCGCGGGCCTTTCAGCGCCATCTCGGGGTCGGAGCGGCGCTCAGCCTCTTTTTTTCCGTGCTTTCCCTTTTCGGAGCGACGAAGCAGGCACGCTTTTCCTGGCAGAGCTTTTTCTTTTCTGCCGTTTTCTCTGCGGTCTTTGCTGCGCTTCTGTTGGGCGCTGTCGGGGGGCTGACCCACGCAGCGGTGGAGGCTCGAAAGTCATCTGGCTCGCGGGCGTTCGGCATTTCGGCGGCAGTGAGCACCGCCGTCGCCTTGCTCTACGCCCTGTTTCGCGGCGGGTCTGAGTTGTTTCGTATTTCGAGCGGGGCGCCGTTTGAAATCGGGACCTGGGAGTTTTTGGTCTCGGGCCTGGGTCACCTTTTGTGGCCCTTGGCGGTGGAGTACGGCGGGGTTTCGTTCACTCTCCTGGTCCTGGCTGCTGCGTTTACGTACGGCACCCATGCGTTCTTGCGTCGTCCGCTTCCGTCTCGTCCTCACGGTCGAGCGCTCCTGCTCCGAGGATCGATCGCGCTGGGTGTGCTGTCGCTGCTCTTCAATGTCGTGACGACGGAAGGCGTGGCGCGTGGAGCAGGGCTGGAGCTGACTTCGGATCTATCCTTCTTTTCTTCGATTTCTGCGCGGCGGGCGCAGAGTCTGCAAATCGAATCGGCAGCGGGTGCGGCCGAACTCAGACTGATCGAACCGGGACCACTGCGCTCTTCGGAGTATCTTTGGCGGGCCAGCCTCAAGGGGTCCGACGGTCCGCGCCCCAACGTTGTCCTCATCATGTTAGAGTCGGTCGGTCTCTCGCATCTCGGTTATGAAGGCTACGAGCGCCGCGTCACACCTCACCTCGATGCGCTCGCCGAGCGCAGTCTCCGGTTTCGCAATGCACGCTCCACCGCCGCGCATTCCAACTACGCCCAGATGGCGGTTCTGTCGTCGTTGTTTCCTCGCCGCTACACGGGCCTGGACGTCTATGAACGCCTCGACTACCCGCGCGTTCTTTGGCACGATTTTCTGGCTGAGTTTGGCTACCGCACGGCCACTTTTTCGAGTCAGGATGAGACCTGGCAGGGGATGCTGAGGTTTCAAAAAACAGGCACGAAAACGGAATTTCATCACTCCGGCAACTTTGAGGGCACGCGCGTACGCATGGGTTCAGAAATGGTAGTGCCGGATGAAGTTTCGGCGACGCGCGCCATCGAATGGATGGAAAAGCAGGAGGGACCCTTCGGTCTCTATCTCAACTTTCAGGCGACCCATTTTCCCTACCGGATCCCCCCTACCAAACCTCCGACGTTTACGCCCGAGGTGCCCACGAAAGGCAAGTATCGGTATCTCTACTACCCCAAGGCTGA
>CAYMQT010000132.1:9589-13517 GCA_964392575.1 uncultured Polyangiaceae bacterium
GCCCGATCGTGGTCAACCGTTACGACAACGCCCTCCTTCACGTGGACGAGCAAATCGGTCGCGTGATGTCGTACCTGTCTCAGAGCGGTCGTCTCAAAGATACGCTCGTGATTGTCACTTCCGACCATGGAGAGCTCTTTTGGGAACACGAGATGGTGACTCATGGGCGGAGCCTGGTGGAGGAAGAGGTGCGCGTGCCTTTTCTGATGCACTATCCGCCTGCGCTCGCCGCGCGCGATGAAGAGCGGCTGGTGTCGACCTTGGATGTTTTGCCTCTCTTGGCTGACATTCTCGAGGTTCCGCCGCATCCGTCTTTTCAAGGTACGGGTTTTTTGCGGGATTCTGAGGTGACGTCCGAGGATCGAGCCATCTTCATGAACATTCAGGGCATGAAGACGAAAGAGGCGGTTGTGTGCGGTCATCAGAAGCTCGTCCTGGATCGCGGTACGGGGAAGAGGGAATTGTTTGACCTTTCCACGGACCCTCATGAGAAGACGGATCTGTCAAACAAGCGGCCCCAGACGACTGAGGCCCTCAGTCTTCTTCTGAGCGCGCAGATGCGCGCTCAGCTCCGCTATCACAATCCTCGTGATGAGAGCGAAAGGCAGCGCCGCTTTGCGCCGCGCATGGCCGGTTGTAGCGAGTTCTAGAACAGACGACCCCAGCCCATGTGCATGCCGAACATGATGACGGCCGTATCTTCGTTGGCTCCGACTTCAATTCCCCCACCGAAATTGAGACCGCCCGAAACGACGCCTCCGATGCCTTGCAGAGTCAACATGTCGATGTTCTCCGTGGGGATCAGCTCGACACCCATACCGCCCATCGCGTAGGCGAAATTGCGCCCGTCGCGTCGAGCGAAGTTGGCTCCGAAGAGAAGATCTGCACCGATCAGGGCTTGAGCACCGTTTGAGTTCACGTAGGCGCCGCCGCGCAGGCGCCCTCCCATCATGAACGTGCCACCTCCTGGAATGATGCCGAGCATCGCTTGCCCGGCGAATTGTCCGGCCGTCTCATTTTTGGTTTCCACCTCGTCGTCCTCAAAGGAGCCGGCGCCGATCACTGTGGCGAACAATCCGTACTTGGCGGAGCCCTCCAGCAAGAGGATCGAGCGATAGGGGGAAGGAGGTGTCTTCGGCGTTGCGTCCCCCACGTCTGTTGCTTGGCCTTCCTCCGCGCCTTGCATCTCCGTGGGGACGTGAATCGGCACAGGTCCAGGCGGTTCACTTTGAGCTTCTTGAGTGAGCACGGGCGCTACGGCAACCCCCTCCTGGTCCGTCGGTTTTTCGGCAGGCGGTGCGGTGTCGCCGGCCCACGGATCTCCTTCGTCCAAACCTTCCTCGGGCGTTTCAGCGGAGTGGTCAGCGGGGGTGGGAGCGGGATCCTCGTCCGGCGCCGGGTTCACTTGGGCAAAGGCGGAGGCGTGCGAAAGGAGGATCAGAGGATAGAGCTGAAGGGAACAGAGGGATCCAAGTCTTGACGCCATGGCCTCTGGAGGGTGGCGCGGGAGCGCGACCTTGGCAATCCACCCTCACAGGCAATCGGAGAACGCCTCTAGGTAGAGCTTCTCACCCAGGAGTTCATGCCCCTTCTGGCCGGGGTGGAGACCGTCGTGGGAGGGACTTTCGTACTCTTTGCACAAAACCTCCGGAGAGCCGCACGACAAGAGAGGGTAGGAATCGATGGCTTTGTCGACGTTGCCCTTCGACACTTGCCCCAGAATAAAGCTGTTGAGAAGCAGCGTGTTTTGACTGCGCTCCGGGTTGAAATAGCGGGTGAATCCTCCCCAAGGACTGACCGTCACCGCGACGATCTCCAGCCCTAGTCCGCGCGCTTCGGCGTAGATGCGACCGAGATCCTCTTCGATCACGTCGTTGGTCCGTCCGGCGGTGAGATTGCTGTAGAGGTCGTTGACACCCCCGAACACGAGCAAGGTCGTGAATTCTTCCGCTTTGACCTGAGGCCGGATGTCCCGCTCGAAGCGACGACGCATCTGATTCGTCATGTCGCCGCCCTTGCCGAAGTTCACGAAGCGACTCTTGGGACAGCGTTTCTGGAGCTCGCGGAGGTATCCACCGCCTCCCACCCGGTCGTCCGTAATGGAATCCCCCAGGGCCGCGACCACGTAGATGCGTTTGGTCTCGGAGTCCTGTTTCGCGGCGAGATCGGGTTCGGCTGTGTTTGCCGGGTTTTCGGCTGTGTTCGTCTCGGATTTTTGCGCCTCGTTCGGGTGCTCTGGGGTCAGAGTCGCGGGCGCCTGCTTGTCGCTCTTGGGCTTCTGATTTTGCTGACAACCCGTCGCACTGAGACTAAAGATCGCGAGGCTCAGGGCCGAAATCCGCATGAGCGAAGGGAGACGAGGGAGCGCGAAGAAGGAGGCCGGGGTCATCACATCCTCTCGACCACGGAGATCCCGAGCAGTCCCAGGCCTCGGCGCATCTGACGCGCCGAAAGGGCGGCCAAGGTCAAGCGACTCGCACGGACTTCGCCCTCGGCCTTGAGCACGGGACAAGCCTCGAAGAAGGCCATGAAGGCTCGGGCAAGTTCATAGAGGTGATCCGTGAGGTAGTGCGGCAGAGATTGTTCTGCTGCTCGGTGCACCACCTCGCCAAAGCGGATGAGGACCTTGGCGAGCTTGAGTTCTTCGGGGGAAGCGAGCTGAACGGCTCCCTCTGCTTCGTCCAGGTTGAAACCACCACGTTCGAAAATGCTGAAAATGCGCGCGTAGGCGTATTGTAGGTATGGTCCGGCATTGCCGCTGAAACTGACCATCTTTTCCCAGTCGAATTGATAATCGCTCACGCGGTTTTGGCGCAAATCTGCGTATTTTACCGCGCCAATACCCACCGCGCGGGCCACCTTGGCGATGTCTTCTTCCGGCACGCGCACCTTCCCTTCCTCGATTCCGTCTTTGAGCCGAGCTTCCGCCCGACGTTCGGCCTCATCGAGTAAGGAGGCGAGAGTCACCGCTTGTCCGTCTCTCGTCTTCAGGGGTTTTCCCGTCTCGTCGAGCACGGTTCCGAAGGAGACGTGACGTAGTTCCATCTCAATCCCCAGCAGCTGACCCACAGCAAACAGTTGCGTGAAATGGAGCGCTTGTCTGGCGTCGACGACGTACAAGCAACAATCTGCCTTCCAATTTTTTTTGCGAAATTCGAGCGCGGCGATGTCCGTGGTCGAGTAGAGGAACGCGCCGTCCCTTTTCCGGATCAGGAAGGGCTGGGCTTGCTTCTTGAGGCTCGGAGGAGCGTCAGGAAGTTCCTGCCAAAACACCCCGATCGCGCCTTGGTCTTCTCGCGCCAGACCCCGGTCGAGTAATTCTTCAACGACGCCGGGCAACAGGTCGTTGAAGGCGCTTTCACCCATCCATTCGTCGAAACGCACGTCCATGCGCTCATAGACCGCGTCCAGAGCCGAGCGCGTGGTCTCCACGAAATTGCGCCAAAGAGCGAGATTTTGTTCATCACCGTTTTGCAGTTTGCTCAGCTCTTGGCGCGCGCGTTCGGCGAAGGATTCATCCTCTTTGGCCCGAGCGGAAGCGAGCTTGTACACACGCTCGAGCTCCGAGATGGGAGACTCCGCAAGGGCCGATAGATCGCCGAGCTCCCGCATCCCTGTCAGTAGCAGACCGTACTGCGTGCCCCAGTCTCCGATGTGGTTGTCCCCGATGACTTCGTGGCCCACGAACCGAAGCAGTCGACACAGGGCGTCTCCGATGATCGTCGAGCGCAAGTGCCCGACGTGCATCTGCTTGGCGATGTTGGGGCCGGAGAAGTCAACCACGATCCTCTGGGGTTTTTCCACTCGAGGCACGCCGTCCTTTTCATGATCGAGCGCGGCGCGGTTCAGCTCTTTAGAAAGCCACTCGGGACTCAGACGCAGGTTGACGAAACCCGGGCCCGCCACCTCGGCGCTCAGAATGGCGTCG
>CAYMQT010000133.1:0-13408 GCA_964392575.1 uncultured Polyangiaceae bacterium
GGACGATACCGCTCGCGCTCTGCCCTCCACGGTTTTCACCGAATCCGTCTGTGGAAACATACTGAGCAGCGCCCAGGCTCTCGCGCTCTGCCTCTTTCGGTGCCCAAATGATCTGGACCCGGGGCGTATGAAAGGAACCGTAACCTCCGCGCACCTGAAGCCCGCGGCGCTCCTCATCCACACCAAGCCCAACACGCAGACTTCCCGAAACCGCAAAGTCACCCTGGCGCGGATCGCTCACCCCTTCATTGACGGAAACCTGATCCACTACTTCTCCGACCAGAAACCCCAAGTCAGAATAACCCTGGCCGTGGATGTGAGACGGAAGGTTGATAGGCAAACCTCCTACGACAAACTCGATGTCCTGGCCGTGCTCTGCGTCGAACCCCCTCAAACTATAGGAGTGCGCCTGAGCAAGCCCTTCCGTACGAAACATCGAAAGCCCAGGCACGACGCGCAGAGCTTCAGCGCCTTCAGCATGCGGAGCCGCCTCCAGCACCTCCCGATGCACAAAGTAGTCGCTGGAACCGCGGCGTTCGGTTCTCAGGGGACGCTCACCGTGGACCGTCACTTGCAAGTGGACATCCGAGGGATCGTGCTCCTCGCCCTCACTCTTGTTCGGCGCCTCCGCGGTCGGGGCTGCGGGCGCCTTGAGAAGGACAGCTATACGCACACGCGCCGAGACGGGTTTCCCGTCCTTCCTCGCAGGAGTGAAGGTCCACGCCTTGACACTCGAAAGCGCCGCCTCGTTCAGACGCGCGCTGAGCCCCGACTCCACGGTCACAGCCGAAGGACGCCCCTGGGCGTCCACGGTCACGAGCAAGATGACCTCACCTGACTTCGTTTCGCCCTCGGGATAGACAGGAGCCACCTCACGCTTGACCTGAGGCATCGTCACTGAAGACGCCTTCTGCCTCTCGGTCTCCGGCGCTCCGTCCTCGAAAGGCGGGTCTTTAGGGTCGGCGGGCTCAGCAGCATCGGACGGATCGATGTCGGAAGGTTCGGTCTCGGGTGACTCGGTATCGGGCAGTTCCGCTTCGGGCGCTCCGTCCTCAGCTCCTTCTGCCTCCGCCTGCGCGACTGCGTTCTCTGCATGGAGAGCGGCGACGAGCAGGACCAAGAGCCCTCCTTTCACTTCTCTGCCTCCGCCTTTCTGCACCCCGGGCAGCGCCCGACGAGCTGCAAATCTGCGCCGCGGAGGGCATCTCGCCAGGCCGAGTCGACAGGAAGTGTGAGGGCGACGTCATGAATGCAAGAAACCTGTCCGCAGTCCCTACAGGCAAAGTGCGGGTGCACATGAGGCTCGGCTCCGGGCACCGTCGCCTCGTAGCGGGTGACTCCGCCGACGCGACTCGCCACCCGAAGCAAGTTCTTCTTCTGCAAACTCACGAGATTCCGAAACAGAGTCGCCTTGTCCCAGTCCTCTTCTCCAAGTACGGAAAGCACCTCGCCATGCGAAAGCGGACGGGCCGACTCCCTCAACAAGGTCAAGACAGCCGTCCGCGGCGCCGTGGCGCGAAGCCCCGCGCGACGAAGGGCGTCTCGGATCTCTTGCTTGCTCAACTTGGGCTCCCGTGGGGTCAGATCGTCGTTCGTATCAGAGGAGTGAAAAGGCGCACTCTCCTTCGCCCTGAAAGTGCCCTTGCGTCAAGAGCTGAGCGCGTACGTACTTGGCCATCGAGTCCAGGGGCGTAATGGGTGAGCCTCCCAGAACGTAACGCTCATCAAACTCCGCCAAATCAGCAGGAGCTAACTCTGACAGCTCCTGCATCGTGACCTGCCCGTCGAGATCCAAATCGCAGTCCGCGAGCCACTGAGCCAGTCTCATGGTTCCACCTTCTGAGCCTTCAGGGAAGCCGTTGAAGAAGAGATGATCGCCATGGATGGTGATGGCTGCCGTCGAGGTCGTTCCGCTCGTCGTCGTCACTCCAGGAATACCATCGATCTCACAAGGGCCAAACACCGAACCAGCCTCCACGGCCCATTCGAACCGGATCTCCGCGTTGGGGTAACAAGGATCGCCGGCGCCGTTTTCCCCTTCTTGATCAAGACCCTCGGGAGGAGCCCCCAGCACACTCGGCGGACAAGACACACCACCCTCCTTCGTCAGTGTGGCCGCAATCAGGTAGCTTGCACCGCTGTCCTTGAGAACCGAAAAGTCCGCGTCACTCACGGACTCATGCGCCAAAGAATCTTGACCCGTGACAGAATAAAAAAAATCCCAGCGGCCGTCTTTCAGATCTTCGAGGGTCGCGAGGGGAAGTCCACGCGCTTCGATCTGAGTGAGGTCGACCGCCAGTACCAAGGGAGAAGAGACGGTCACGTCTGAATCCGTCGAGAGGCGCAGCTCCACCCCTCCCACCGACACGATGTACTTCTGAAACGTCACCGCCCACCCATCCTGGATATTCTCACCGTCGTCGCCGGGAGTGAGCCCCTCCAAAATGGCGTCTTCGGGCTCAAGCAGAATCGAGAGCGCCGCGTCACCCCCGCCTGAATCTGAGGACCCGCATGAAATCAAAAGGGAAATCAGGGAAATCGGAAGTGTCTTTTTCATAGGGGAGGCTTGTTATCATCATCAATATGCTATTGCAACTAGATTGCGTTTAATGGACCAGGGCTCTCTGGAAAATCCAGCAAAACCAGCCCCTTCAGCCTCTCCAGCCCCCCCCGTGACGACTAGCGCCAATCCGGGTAATGGGGGAACGCTCATCTGCACCGAAAGCTTCTTCCGATGATGGTGAACCGACTCCTTTTTTCACTCCCGCTTACCCTGGTCCTCACCTGTGGCTGTCACGAGACACCCACCGTTCCTCAGAAGACCGTGAACCAGTACGAACAGTATTGTTCTGCCTGCCACGAAAGCGGCGCGGCCAATGCGCCCAAACGTGGCGACGGGAACGCCTGGACCAAACGTTTGCGGAAAGGAAACGCGGTCCTGCTCAAGTCTATGAAAGACGGTCCGGTCTCCATGCCACCCAAAGGGGGATGCGTCTCTTGCAGCGACGAAGAACTCCTCCTGCTCGTAAAATACCTCTCCGCTCCTCAAGATTGACCATGACCGAAAGTAAGAAGGCGACCCTCGACATCGCTTCCACGCTCCCGCGCTGGTTTCGCATCCTGGCTGTAACGGGTGTAACGCTCGCCTGGCTCCTTGTAACGCTCGTCACGACCCTCGTGCATTTCTGGCGTGGCGGTGAAAGCGGTCAACGCATCACTCCGTTCCTTTTGAGCGGCCTCATCGCTTTCGCTCTGTTCTTTCTCACCGTGGGGCGGAGGACCTTCTGGCAGATCGCGGCACTCAAGTTTCAGGCCCTGAAGACCTGGTGGGGTCAGGTCATCGTCCTATTCTTCGTTCTGTTTGCGGGAGCAGCGCTGACTGTTGCCTTGCGCGGTCCGAAAGAGCGCGTCCTCGATCCAAAAGGACACCGGGTCGCCGTCGTCGGAGCCGGGAGCGCCGGACTCCACGCCGCCTGGACTCTACGCCACGCAGACATCGACTTTGATGTGTACGAGGCCGCCGACTACGTGGGTGGGCACGCTTTTGCCCCGGTCTTCACGCCCGAAGTGGGAGAGCCCTTCGCCTGTGACATCGGCTTCATCTTCGGATCGCCCACAGACTACCAAGAAATGAAGGTGCTCATGGACTGGTACGGCGTTGAACGCAATCCGTCAGAGCTCGGCATGTCGGGCCTCGTCGACGGGTACCAGTGGGCTTCGGGTCCGGACGTGAGTGAAGAGGCCAAGCGGTTTCACAGACTCGCTGAAGAACAGCACAAGATGGACAAATGGAACCTGGTTCCTTTCGGCCTCTGGCTGAGCATGCATGACTTCGATCAGAAATTTCGGGACCGCTATCTGACGCCGATGATGAGTGTGCTGTTCATCACGGATCTGGGTCTGTATGAGATCTCGGCTCGCTTCATGCTCAACATGGGCGCTGGACGCTTACAGTGGATCGACTTTCTCAAAGGCGCCCAGGCGTGGACCGTAAAAGGCGGGAGCGTCACGTATTATGAAAGGCTCACTTCTTCCTTCGCCGACAGGATCCGGACGAAAACCCCGGTCACAAAAATCACTCGCCGCGGCGGCAAAGTAGAGCTCACAGCGGTCGGGCCTGACGGCCAGAAGATCCAGGAAGAGTACGACGACGTCATCCTGGCGGTCCCGGCGGATGTGGCCCGGAGTCTGCTTGCTGACAAGGACTGGTTTGAGGATTTCGTCCTCGGCGAGGTTCGCTACAAGGATTCAGAAGTCGTGCTGCACACAGACGAAAGTCTTCTCCCGGAAGAGAAGTACCGAAGGCAGTACAATTACTACCAGGACAGCGCGAAATTCCCGGGGGAGTTTGAACTCACGGGCATCATGAATCTAGTGCACGGCGCAGGCGAAATGTCTCCCCTCCCCATCGGCTCGCTCAATCCCCTCCGTCCCATCCAAGAAGACAAGGTCCTTCTGCGCCGCGGCTGGCGCCATCACGGGATGGATCTCTGGCATCTCGCGCTCATGCTGGAAGTCATGCCAATGGTCCAGGGACGCGGCGGCGTCTGGTATGCCGGAGACTGGGTCACCGTCATTGGCCACGGTCCCGCGATGCGGACGGGCATGGCTGCGGCCTGCAACGCTGGAGCCCTAGAGCGGAAAAAGCCGGCTCCGCCCGGCTCGCGTTGCATCGATGTGCGCACAGAAGAAGAACGCTCTGGCATGCCGGCCGTCGATGAGCACCTGTGCGGCACTGAAGAGATCTTCAACTACCTCGTCGACAGAAACTGCCACGGCTTCAAGCCCTAGGAGCAGGTCCGAAACCGTCGCGAGCGGGCATTAACGCCCTTGTGCCACATGTCCCGCCGAGTCGAAAATCCGGCGGTACTCGTCCTCGCCGGTCTTAGCCGCGCGGTGCGTGGAGAGGGGACGGCCGGTGGGATCGAGGAGGCTTTCGGAATCCGCGCCCTCAGCGCTAATGCGAACAGCGTCCACGGCATCTTTTGCGCCCCGAGAGTAGGTGACCGGGATGGCGCGACTCTGACTCATGTAAGGCATGTATTTTTGTTCCGTGAAGCTGTAGGCGCCGGGCTTCCTCATGCGCTCGACGAGTTCCTTCTCCGTGTCGAGAGGACTTGAGAGTTTCCCCTTCACAAAGAACTCAGTGGCTGCCGAGCCGAGGGCGTAAGCGTAACGACCGTCCTTGAGTAGCTGCAGAGCGGAGTCTGCTTTCATGTCACCGCCAAGCCCCGAAAAATATGCAACTCGCGCCACCTTGCCGGCCTTGTCCGTGAGTTCCACGGAGCGCCCTACGACCGCTGAGCCCAGATGACCCCAAAATCCGAAGGAGAACGACTGATCGATCATACCCTCCTCGGACTGTTGCCGCACCCACCACTTGAACCCATAAATCTTCGAGCGCACTTTTACGCTGGGGTCGCTTCTGCTCGTGATCGTGGTCCGGAGCGGTTTTGACTCCGCTCCCGAGAACGTGATGCCCTTGAAAAAGGCGGTAGCTGCCTTTCGGAACCACAGCGTGTTCTCGGGACTCTCGGGCCGACAGAGGATAAAATGTTCCGTGGACAAGGAAAACGAGAGTGCCGTCGCTTCGTATGCGTCGAGCTCGGCTTGACTCTGGCTATCGAGCTTCGAAAGGATCTCGTCTGGCTTGCCAGAAATCTTCATGAGTGAAAGGTGAGCGACGGGGTGCCCGCCGCTCTCTTCAAGCTCCACCCCTCGGCGAAACGTCTGCTCTGAAGGCCAAGGCGTCACACCTTCCGCAAGGGCGCCTCGAAAGGAATCTGGTGGCTCCTCGAACACGCGACAGATGGCTCGATGACCGTCCCCCAGAAGGTGCACGTCCGCATACCCATTCCCCTCCTCGTGGGAGGCCTCGTAAGGTACCGTGACGGAAAAATGCTTTCCCTGGATCTCGGTCGTCTTCTGTTCGTCCGCCGCGTCACTGAGGGTCTGCGGCAGAGAAGCGGTCTCCTTGACCGGAGAAGTCGCCTCGGGCGCCCCGGCACCTCCACACGCAACCCCCAGCGCGAAAATTCCAATCCCCCCGATCCGCCGCCTAACCCCCGAAACTTGCATTCTTTCGTCTATCGCGATCCCCTCCGGCTGTCGATGCAGAGGTGCGCCGCCGGTTGGGCGGCTCCACGGACCACAGCGGTGGCGCGAGGACCCCGCGCAAGACGGCACAGCTCAAGTCCACATTGGCGTGTGGCCCAGAAACCGCCATACTCGCGCCCTATGCTTTCTCCCTTTCGACGCTCACGCCTTCGCCCTCTCAGCCTCCTCTCTGCCCTGTTCGCCCTAGGGGTCTTCGCCTCCTGCGGCGATAGCAAGAACGACGGCGATGGTGACAGCGATTCTGACAGCGATGCTGACGGTGATGATGATGGCGACGGTGACGGCGACGCACCTCCAGAACCCCTCTACGGAGAAGGTGGCGTCGTGCCCGATACCTTACGCCTGAAATTCCATCGCATCGACGTTCCGGAGTCGAACGGCGGAACCGATTTCTCTTTCTTGCCGAATGGAGACGAATTTCTCATGACGACCCGAGGCGGGCGCTTGCTTCACCTCAGGCTCTCGAAAGGCAAAGTCACCTCGCTCGGCGGCTGGGACTTTGCCGAAGAGATGATCACAGAAGGCGCTTGCGGCCCGACCAACGTCACGCTGGACCCTTTCTTCGAGGAAAACTCTTACTTCTACACGTCTTACTGCGTGGACGAAGCCACCACCCGACTCATGCGCTACACGTTTGACGAATCGGACGGGCCGGTGAACCCCCAAGTCATCTTTGAGACCGTGATTCCGAAGCCACGCGACGTCTGGCATCGCATCGGGTCCATCGGATTCGAAGACGACGACATCATGTGGTTCTTGCTCGGAGATCATTTCATCGACGAGGAAGCGCAAGATCCGGAGATCCCCTTCGGGTCCTTGCAGCGCATCATCCCGAGCCGAGAGGAGAACTCCGGCGGGCACACCTACCCGGATGGAAATATGGAAGAGGGCATGGGAGGCGCGGGAGGTCTCGTCACCCCGCATCCGGGCGTCTTCGCCTACGGGCTGCGTTCACCCTGGCGCGGAACTCGCGACCGCCTCGGGCGCTACATCATCGCAGAAGTAGGACTCGTCTCCTACGAGGAAATCAATCTCGTAACCGCTCCCGGACAGAACTTCGGTTGGAATCTGCATGAGGGACCGTGTCAGTCCTCTTGCGACGGCTTCACGGATCCGATCTTGGCCTACGACCGCACGCCCGATCACCCCTACTTCGACGACGATCCGGAAGCCACCGCGGACAACAACCGCGCCATTTGGCTCGCTCAGATTTATGAGTCTCCCGCCATCGATCGTTATGAAGGCCTCATGAAGAATGTCGTCCTTTACGGAGATCTCTTCACGGGCTGGGTCCGCGCACTCCGCATCAATGACAAAGGCGCCGTCACTCTCGATCAGGGAGTCGGGCATCAGGGCAGCGTGACTGCCGGCAAGGTCGGGCCCGACGGCTATTTGTACCTGCTCAATCTGAGCGGCCAGCTGCGCGCTGCCGTTCTTGAATACGATTGAACTTGAAATACCGACTGCGCTTGAGAACGCTAGTTCTCTAGCGTCGGCGTGCACCAGTGACGGGTGTCGCACCAGGGAGCTGGGGTCCCGCAAAGGCTGCCGGTGCCCACGGGGTTCAGCCGGATGGCGTACTCGTAGTCGCGCTGGCCGGTGGCGGTATTGGCAACGCCGACTTGAAGGTCGAAGGAAATCTGCGAACCCGCCGTAGGCACGCTCCCCCTCCACGCCCATTCCATCTCCACTTCGTAGCCCCCGGTGACGAGACGAGAAGCCCATGCTGGCTGAGTGCCGGTGTAACCACCCCCATACTCTTCAAACCAGGCAGGGGTGGCCGAGGGAAGCGACACCTGAGGAACGATGGTGAGCTGAGAAGCATAATCCGTGTACTGAACTCCGGAAGAAGGCGGCACCGAAGAGACGAAGATCTGCACGTTGTCTCCGTCGTAACTGGACCCGACGGAGTGCGCGACGAGGGCGTCCTCCACATGCACGTGAATGCGCAAGGCCGTGGAATCCCAGGCCACCCGCACGGTGGCTTCCGTCGTCGTCGTCGTCGGATCAGCAGCACTCACGGCCACCGACTGATAGTCGGAACTGGCAAAGGTGAACGTGAGCGGCGTGATGCCGGCAAATTCCGTCGGCGCCCCGTCCACGGTCTGAGTGCCGCTGAACTTGGGAATGCTATTGCAGAAGTCTCCCCCCCCCATATTCCCGCTCCCGCCGGTGCCCCCATTCGCGTCGACGCAAAAACCACTCAGGCAGGAGAGGGCATTGTTGCAGGTGTCGTTGGGATAACAGGCGCAACCCTCATCACCGGTCTCACATTCTCCCGCGCCTTCGCAAGCTCCGGCGCCAGCATCACACCCATCTTCACAGGTGACCGTAACGAACCCGTCCCCGCGCGCGTTGCACGAAGTGAGATCATCCCCCGAACAGAAGGCTTCTCCCACCTGGCACACCCGCGCGGCACAGACTCCTGTGGTCCCGCAAAATTCCGTATCATCACAATCCGCGTCAAAAGCACACTCAACACAGATCCCCGATTCCACATCGCAGACGCCGTCCACTGCCCGGCAGTCCTTGTCAGAAGCGCACGTATCAAAGCACTTGTACCCACTGCAAACTTGAGCGGTCCCGCAATCGTTGTCCCCGACGCACTCGACGCAATAGCCGACGTCACCGGCACAGACCTCATCCGCCGAGCAATCCTTGCTGCTTGCGCAGGGGGTGATCTCGATACAAGCGCCGCTCTCGCAAATCGCGTTTTCATCGCAGTCCCCGCTACCGAGGCAATCCACGCACACCCGACGCGCCGTGTCGCAGATCTGATCCATCGCTCGGCAAGCCTTGTCTGATTCGCAATACGCTTGTGAGGGCGTGTTGTCTCCATCGCCGTCACCATCGCCGCCTGCTCCTCCATCGCCATCACCTCCCCTTCCTTCTGAATCGGAGCCGTCTCCGCAGGCGCCAACAGTCGCGGCGGCCAAAAATGAAAGAGAACCGATAAGCAAGCTAGGATGCAAGATTTTCATGCGTCGATGAGTATGGCGCGAAGCTCTTGAGGGACAAGTCCCTTTGTCCTCGATTTCTTGAACGACCAAATTCTTGAGTGATCGAACTCATGCGCAAGGTCGCGGTTCTGTTCAAAGCGGAACACACACCAAAAAAAGCGGAACGCACGCCAAAAGCCAAGAGATGTAACACCAAGATTCTCTCTGGAGACACCTGCCGAGAGTGACGGACCGTGACTCACATCCACCTCCGTGTGTCCTACAGCCCCCTACTCTCGCCGACCCCAAGTCTTCTGCACGAGCGATGAGATCCTTTTGAAGCGAGCGAGATCAAAAGCGCCACACTCGACGCAGTCGGAACGGGATGAGCGCACAAGAGATCGCTTCACGACGTCATTGATGTGCTCTTCCTCTCCGCGCGAAGATCTCAAGAACGCATCTTCACTCACGACAGCATCTCAAAAATGGTGAGGGCTCCGCACCGGTTGACTCGATGTGCTCTCCTGCTTTTGGGGCGCATCAACTCATTTTTGAAACGTGCTGTAGCAAGGGCAGCGCTTCCCTTTCCCTCCTCTCCCAAACATTCCGTCGAAACAGAAATGGTTCCGCCGAAACAGAAATGGCGAGTCGTTTCGGCTGTTGCAGATATGAGCTGATCTGAAATCATTCGTAGGATCGCCATGTCCGAAAGAACTGCTCGACCTCTCCGCCTCGTAGAGAACCGCTTGAGGCCGATCACGCAGACGTGCGAGACTGATCGAAGCCGGCGCGAGACGGCAAGTCGAGCCAACTTTCTGTCGCGAGATGAAGGATACAGCCAAGATCACGTCAGCGATCCCGAGAACAAGCCAGAACCAGAAGAAGACATCCCGCTCGAAAGACTCTACACACGTTTTGCCCCCTACTCAGCTGCCATCGCAAGCCGAATTTTAGGTCGCGAGGGAGAGGTGGAGGACGTGGTTCAAGACGTCTTTGCCGCAGCCGTGACAGGCCTTCTGATCCGCAGAAATGAGTATGAAGTGCGGGGATGGCTTGCCAAGGTCACCGTACGGCTCTCTCTGCGAAAGCTGCGCACACGCAGGTTCTGGAAATTCTTCTATCTCGACGAGGCATCGCACAACGAACAGCTGGCAGATCCTACCGCCGGTCCCTTTGAACAGCAGCTCATCAGCGAAGTGTACCGCGCCCTCGACGACCTCGGCGTGGAGGACCGTGTCGCTTGGGTCCTCCGATTCGTGGAAGGGGAGAGTCTCAAAGAGGCAGCGGATCTCTGTAGCTGTTCCCTTTCGACCTTCAAACGGCGCATCTCTCGCGCGCACACGGCGGTGGAGAAGCATCTTTCCGGCTCTCAGGTGTCACGGCTCTCGTGGGAGACGCGCGCTGTTTCTGAGCTGCATGCGTGAAACGCCAGGTTTTTTGTCCCTGTGAGAGGCAGCGCCACTCGGGTCGGCCTGATATTATAATCTATAATTCATGAGAATCGCTGACCTCCCGAGCTTTCCTCCGCTCTTCAGCTCCTCCTCCCTTCCACCTCCACCAAATGCGCCCGCGAGCTGACCGATTCTGAACACACCCTCGGCGACGGAAGAGACATAAATGAGTATGTCCCGCTTGTTCCTGCTGGCCCTCCTCCCGCTCACCCTCTCTCTCTCGTGTAGTCAAACGTCAGAAACGGACGGCGATTCGAGCGAGACAACCGATGATTCCACGGACGACGAAGCCAGCGGCAGCGGTGGCTCGGGGGGTGGTCCTTGCCTCATCGATTGCATCCCCGGGGACGGCGACGGCGACGGCTCCCCAGGCGCAGGCGGAAACTCACCTCTCCCGCCTGAAGCGGTTCGCGTCATCGGTTACCTGCCCACCTACCGGAACATCAACCCCAGCGCAGTTCCCCTGGACCGGTTGACTCACCTGTGCATCGCTTTCGCGAATCCAAACAACGGCACGGTCGACTTTGACGCAAACCCCGCAGACATCACTGCGCTCGTCAATGCCGCGCACGCAGAGGGAGTGCTCGTCCTCGCTTCCATCGCAGGCGCCGCCGAAGGACAGGCCGTCGCCGAGGCCATCGTGCCGGCGTCTGTCGACAACTTCGTGACTCAGCTCCTCGGGCTCGTACAAAAGTACGATCTAGACGGGATCGATGTCGACATCGAAGGTCACTATGTCAGCTCCACCTACGAGCCGTTCGTGGTCAAGCTTTCCGACGCCTTGCCTTCAGACAAGCTGCTCACGGCTGCTGTCGCTACCTGGAACGGAGATGACTTCCCCCACGGAGCGCTCGCGAGATTCGATTTCATCAATCTAATGGCGTACGATCATTGTGGAAGTTGGTCCGATGCTTGCGATCACTCCACCTACGGGGACAGCATCAGCGAACTCTCCTACTGGGAAAATGACCGCGGCATCGAAAAGGAGCGCATGGTGCTGGGGGTTCCCTTTTACGGCTATTGCTGGGGTGGGAGCTGCCCCGGGACGGCGCTGACGTACGCAGAATTGGTGTCGAACTACCCGGGCGCAAAAGAGGGCGACTCGCTCAGCGGAGCGGGATACTTCATTTCGTACAATGGACCTGCGACGATTGCCCAGAAAACACAGCTCGCCAAGGAACACGGCGGCATCATGATGTGGGAGCTGGGGCAGGACGCGCCCGGAGCCGATTCACTCCTTTCTGTGATCCACGGAAACCTGTAACGTGCTATCCACGGAAGCCTATGCGTTATCCGCTCTTGCTCGCTCTGTTCTGCTCTCTCTCCGCGTCTGCTCTCTCAGCATGCACGGAGAAGACTACCTCTGGTCCTCAAAGCGCGGCGGCTGCTGAACCCTCCCAGGTCGACAGCACCAAGGCGAACACCGATGCTCAAAAGGAGAGCGTTTCTCCGGCGCAGAGCTATCTCTCCTTCGTTCAGGCCTGGAACGAAAAGGACCGTCAGGCCCTGTCCACCTTCAGCGCTCCAAGCGGGGTCCTGCTCTTGGACAACCCAGGCGCGTTCCGGCGCATGCAAACTCTACCCAGTGTCGAAAGCCTTCTCGATCTGCCCGGAGAGTTCGACGGGGCGCGGATCAAGGCGCTCAGCCTGAGCGAAAAGCCTGAAGAAAAACCCGTTCCCGAAGTCCGTTGTGAAGACGACCCGAGCGTCAAAGAAGGACTCTTTCTGGCTGAAGCCGGCGGCGACTTTCTCCTCAAGCAGCTGGAGGCGGAACTCGAATACGAACTTTCGACGAAGGAAGAAGTCGACCTCAAGCGTCCCGTCGCCGAAGCGGCGGCCTCGGCGATCCGTTTCGTGGTCGCCGACACGAAGCACTCGGTGAAATTCTACTTCGGCACGGTCGACGGCGCGATCCGCCTCCTCGCCGTAGATGCCGTCATTCCCTGTTCAGCCTAGAGTTCATCTCAAAATCAAAAATCCCCTATCAAAAACGTGCCTCCACTCCCAAGCTGACGGCCCATTCGATGTCGCGCCGAGAGAGAAGCGGAACTTGAGCGCTGGAGAAGAGGGACCAATGGCGATGGAAATCGGAGGAGAGCCCGAGAGAAGCGTAACCTCGTGTGGCCCCGAGCGGTCGATCCATCTCCGTAGCTCGACCCGAGGGGCAAGATTCCGAGCCGCCGTCCACCGTCGCGCACACGCTCAATACGCGAACGTCAAACTGTGTGCCGAGCGTCAGATAAAGCCCCGAGGTCAGCCCATAGCCGATCCCAAGCGCGGGACTGATGTCCAAAGCCCACCCGGCAGGCCGATGCTCGAGCGGAGTGAGCAACGAAGCGTACCAAAGCACCCGCCCTGACGCATCGGCGTAGCGAAGCTGAGGAGAGTAGGTCCACTGCTTTCCAGGATCGACTTCGTAGGTGAAGGTCCTCGTGGGAAAGGTCATCTGAAAACCAAGGGCCCAACTCGCAGCACCCTCGCGTTCAAAACTACCTACAGGCACCGTGACTCCCAAAGTCATGTTACCAAACCCCGGCTTCGTTTCACCCAAGTCATCGTGGATCAAAACGCCAGGCAATTGAGCGCCGACATAAAGTCGCTGATGAAGGCGAATGTCCGCGAGAAGCAACAGAGAGTAGACGGTCGCCGAGTTGAGGGTCGGCTCGCTCGTCGTGCGTGACACCTGAGTGAGGAGGGACGCGCGCTGATGAGGGCTGGGATCGCTGCCCATGGTGACCAAGTTGCGCAGGCCCTCACTGGGACCATGACCGACGTCATGGTGGCCCTGTGCCAAAGTCGCCCAGGTGAAGACAAAAAGCGCGTGCCTTTTCACGAGCGGGTGCATAGGGGCCGCGCCCCCCCAGACTGCTATCTGCCGCGGGGTGAAACTCCCCCGAACCC
>CAYMQT010000134.1:0-743 GCA_964392575.1 uncultured Polyangiaceae bacterium
CGGAAGCGGCGCCTCAGAGCGCGCAGGTCAGATTTCGCTCGGCAGGCTTCCGCCTCGGGTGACGGCCGGACGAAAGCACTGCAGTTCGGAAAGCACCGCAGTTCGGAAAGGAACCGCAGTTCGAAAGACCGTGCATGAGCACGGCTGCGGGACAGGTGCGCCTTGTTCGGAAAATTTCAAGAAAAGAAACCTCCCGCTTTGCGGGGAACCAACGAAAAAAGGAGAGAAGAAAATGTTAGCTCTATGGAATCAGTTCGATGATCTTTTTGGTGACGAGGCATTGCGTGCCAGAAGGCCTCAACGCTCCTTCGTTCCTGCGGTGGACATCGAGGAAACCAAGGACGGCTATGTCCTCACCGCCGATCTGCCCGGTCTCACGGCAAACGATGTGAACATCACCGTGGAAGGAGGAGTGCTCACTCTCTCCGGAGAGCGGAAAGTGGAGCGAGAAGAAACCAAGGACGGCTATCGGCGCATCGAGCGCTCTTACGGTAGCTTCCGGCGTGCCTTCACCCTGCCCAAGGGTGTGGACGTAGGCGGAGTGTCGGCGGTCGCGGAGCATGGTCAACTCAAGGTGCACGTTCCGAAACCCGGGGCGGAACTTCCGCGCAAGATCGAGGTGAAGCCCGCCTCGTCCTGACTCGGGGGCCCGCAACCTGACTCGGTCCCACGCGCTCGCTTTCACCCGTACGCCTTGTCTTCCCTTCTCGGCGTAGGATTGAGTGAGGCCCAGAAGTACCCCC
>CAYMQT010000134.1:753-13344 GCA_964392575.1 uncultured Polyangiaceae bacterium
GAGGGGGTCCCCTCGGCGCGATCCGCGAGTCTTACCGCTCGCGAGTCGCGCCGGGATCTATTTGGACGGAGCCCTCTCACAGGCAGGGGTTTTCCGGAAATCATGGCAGAATGCACGCATTTTGCCTTATGGTGGCGTTTTAGGAGCACTCTACCATGATTTTGAGGCTTCTGCGGTTGCTTTCATGGATCGAGCTGCGTCGGAAGGCGTGGATTTTGAGACCTCCGGACGGTGGGCTGCTGTGAGCTTCGTCTCGGTGGTACAGTCCGCCGCATGCCGGATGAGACCTTTCTTCGTACTTCGCGTGGACCGCTTGGAACTTTGGGACGCAGCTTACTCTTGGGAGCGGCGCTTTCTGCGATCGGGTGTGTGCGCACCCCGCAAGTAGAGAGCAAGCAGCTGCCGGTGGAGCGTGTGGTCGTCTACAGAAACGGAGTTGCGTACTTCGAGCGCCGCGGTGAGGTAAAATCAGAGCGCGTGCATTTTCAGTTGCGCGAAGAGAACGTGGGTGACTTTCTCGCCACTCTGGCGGTTCTGGAAAAAGGTGGCCATACGGTGCGTGCCGCTTCGTTCCCCGTAAAGATGGACGAAGGGGATACGGATCCGGTCGATCCTGCGATGCGCGCGGCCCTCGATTCCTGGGAGGGGAAGAAGAAGGATCCAAGAAAGCTTCGCAGGGTGACTCTGGAGCTCGACGGTCAGAAACATGATCTGTCCGTCGGCTATCTCGCGGAAACTCCTCTCTGGCGTCCCTCTTACCGTCTCGTGGTCGGCACGAAGGGCAAGGCCACCTTTCAGGCGTGGGGTATCGTCCAAAATCAGTCGGGTGAAGACTGGGAAAACGTCGAGATCGCCTTGGTGGCCGGGGCGCCGATCGCCTTTGAATCCACGCTCGGAGAGCCTGTGATCCCCCGCCGACCTGTGGTGACGGATCAGGGTGAAGTGATCTCTGCGGTCCCGGAAGGCTCGACCACTCTTCATGAGGCGCAGGTGGATGAATCCGCTCCCATGGAACCCATGATGGAGGCCGAAGAGGCAATGGCTGACACCGACGACTCTTATGGGTATTCGATGAAGAGGGACTCCCTCATGGGCGCAGGCGCGGGTCGTTCTCAGGCCACAAGCAAGCCGGCGCCGCCCCCGGCTGCTCCCCGGCCGGCCTTGAGTCTCGACAACGTTGCCGACGGCTCGGCTGCGCCCCGGGACACCTCACGCCTCTCGCGCGTCGAGATCCAGACGGGCGCGACCCGCTATGAAGTTCCACACCGCGTCACGATCCCTGATCAAAGCGCGACCATGGTGCTTTTGATCAGCAAGGATGTGCCTGGGGAGGCGGTGTACCTGTTTGACCCCAATGGCGCTGTCGGGGACAGCTACTCGCATCCTTTCCGGGTCGCGATTTTCAAGAATGAAACGGGAGGGGCCCTCGAACGCGGACCGATTGCGGTCTTCGAAAAAGGGGCCTTCATCGGTCAGGGTCTCGTCGATGCTCTTCCGATCAAGGGCGAAGCGACGGTCCCTTTTGCATTGATTCGTTCTCTCTCGATCAAAAAAGAGATCACTTACGATCAGCGCGGAGGTCGCCTTTACGCAGTGCGTGAGGGACAGCTCACGATCGAGCGGGATCAGGCGACCCTGACGGAATACAAAGTGCAAAACGGGGATCAAGAAGCAGCCCGCGTCCTGCTTCGTCACCCACGCTCTCCCGGTTCGAAGCTTTGGGAGCCGCCCAAGGGTACGAAGGAGCTTTCCGGACGGGACGCGGCAGACGTGCCTATTTCCGTGCCTGCTTTCGGCAAAGCCAGTCTCCTCGTGGAGGAGCGGCTTCCGCACCGTCAGATTGTGGACTGGCAGAGCGCCGAGGCTCGCACTTCTATCCGTGCCTTCTTGAAGACGAACGTACCGACTCCCGGTCAGCGAGCGGCCCTCGAAGAAATCCTCAAATACGCTTCGGAGCTTTCGAGCCTCGAGGACAAGGAGCGCGGTCTTACCCGTGAACAGCGGGAGCTAGAGAAGAGCACCCGGGAGACGCGGCTCAGCATCGAGGCGATTGAGAAGAATCAGGCTGCGGCGAAGCTGCGAGCAGAGTTGACGGCGCGTCTTGGGAAGGGGACCGCTCGCCTGGAAGTCATCACGCGGGATTTGATAGAGCTCGCTCTTCGACGCACGGAAGCCGAAGTGCGCCTGAAGGAAGCGCGGCAAGGTCTGATCATCGAGCCCCAGGATCAGAAATAGACCACTTATATACACCTACATTGCGGTACATTTCTTGACATGTGGGTTGAATTCCTGGAACGATGAGTTTTCAGGAGGAAAACCCCGTGCGAAAAGACAGAGACTTCCAGCGCCGGCCCGATCGGCATCCCGTCAACATCCCATGCCAAGTGGTCCGTGAGCGCGACTTTCGTCTCGTCGCGGATCGGGTCGAGAATCTGTCGACCTGGGGCATGCTCGTGACCCCGTCCGATCCCGTCATGACGGGGGACAAGGTCTTTGTTTCCTTTCAGCTCCCCGGATCCAAGGATTGGATCGACGCCTGCGCGACGATCACTCGGGTCATTCACGGACGCCGTCCCACAGAAACCAGCCGCAAGCTTGGTCTCGAGTTCGAGGGCTTGAGTCCTTATGATCGCTTTCGCATTCGTCGCGCGCTGAATAGACGCCCCGTCACTCCTCCCGGCGTTCGTCCGGGTCGTCGCTCACTCGAGTTCGATCTCGCGTCCATCGCAGCTTAGTTCTTGAATCTTCGCTTGGGTAAAGGCGAGAGCAGGGAGACTTTGTCTCTCGGCTCTCGCCGTTTTCTTTTTGTTGCCTCTGCGGTGAGTGTGTGGTGCATCTGGTGCTTTCGGCCGAGAAGTCGGACCGGGTTTTGTGAGTGTGAGGAATCACTCGCTTGTGAGAGGGGCCTACTTTGGAGAAAAAAAGTGAAGCGCTTTCAAAATAGGTGGGCGCGTGTAGGTTTTCAGTTCTGAAAGGAGAATTTCTCGTGAAGACGAAAGGTTACGACCTTGCTGTCAGAATCAGCGAAGAGTCTCCAGAGAACCTGAATTTTTTGCGCCAGATTTTCCTTGGACGCTCCGGGTGTGCGGCGTGCTCACACTCTTCTGCTTAGACAAGACTTTCCAGCATTTGTCCCGATGGCGATCGCGTGGGAAAGACAGAGGACGGTCCGTGTGACCCCACCTTACTATGAAACTCTTTCGTACACGTCATGCGGCGCAGCAGCTCAAGCTGCAGCGTCGAACCTTCCTCGCAGCGGTTGGCCTAGGGGTTGCCGCTCCCCTCGCTCTACAGATGAGCAAGATGGCCGTGGCGGCTCCCGGTGATCGGCCTTCGCGCTTGTTCATCTTCTTCGTGCCGCATGGCATGCCCGTCGAGCACTACGAGCCGACGGACATCGGGAACCTGGACGTGGGGGAAGGGATCCTGGCGCCGCTTCAGCCCTACCAAAAGTATCTCACCATGATGCGGGGGGTCAGCAATGAAGTGTTGGACAACCACGCTTCGATCCGAGCGACGCTCACCGGAGGCGACGATGAGTACGACTCTGTCGACTACCTAGTCGCGCAAAAGCTCCAGACGACGGCGCACGTCCTCGGGACGCAGGCTTATCGCGCCAACTCTTCCGGTCCGGATCATGACAGCAAGTTGGTGCGCCACGGCGCCTATGTGACGCCGATCCTCAATCCGGCGGATGCCCTGGAAGACTTGTTTGCAGGCCTTACCTCGTTAGCGGATCCGCTGGCGAGTCTCGAGGGAGATTTCCGTCAGGAAGCCCTCACCCTGACCGAAGCTGAAGTGGCCGCGCTTCAAATGAAGGTCTCTGGTCTCACCACCGAGAGCAACAAGCTTCAGATCCATCTGGAGTCTTTGCGGGCGCTCAAGGCGGCGTCTTTGGGCGAAGGTCAGGTCCTTTCTTGTACCGAACGTCCGGCGTTGCCCACCGCCCAGGGGATGGCCGGACGTGACGTATTTGCGCTGGAAAACTTCGCGGACATCATCGGAGGGCATCTCGAGGCTGCGGCTCACGCCCTTGTGTGTGGCTCGGCTCGGGTGATCACTCTGCAGAACATGTACGCCAACGCGCAGATCGACATGACCTTTCCCGGGGGACCCGGAATCGCCGGAAATCATCACGATCCGCTCTCGCACTCGCTCGACGAAGCCGGCCGGGTTCAATTCGCGAAAGTCCAACGCTGGTTTTATCAGCAGCTCGCAGACAAGTTCCTTGCGGTGCTGGATCAGCCGGATCCACAGGATCCCGCGCATACGGTGCTCGACAACACGACGGTTCTCACCTGTAGCGAGATCAACGACGGAAACAGTCACGCGTCTCATGCCACGGATCAGTGGCTCACTCACCTGGGCGGCAACCGCTACACGTATCAGCCTTGGAACATCATCGGTGGAGGCGCGGGGATGTTCCCCGGCGGTAGGATCGCCACGATGGAGGGCATCGATCATCGGCAAATTCTGGGCGCGGTCGCGGCGTCGATGGGAGTGAGTCTCGGCCAGGTAGGCGGAGAATCACTTTCTACCCCTTCGGAGCTCGTGTCATGAGGTGGCTAAGAGAGAAGAGATTCGCCGAGCGCATGTGCTTGGTCGGTGTCGTCGGTCTGCTCTCGGCTGCCTGTGCGGCGGGCGGAGGGACGAAGCAACAGGACGACGAAGCCGAAGAGGACGACGGCCTCAAGCTTCCGGAAATTCCGAAGGGCGACGGTGATCCAAAAGGGTCCACCGGGGAGCAAGTCGGTCTTGCGGACGTACGAAGCACTTGTGGGCCAGGTGCCTCCAAGGTGGGGCGCCCCCTTTTGCGCCGTCTGACCCAAGGCGAGACGCAGACTACGTTGATCGACATTTTTGGACTTTCTGGTTGGGGCGGGGTGAAGCTTTCCCCCGACGCGGCCAGCCACATCGGCTTTACGAACGATGCCTCGGTGCTCGTCGTGGGCGGAAACACTGCGCGCGAGCTCCTCAAAACGGCGGAGGACGTCGCGCAACGGGTCGCTTCAGAGCTTTCGACCGTCCTCCCGTGCAGCGCTACTTCGGCGGATCGCTCCTGCGTGATGGAGTACCTCGGAAAGTACGGCAAGCGGCTGTTTCGCCGTCCGCTCACGGAAGCTGAAAGCACCCGCTTCGCCGATTATCAACAGAGCGTCGCCAGCCGTTCGGATTTTGCCACGGGCATCAAGTGGATGACCGTCTCGCTGATTCAGTCTCCGCACGCTTTCTATAGGAGCGAGATCGGAACAGAGTCTGCCGGGACGTACAGTCTCGACAACTATGAAATGGCGACGGAGCTCTCCTACATGATGGTCGGTTCGACCCCGGATGAGGCTCTTCTTTCGAAAGCTGATGCGGGCGAGCTGAGCGATCCTGCCGTGCGCGCGGCGGAGGCGACAAGGCTCCTCACGAAGGGTCAGCACCCGCGCTATCTGGACGGGATGAGGATCTTCTTCAATGAATGGCTTCAGTACCGGACGGTCCTCGGTCAAAGCCGCGAGGACGATCCGACATTTTCTGAAGTCATCTCACCGCTGATGGTGAACGAAACGCGCTTTTTCCTCGACACACTCGTTTTCGGGGACAAGGGGACGTTTGCTGACTTGATGACGGCCAATTTTACGGCGCTCAATGGGGATCTAGCGGCGTTCTACGGTTACGGCGACACCGCAAGCGATGAGTGGTCCAAGGTTACGCGGCCCCCTGAATATGGGGCAGGACTCTTGGTCCAAGGCTCGCTTCTGGCGAGCACTTCTCATCAGACGAGAACCTCACCCACGTTGCGCGGATTGATGGTGACGGAGCGCTTCTTGTGCATGGAGCCGCCGCAAGTTCCCGCCGTCGTTCCCACCATTGAATCAACGAATGAGGGTAAAACGGCCAACACGACGCGCGAAAAGTACGAACTCAATCACGCGGCGCCGGGTACTGGCTGTGGCAATTGTCACCTGCAATTTGAGCCTTTCGGCTACACCTTCGAGCACTTCGACGAGATGGGCCGTTACCGCGCCATGGAGGACGGGTTCGCGATTGATGCCGCGGTCACCAACGCCCCGCTTCCGGGGGACACGACCGCTCCCTTCAATGACGTGCACGAAGTCGCACAGATGGTCATGTCGAGCACCGACATTCAGGCCTGTGTGAGCGGTCTGATGACGTCGTACATGTTTTCTGGCGGAGGCGGGGTCAACTGCCTTTCGGAAGATGATCGCGCTTTGGCCATCAGTGGCGAGATGAGCATCTACGACTACCTCATTGGTCTGACGAGAGCCCCGCATTTCAGTAGCAGAAAGTGAGAGCGAGCGTGGTTGATAGGAGCCGCGGCGCGGCTCTGAGGGGCGCCCCGCGTGGGCACATGTCGGGGGTCTTCTGGTCCGCGCTCCTTGCTTTGTCCTGCTCCGGGGGTGCAAAGCACGGCGCCGAGGCTCAAGCTCCCTCGCAAAGCAGCGCTCCTTCACGCTTGGTTTTGGACGCGAAAACGATTGCGTACCAAATGACGGGGAAGGAAGACGGCTATCGGAAGTGTTTCATGCGCTCGATTCGCAGTCGTGGAGCAGTCGCGTTCTCTTTTCTTGCCGATGAGACCGGGACGGTCGAGTCCGCACAGGTAGAGTGGTCCACCCTCGACAATCCGTCGGTCGCGGACTGCTTGAAGGAGCGCCTTTTCGAGCAGAAGTTTGGCGAGCGGAGCCAACCGAGCGAGGGGAGATGGACGTTCGTCTTCAACCTGACGGAGCCCCTCAGCGACAAGGTTAGAAAGAGGCTTCTCTCCGCTGCGGAGAAAGAAGAGACCGGATTTAAGATCTTGCCTGGCTCTAGGGGAGCGATCGATGAGGCTCGCTTCGATGAGCGTATTCAGGTCAACTATCCGCTCTATGCGCACTGTTATCGGGATTCGATCACCCGGGCCGGGGAGTCTCGGGGACTGCTCCGTTTACGCCTTGAGATTGATGAAGAGGGTCAGTTGACGAGCCTAGAGGACGCCGGCTCGGTCCTCCCCGATCCCTATGCGGCCGACTGTTTCGCGCAGGCTTTTTATGCCATCAACTATCCGAGGCCGGAGGGCGGGAAGGTGCTCATCCGGTACGGCTTGGATTTCGAGTGACGTTAGAGATGCCGCTCAGCCAGGTGGCAGTACGACATTGATGGGGCTTTTGCGGTAGAAGGCGCGGATGTTTTCCGCGCTTTGCTCGATCAATCTGCTGCGAGCTTCGACGCTGGCCCAGGCGATGTGCGGGGTGAGACAGGTGCCGGGAGCCCGGAGGAGCGGGCTTTCGCCTTGAGGGGGTTCTTTTGAAAGCACGTCGCTTGCGAAATACCCCAGCTGACCGGACGCAAGGGCTGCGGCGACGGCCCCTTCATGAACGACCGGTCCGCGAGCCGCATTGATGAGAATGGCTCCTGGCTTCATTTGAGCGAGTGCTGCCTCGTCAATGAATCCTTCTGTCGCCTTCGTGAGAGGACAGTGCAAGCAGACGACGTCGCTTTCTGAAAGGAGAGTCTCTTTGTCCACGAAAGTGACGCCGGGCGAAGCCTTCTGAGTCCGCGTATGCACAAGGATCCGCATGCCTAGGGCGCGGGCAATCTCACCGACCCGGACCCCAATGGCGCCATACCCGACGATGCCGAGGGTTTTTTCAGAAAGCTCCATGAGCGGTCCCCTAAAGTAGGAAAACGCGGGCGATTCCTCCCATTTTCCTGCCCGGACTTCCTGCGCGTGCAGGCCCACTTGATTGGTGATTTCAAGCAAGAGAGCGATCGTGTGTTGGGCTGTGGAGGCGGTACTGTAGCCGGGGACGTTGCACACGGTGACGCCGTGACGTGCGGCGGCGGCGAGGTCTATCACGTTGACACCTGTCGCCAGCACGCTGATGAGCTTGAGTGCGGGCAACCGAGAGATCTCTGCTTCGCCGAGCACGACCTTGTTGGTCAAGATCACCTCCGCCGATCCCGCCCGCAAAAGGATCTGCTCGGGGCTGGTGTTCGGGTAACTCGTGACGGTTCCGCAGGTTTCGAGAGGGGCTAGGGAAAGGGCGCCCCCTCGAGAAGCAGAGGAGCCGAAAGTGGGATCGCTGTCGAGGATGACCAGATGAGGAGCACTCATAGTTTTCTAGAGGGTATCCCAGGCGAACTTTTCAAGCTCAAAAGCGTGCTCGGCGAGTCGTTTTACCTGAGTGTCGGTGTTGTCGTCCAGCTCTGCGCGACTGACGCTGCACACGCGCGCGGTCCTTCCGGCAAAAGCCTCCGCGATACGGATTTCGTTTTGGGTTTGTTCGATACCGTTCTTGTCGAGAGAAGCTTGTACGCGGCTGAGCACGGCTGAAAGGACGTAGAGGTAGATCATCATGTCCGCCATGCGCGCGGTGGCGAGTTGCTTTTCGATGATTTTCTTGCCGTGTCGGCGCAAGAGCTTGTCGGCGACGGTCGCCAGATCGCGCACGCCGTCTTCGAAAATCTTGCGCGGGCCTACGAGCTCGTCGGAGATGCCGGAGAACGATCCGCCGCCCACTCCGGAGAGCCAGCTGGCGCGCCTTCGCGCGTAGTCGCTCATCACGCCGAAGCCCTTGATAGGATCGTCAAATACGCCTTTTACCCCTGCCGCGAGCTCCTTCAAATTGTGCCCCACATCATCGAGGCCGTTGAGCGCGATGAACAGGCGTAAAATGTCGTTGGTGCCTTCGAAGATGCGGTTGATGCGGACATCCCGCACAATTTGCTCGTACGGAAACTCGCGCATGAAGCCGTTGCCCGCGGCGATTTGAAGACCTTCGTCCGCGGCCTTCCACAAAGCCTCCGTAGAAAATACCTTGCTGATGGCCGCTTCAATCGCGTAGTCGGTGCTTCCGCGGTCGCTCAGGCCGGCGACGAGAGCGACGACGGATTCAGCTGCGTAGCAGTCGATGACCATCTCACCGACTTTCTTCTTGACCAGGCCAAACTCGGAGATCTTCTTGCCGAATTGTATGCGACTGTTGGCTTGAGCAGTGGAAAGCTGAATGAGTTTCTTCATCCCCCCGACGGCTCCGCCGCCGAGACCGCTGCGACCGCTGTTGAGGATGTTCATGGCCACCTTGAAGCCCTGTCCCTGCTCGCCCAGAAGATTCGTTCCAGGCACGCGAACGTTTTCAAAAGTGATGGTGTTGGTGGCGCTGGCCCGGAGGCCCATCTTGTCTTCGTGAGGTCCGTGGCTCACCCCGCCCATGTCGCGAGTGACGAGAAAGGCACTCAGCTTCCGCTTTTCATCAGAAGGGCTGCTGGTGAGGGCAAAAACAGTAAAAAAGTCCGCCATGCCGCCGTTGGTGATCCAGATCTTCTCTCCGTTTAAGATCCAGTCGTCCCCGTCGCGTGTGGCGCGCGTCTTGACGGAAGCGGCGTCGGAACCGGATCCGGCTTCCGTCAGACAAAACGCCGCGATCATCTCTCCCGTGGCGAGCTTGGGTAAGTAGCGAGACTTTTGATCGTCCGTGCCAAACAGGACGAGGCCTCGCATCCCGATGGAGCTGTGAGCTCCCACGGTGACGGCCGCAGAAGCATCGTGCTTGGAAATCTCCTGGAGCGTGCGCGAGTACGCGGCATTGCCCAGACTGAGCCCGCCGAACTCTTCTGGAATGATGAGGCTGAACAGGCCAAACTCTTTGAGTTCCTCGATGAACTCGGGAGGGAACTCACCTTCCCGGTCCCATTTGACGAAGTCTTCCTTGTGTGAAGAAAGCATTTGGTCGAGGGAGCTGCGGACGGTTTCCAGAGTCTCTCGCTCTGCCTCCGAAATCTGGGGGAAGGGTAAAACCAGGTCCTGGTGGATATGGCCCATGCAAAGCCCGCGCATGAAACTCTTGTCGCTTTCCATCCTTGCTCCTTTATCAATTCCTATACCTTAGACTAGAGCGCATCTCATCACTGGCAAGGGCGTAGCCGCCGCTTGCCCCTCAATCTTGTTTTAAGCGGAAGCGCCTGAGCTGCCTGGCGTCATTGCTTGCTCGATCTCGGTGGAGATTGCGATAACCTGAGCGAGTGCAGGCGGATGAGGAGGAAAAGGAGCAAAGAGGACGACGCTCTCTCAGTGTCCTCGGCGACGTGCCTCCGCACTTCTTTGCGGTGGCTCTTTGTCATGAAGTCACGGCAGAGCTGAGGTCGGTCGACCTCTACGGTCTGCCCCTGGTTCTCTACCGGGACAAGGCCGGAAAGGTCGTCGCCCATGTCGACCGCTGTCCGCACCGCAACGCGCGGCTTTCTTGTGGTCGGCTCACTTCGGACGGAACGCTCGAATGCCCCTATCATGGTTGGCGCTTCAATGCGGAAGGTGCATGCACCGAGATCCCAGGACTCGCGCGGGCCCCGAAGGCATCACATCGAGTGGAGACGTTTCCCGTGCGAGAAGCGGCCGGAATCGTGTTCGTTTTTCCGCGAGAAACACAGCCGGAGGAGTCTCCTCTCGTACCAGAAGAGTCCGAAGATCCGGCCTACACGTGCTTGAGTCGGGCGCTGACCTTCCCCGGATCCATGCACGCGGTCGTGGAGAACGCTCTCGACGTTCCTCATACCTCCGTTCTTCATCGGGGCCTGTTTCGGACGCCCAAGCGGAGTCGAGTGAAGGTCACTCTTCGACGCTACCAAACCCTGGCTGAAGCGACTTTTGAGGGCGAGCCGCCTCCCAAGGGGCTTTTTGCTCGGCTCCTTTCTCTGGGGTCGAAGAAGAAGGGGCCTTTGGTCGTCGAGCACTGGGATCGGTTTCTGCTGCCTGGGATCTTGCAGGTGGAGTATCGGCTCGGTGACGCGGCACACCTCCTCATCACCGGGTACCTGTCGTCGGTTTCTCCTTCAGAAACGCGCTTGTTTGCCCGGGTGTGCTTGCGCACCCCCTTGCCACGGTGGCTCACGCGCTGGCTCATCGGAGTTCTTGAACCCTTCGCCATGAAAGTCGTCGAGCAGGATAGGGTGATTCTTCGTCAGCAAGCTGAGACTCTGGAGCGCTTCGGCGGTCCCTCATTCATGTCTACGGAAATAGACGTACTGGGCGCTTCGGTCACGCGCCTCCTGAAGGAGCAGGCTCTTCGGGACGAAGCTCTACAAGGGGGGGAGATTTACGCGCTTCGCCCGGCGCGAGATGAGATTCCGCGGGAGGAACGCTCCTTCGAACTCGACGCCTGACGGCCTTTGAAATCCTAAGCGAGTGAGCTAAGGGCAGCGACATGAATGACAGGGCAGCGAAATGAATGACACGGTGAAGGACCGCCCGCCTCTTCCGGGAGCGACCGCAGGGGAGGAATCTCCCAAGGTCCGGATGGTGGCGCTCGCGCTTTCGGGCATGGTGTGCCTGTTTATCACGGTCGTCGTCTATCTTCTCCCGGGTCGCACTCATTCAGGCGGACCGAGCCCTCTGGCTACGCTGAATGCTTTTCTCAATATCTGCGCCACGATCTGTTTGATCATTGGTTATGTTTTCGTGCGTCGGAAGAACATCCGCTGGCATCGGCGTAGTATGCTTGCGGCTCTGGGCATCAGCTCGCTCTTTCTCGTGACCTATCTGCTCCACCACGCTCAGGTCGGTGCCGTGCCGTTTCAGGGCCAGGGCCCGATCCGGATCGTCTATTTTTCCCTGCTGATCCCGCACATCATCCTTTCGGCAGTGGTTCTGCCCCTGGCTCTCCTCACGGTGTACCGCGGCTGGACTCAGCGCATCGCGCTGCACAAGAAAATCGCCCGCGTTACTTTACCCTTGTGGTTGTTCGTTTCGGTGAGTGGAGTTCTGGTCTACTACATGCTGTATCACTTGGGCCGCTAGCCCGATGATTTGAGGGGGAGGTCCGAGGGTGAGAGCCGTCGTTCAACGGGTGAAACGAGCCGAAGTCACCGTGGAGGAACG
This sequence comes from uncultured Polyangiaceae bacterium, assembly GCA_964392575.1. Classification (GTDB taxonomy): domain Bacteria; phylum Myxococcota_A; class Polyangia; order Polyangiales; family Polyangiaceae; genus NIC37A-2. Next base: position 12,620 of record CAYMQT010000134.1, read on the forward strand.
CTCCGTAGGGCGCATCTCCCATGGCCTGTGCGTGCTCGTAGGCGTCATGAACACAGACACGGAAGAAGACGCGGTTCTGCTGGCGCGCAAGATCGCCCGCCTGCGCATCTTTACCGATGCTGCTGGCAAGATGAACCTCGACGTGTCTAGCGTGAACGGGAGCGTGCTCGCGGTGAGTCAATTTACGTTGGCAGGCGACGCGCGCAGCGGACACCGCCCTAGCTTTACGGACGCGATGGCTCCGGCCCGAGCGCTACCCCTGTTCGACTCCGTTTGTCTGCATCTCAAGGCGCAGGGGATCGTCGTAGAGACGGGTGAGTTTGGCGCAGACATGCAGGTCAGCCTTCAAAATGACGGCCCGGTGACCCTGCTCCTCGACACCAAGAAGACATTCTGATGGACCGCTGGTCTGTCAGCATTTTCGCGACGGTATTGGGGTGTGCGTTTTTTTGCGTGGCGAGCGTCTTCGCTGAGCAACCTGAAGAATCTGAAGAGACGCCGACGCCCGCGCATGAGTCGAAAGAGGCGCGGGTTACTGTGGAAGGTTCACGTTCCACGCGAGATACGAGCGAACCAGAATTGACCTCGACGGTCATCAGCGGAGAGGCTTTGCGCGAGCCTGGCGTCGAGGCGGCCGAGGTCCTTTCTCGCACCCCCGGGGTGCAGGTCAAACGCACGGGTAGCTCCGCCGACGTATCTACGATTTCGCTCCGGGGTGCTCCGGC
>CAYMQT010000135.1:0-6711 GCA_964392575.1 uncultured Polyangiaceae bacterium
GCTGCGTACCAAGCGTAGAGCGAGGCTCGCGGATCCTCCCAGCTCTTCGCTTGAATGAGCGCTTTGAAGAATTCATCCGCGGCTCTTTGGCTCTTGCCGTGACCGAGATCGGCGATGGCGCGTGCAAGATTGGCGGGAACACCTTCTACTCCTAGCTCGTCGAGCTGTTTTCTTGCCCTGCGTGCTTTCTCGGGATCTCCTCCTGGTCGCAACAACTCTGCCAGGGCCCACTCGGTCGCGGTCGATGCCTTCTTCGTCCCTTGGGCGCGATCACGCAATTGGGTCCAAGATTCTTCAGGTGTTTTCGGAGTGCTCTTACAGGCGCTCAAAGTCGGCCCGACGAGGGACAAGAGCAGCGCGATGGAGAGCGCCCGCAGCGGAGCAGCAAAGGGCCCCAGGCGTAGGATCGTCTTCTTCATGGCGTCACCACCAATCGATGGGACAGGGCCTGATCGGCACGGATGCAGAACTCACGGAAGGCGCTGTAGTCAGCCTTGGTCACGCGGTCCACTTTCAGGGAGAGGTAGGATTCGACCACGATCTTTTCTCCTTCCCTTTGGACCTTGACCCCATAGGTTCCGAAAGGAGACTCGTAGGTGGTTTCCGGTGGTTGGGCGCTGATCTTGGTGCCGTGAGGGAGCGTGAGGGTCACCCGCTCCTTCAAAGTGGAAAATCCCTGGATGCGCACGTCCTGGGTGCGGCTCGAAAGGGCGGCATAGTGCGGAGCGAGCCGCGTCTGCACGGTCACTGGAAGACTCAGGGTGTCCCCTTCTTTGCGAGCGAAGCGCGGAACTGCGCCGGCGAATTCAATCCGAGCAGGGGCTTCTGCGTCAGAAAGGTCGCTGGTCTTGATTTTCTGCTCTTCGAGAGCGATTCCGGGATAGAGACTTCCGACAGCGGTAGCGAGTCGGTCCTTGCGGGTAGCTGCGCTTTCATACTGAGCACGGAATCCTGGAGCTCCGTGTCCCGTGATTTCGTAGGCAGAATCTAGCTTGGCGCTGCCGTCGGCTAAAACGGTGGCCGTGGTCGTTCTCGTGATCACATTCTTTGCTGGATCGGGGGGCGGGAGCCGCACGAGCTTCGCTTTGCCGTCCAAGACGAGGAGCCCCAGGGCGCCCTGATCCATCACGGGAAGCTCGTAAATCCCGGTGTGTTCGGCGGTGCCGTCCAGGTACAGGTTCAAGGCAGGAACATGGGCAATGGCGTGGTCAAAGGGTGCGAGGCTGGGCAGTTCTGAGCGAAAATCACCGCGCATTCCGGTCCTCAGGACGACGAGATGGGCGTCGATCCCGAGCTCGCGCAAAAACGTGACGATGACCGTAGCCTTGTCTTTGCAGTCGCCCCATCCGCGGTTGACCGTCTGTACACAGCGCCGCGGCTTGTATCCATAGATACCGAACTCGAGGGCGACGTAGCGCGTGTTCTTGATCACCCAGGCATAAACTGCCTTCACCTTGTCTTCCGTGGTGACGGCGTTGGCGGTGATTTCTTGCAGTTTTTTCCGAGTGTCGTCGTCGAGATCCAGCTGTTCTTGGATGAGCCCCCAGTACCACTTTCCTAAAGCGTCCCAGCTTTCATAGGTGGAGACGTGGACGAACCCCAAAAGCTCCGACCAGGGCGGCATCATGGGTTCAGGGCGCAGAGCGGGGACGTCGGTGGCCACGAACTCGTAGATCCGGTCATGACCCTTTTCCTTCACCGTTTGCTTGAGATTTGGAACCTTGGCGTCAATCAAAAGCTTGCGGCTCTTGGGAGTGACGAGCACGTATTTTGCGTGGGCGATGGGCTCATCACTTTGCATGTACGTGATGTCACCGAAATAATCTGAAAATTCGTTGCGCACCGTGATGTCATCCACCCGATAGCGCAGCTCGACCACATCGCCTGGCTCTAGGCGTGGGAACTGAACATAATAGGTGCGAGCAGACGTGTACATCGAGATGGAAGGGTCGTTGGCCGCGGCCTCACCGCTCTCGATCGCTTCGTCGATGCTGCCATCCGCCCGGTACACGCGCGCGCCCTTGAGCTGCACGCGCTGGCGGTCTGCCTGGTACTGAAAAGCGTACTGACGGCCTATCGCCGCGGCGGCATCTGTCAGCGGCTGAAAGACGACTTGCCGGAACTGACTCGATAGACCGTTCTGGTACACCGTGCTTACGGTGAGGTCTTGCAGAGTGCGTTGGGGGTACCCTTCGGCTGCTTTGTGGCGCCGTTTCAGAAACTCATCCGAAGGCATGGCGTACTTTTCATCCGCGGGAAGTTCGGGGGGTTCGATGTGCTCGACGTACTTTCGTACATCGACTTCCTGGGGACGCAGCCGAAGAACCTCTTGTAGAAGGGAAAGCTGCTGTTCACGATCTCCCATCCTCCCCTGAAGATCCGCGAGATTTTGCAGGACGCCGACATCCTCAGGGGCCATTTGGCGGGCGGATTCCAAAGCGGCGATTGCTCCCTTGCGATCACCGAGAGCGCGGTGCACGCGGGCTGCAACGCTGTACACCCACAAGCTCTGCGGATCCGAGTCCCGCAAGCGTTTCAGATAGTGTAGTGCGGATCGCCGGTCGTCACGGGCGATCGCGAGTTCCATGCGCCCCGTCAGGTATGAGTTGTCGTCGAAGCGGCCGAAGGCGTAGCGGTCTTCAGCCTCGGCGGCGCTGCGGGACAAACCTAGGCTGGAGCGCTGAGAAGCGACCATGTTCGAGAGCAGGACCGAATGAGGTCGTCTGCTGTAGGCGGCCTCCAGGGTCGAAAGTGCCGTTTGCCTCAAGCCGGCAGCATTGTATAGCTCGACCCGACCTTGCAGCGCCGTCAGGTTGTCGGGGTCTAGTGCTAGAACCTGATCATAGATGGGGAAGGCTTCGTGTGCGCTGGGGCCGGAACGCTTGTGCGCGGCTCGCGCCAAAAGGACTTTGATGTCTTGTCCATCAGAGAGTTTCTCCGCCTTTGAGAGGGCGTCCCCTTCCGTGTTTCGATCTTCAGAAAGCTCTGCCAGCAGAAGCAGGCGTGAGATCGAGGGTGACTTGTCTGAAGCACGTTTGGCTAGATCGCGCGCCTGGTGACGGGTCTCATCATCGCCACCCGTGATCACAAGGTACCGCGCGGCGAGTTCTAGATCTTCGGCGCGCGCCGCCGTGTTGTCTTCAATGGCTTTGACGAGGGCGAGAGGACCTTGGGCTTTCGGAGGAAGACTGCCATCCGCTGCGCTTTTCTCGACGTTGACCTTCGCTTCTTCGCTGGCTTGAAAGGCGGTGGTCGACTTGAGGAGCGGATCCGCGATTCCGTTCTCGTCGGCCAAGCGGAGGGCGAACATGGGGCTGTTGTCCGCTCCGCAGACTTTGACCGAGAGACGGTTCTGCCCAGGTAAGAGGACGGCGGTCTGAGTCGTTCGCCCGGTGTCGAAGCCTCGGTACGCCTCCTCTTCAATGAGGACACGTCCGTTGAAGGTCACTCGATGAGCGCCGTCGCTTCCCACCGAAAGGGTTATTTTACGGGTCCTTGGGCGGTCCAGGGCTCCAGGCTTTCCTTTCTCATGCACCGACTTCTCAAGCAGAGTCGGGTCCGAAATGAATGTGGTGGCGTGCGCGCAGATGTGGGTCGAAGGGCGCATGAGGTTGCCGAAATCCACCCAGCCATAATTGAAGACACGAGGCAGCGTCCGGTAACGAACCGGCCGCTCCTTGCCGGAGAACGCCTGGCCTGGAATGATTGGCTCTGTGGGATCTGCGTCGGGACCGTAGATCTGGCTGAAGCCACCCTTCCCTTCGTTATCGAAGGGACCCACTACGAGCCAGTCAGTTACGTATCCTTGCTCGGAGAAAATACGGCCAGGGGTCTTGAGGTCGCCGCGGCGAAGGCGCGCGTAGGCGGAGAGCGTCTTGGCGTAGTCTCGCACGTGTCCGGGCTTCGACTTGTCTTCGGCGGCGAGCAAGAGCGCCTCCTCGACCAGAAGAGGCTCAACGTTTTCCCAAAGTTTCCAGATCTCGCGTAAAGCGACATACGACTTCAGGCCCTGGGACTTTTCGTAATCCAGCTGAGCTAGAACCAGCTGCTCTTCTGGTGGTTCGTGCGGCTCAGCCTGGCCTGTCGCGGTCATGAGACCGCTTGCGAGAGCGAAAGCCCAGAGGAGGCGATTTTGCCCAGTCATTGCCCCGGGACGCCGTCCCAACCGTGATCCGTGCCAATTCGTCATGGAAATCCTGACCGTCTCCCTACCTCGTCCAGCGAAATCAAACAAAGCCATAGGACACCGGGTGAGAGGGTTGCTGGAGACGGCTGGCTCATACTACAAGCCAAAGCTGTGTTGGGGCGATGCACCCGGCACAAATCCCGCCCAGAAACCAAAAACGGCAAGCTGTCGGTATGAGGTGTGGGCAAGGTGCTTTTGAGCAAGTGTGCTCTTGGGCACGGTCAGAACGCACGGACTTAAGAAGGCCAGTGGAGGCATAGATGGTTAACCCTCAGATGGTGATGTACGAAGAGGAGTTCCACCAGATCCAGGCGGTGGTGGACCGCCTGGTTCGGGAAGCGAACGCCAAGGTCGTCTTCATCGTCGACAAGAATGGTCAGCTCATTGCGGCAAGCGGTGACGTTGAAGAGATTGACACCACGTCCCTCGCGTCTTTGACGGCGGGCAATATCGCGGCGACGGGCGGTATCGCGAAACTTCTTCGCGAGAACGAATTCGCCACGCAGTTTCACGAGGGCGAAAACCAGAACATCCACATTCAGCTGGTGGGCAACCGGGTGATTCTCGTGGTGATCTTCGACACGAAGTCGAGTCTTGGGCTGGTCAGGCTCAGGGTTCGCAAAGCCACCGAGGAACTCAACCTGATCTTCGAGGAGCTGTTGAACAAGGCGCAAGCACCGGGGGGCGATGATTCTCCCTTTGGTGAAATCACCGATGACGACATTGACAGTTTGTTCAACGATTGAGGGGACCCGAGACAGATGAGTTTCATCAATTACATGGCTCGGGAGATCAACTGTAAGATCGTTTACTACGGTCCCGGTCTCTGCGGCAAAACGACAAACCTTCAGCACATCTACGAGCGCACGAATCCTGATGCGAAGGGCAAGATGATCAGTCTTGCCACGGAGACGGAGCGCACGTTGTTCTTCGACTTCTTGCCGCTCTCTTTAGGAGAGATTCGGGGTTTCAAGACGCGGTTTCATCTTTACACCGTGCCAGGCCAAGTCTTCTACGACGCCAGCCGGAAGCTCATTCTGAAGGGCGTAGACGGGGTGATTTTCGTCGCTGACTCTCAGTTCGAGCGCCTCGAGGCCAATCTGGAGAGCATGGACAACCTGCGCGAGAACATGGCCGAGCAAGGCTATGATCTCGATGCCGTTCCTTTCGTCATTCAGTACAACAAGCGCGATCTGCCCAATGTCGTAGATCTGGAAGAGCTGCGATCGGAGCTCAACCCGCGCGGGGTCCCGGACTATGAAGCCAATGCGCGCAGTGGAGAAGGGGTATTTGAAACCCTGAAGGCTGTCAGCAAGCTCGTGCTCACTGAACTCAAAAAGAGTGGAGCGGGTTGAGAGATTCTTCCGGTCCAAACCCGGAAAAAATCAGCCCCGAAGCGCTTCGGGAGGCGGCACTTCGCTACTTGGACGTAAGGGATGCGTCGGTGGATCAACTGCGTCGCGTCCTTTTGCGTCGGGTTTTGCGCTACGGGGACGAGGGCACGCGGGACGCAGCAGCAGCGGAAATAGAGGCGCTGCTTTCGCGCTTCGTCGACTCGAAGCTCCTCGATGACCAAAGGTATGCAGAGGGCGTGGTCCAGAGTCTGGCGAGGCGCGGAGCATCTCGCCTCAAGATACAAAAGAAGCTCATGGACCGCGGTCTGGCGGACGCGCTCATCGGGCAAGCGCTCGAGCTTCGAGAGGAGGGAGAACCCATGGGCGAGGAAGCGAGCGCTCGGATCTTCGTCCAAAAGAAGCGTCTCCGGGTGAAGTATGACCTGTCCGACTACAGTCAGCGGCAAAAAGCACTAGCGGCCTTGGCGCGTCAGGGGTTTTCTTTCGAGGTCGCCTCCCGGGCGCTCGATCTCTGAGTGCGCGGAGTCTCCGGGCCAGAAAGAGAGGGGTGGCTATTTTTTGGCCGCTTCTTCGCCGGTTTGCTCGTCGGCATTGGTGACGGCGGCCTCGATGCGCTTGCGGACTTCGGCGTACTTCTCCTCAATTTCCTTGTGCTTGTTGATGGCCGAAATGCGCGCCTCTGCCGTTTCAACGTAGACGCGAGCGGGCAGGGGCCCGCGCACGGGAGGCTTTTCACTCTTCGTGACTTCCGCATCAAGCAGACGATACTTTTCCCAACTCGCGATCGCTTCGTCATGGGAGTGCTGATTCTCCTTTAGACCTGCGAGCAGGAAAGTGGCTTGGGCCTTGGAGCGGAGGTCATCCTTTCCGAAGAGGAGGGCCTGCTGAACGAACTCCTCGGCGCTCGTGAGATCCTGACTCTTGATGGCCACTTCCGCTGCGCGCAGATGCGCAATCGGGTTTTTGGGCTCGAGGGCGATGGCGGAGGAATAGTGACGCTTGGCAGCGTCCAGATCTTGCGCCAAGTAGGAGGCATCGCCTTTGTTGATCGCCTCCCAGTAGGGGGAGATCCCGACGATCCCCATGGGATCCTTGGCCGGCGGTTTGTTCGAGGCCGGCGGTTTGTTCGAGGTCGGCGGTTTGTTCGAGGTCGGCGGTTTGTTCGAGGTC
>CAYMQT010000135.1:6811-13237 GCA_964392575.1 uncultured Polyangiaceae bacterium
GGTTTGTTCGAGGTCGGCGGTTTGTTCGAGGTCGGCGGTTTGTTCGAGGTCGGCGGTTTGTTCGAGGTCGGCGCAGCTTTCACCGAGACGCTCGGTTCCTGCGCCCAAAGCGCGGAAGATATGCTAAGGGCAGCGAGGGCGGTGAACGAGGCGTAAGAGCCGTACCTGCGAAACATGGGAGCAAAATACCCCCGATCTCTTCACACGGGCAACTGTTCATTTGCGCCTGAGAGAAGCGACAACTGTTCATTTGCGCCCGAGACGGGCGTCGGTGCTATTATTTGCGGTTTTCTTTTTGTGGCTCTTCTGGGTGCGGGATGTGACAAGGCCGGTCCACCGCCAGAGAAAGAGGTTCCCACGATAGTTCGGGCGGTCGAGACGGAGAAGGTCCCCGAACGGCCCTGGTTTGAGGGAGAGTGGCAATCAGAGGTGGAGCTCAGCGTTCAGGCGCCGCCCACATCGGAAAGCGTGCCCCCGCAGGTCGAAGCATCTCCTTTGAAAGGAAGACTCCACGTGCGTGTGAGCGAAGATCGCCGCGTGACAGGGGAGCTGATCTCGGCAGATTCTTCTCAGACGTGGCAAGGTTTCGGGATCTTGGATGACACCACGGTACGTTTTGACCTTGTGAGCGATTCGGAGAGAGAGGCCTGGATTCGAGGTTCGCTGGTCGCGGTGGGCGGGCCTCAGGGGATGGACGGGACGCTCAGACTTTCGCGGGTTGTGCAGGAGCAGCGCTCGGTCTCGCGCGTTTCTTACGCAGGTCAGGTTCGCCTCGCGAAAGCGAGATGAAGCGCTTATCCTTCGGGCGACACTCGCCCATGGAACCCACGGATAGCATCGCTCAGAGACTTGAGGCGCAGCGCGCGCGACTTTTCCGCGCGGCTGTTCTCGCGGGCCGCTCACCGGACGAGGTGACGCTCATCGCTGTGTCCAAAAAACAGTCGGTTGCTTCCATCCGTGAAGCTTACGCGGCCGGTCAGCGTCACTTCGGGGAAAACTATGTACAAGAACTCGTGGCGAAGGCGGACGAGCTGCGCGATCTGCGTGGCATCTTCTGGCATATGATCGGACATCTTCAGTCCAACAAATGCCGATTCGTCACCGGACTCGTGAGTCGCGTGCACACGGTGGATACTCCGGAGCTCGCCGCTGAGCTCGGCCGACGAGCCCTGCGTCGCACACGCACTTCCGCAGACAGTCCTAGAGCAGCCAGAGCTTTGGCCGTAGGTTTTGGGGATGCGCCGCCGCCCAGCACGGTGCCGCTGGCGGTCCTCGTTGCCGTCAACATCGGCGGGGAAGAGAGCAAGCACGGCTGCAATCCGGAGGAGATTGGGGCTGTGCTCGATGCGATTGACGCCGAGCCCATGTTGCGAGCGACGGGGCTCATGGCCATACCACCCCCAGGGGAGCGCCCTCTCGATTCGCGCCCCTACTTTGATCGAGTCGTCGAGCTTCGCGAGCGGCACGGTGGGGCTACGCGGCTTCCCGAATTGAGTTTGGGAATGAGTCATGACGCTGAGGAAGCCGTTCTTGCCGGGTCGACTCATGTGCGTATCGGGACTGCGATCTTCGGGGCTCGCCCGGGTTGAGGAGGCGAAGCGGGGATGTCTTCTAAGCGATCAGAGCCCGGGCCCTCTTTGCTCGAACACGCCGCGCGGACGGGACGATTCGGCGAGGCAGAGGCAGCCCCCTTGGCTGACAGGATGCGCCCACTCCGGGTTTCCGAGGTGGCCGGTCAAGCGCACCTGCTCGGTGAAGGCAAGTGGCTCAGAAAGGCGATCGAAGCGGATCAGGTGGGAAGCCTGATTCTTTGGGGGCCCCCGGGCGTGGGTAAGACGACGCTCGCTCGCGTGATTGCGGGCGCGACGAAACGAGATTTTGTGCCTTTTTCAGCCGTGCTCGGCGGGGTCGCGGAACTGAGGACGTTGATCAAGGAAGCGTCCGAAAATCGTCGCTATCGAGGGAAGTCGACGATCCTTTTCATCGATGAGCTTCATCGTTTCAACAAGTCACAGCAAGATGCTCTCTTACCTCACGTCGAGGACGGTACGGTTACGCTGATTGGAGCGACCACAGAAAACCCCTCCTTCGCCGTGAATGCGGCGGTGCTGTCGCGAGCGAAAGTGGTTCGTCTGCACGGACTCAGTCCCGAGCAGATAGTCACCCTCCTGGAGCGGGCCGCTACGGATCCTGCCCGCGGGCTCGGAACCTCAGGTGTTACTTTTGAGCCCGCAGCCCTGCTCGCGCTGGCGGAGGCCTCGGATGGAGACGCGCGGAGGGCTCTAGGGATGCTGGAAACGGCCGTGACCACTCTGCGCGCGGCTTCGCCTGAAGCCAAAGCGATCTCGGTGAGACGCGAGGATCTTGCGGCTCTCACCGAGGATCGCGGTCTGCTCTACGATCGGTCGGGCGAGGAGCACTACAACGTCGTTAGCGCTTTCATCAAGAGTATGCGCGGCAGTGATCCCGATGCCGCGATCTACTGGCTCATGCGCATGATCGAAGCCGGAGAAGATCCGCTCTTTCTGCTGCGCCGCCTCATGATTTTCGCGAGTGAAGACGTGGGAAATGCAGATCCGCGCGCGCTTCAGGTGGCGGTTTCAGCGGATCAAGCGTTTCGTAGGATGGGCCTACCTGAGGGTCTTTATCCCCTTTCTCAGGCGTGCCTTTACCTGGCCAGCTGTCCCAAATCTGCCTCCGTCGGAAAAGCGTTTCACGCCGCGGAACAACTGATCCGTCAAAAGGGAGCCCTGCCCGTCCCTCTCAAGCTGCGCAATGCTCCGACAGCGCTGATGAAAGTGGAGGGATACGGCGAAGGGTATCGCTACGCGCACGATTTCGAAAATCACTACGTGCCTGGCGAGACCTATCTTCCCGAGGAGCTTTTGGGTGTTCAGCTCTACCGTCCCACCGAGCAGGGGCTCGAAAAGGCGATCGGCGAGCGACTCGCCCGCCTGCGAGGAACGGACCCACCCGACGGGTGATCGGTTTGATGGACCGGTAGGGCGGGTTTGAAACCCGCCCCTACCGGTCTTCCACAAAACCAACATACGGGAGATTCCTGTGGCGTCCCGCCCAGTCGAGACCGTAGCCCACGACAAAATGATTCCCGATGGAAAATCCTACATAGTCGGGCTTCACACGACTACCCGGCGACGGCTTTTCGAGAAGAGAGCAGATCTTGAGCGTCTGCGGATTGCGAGCACGGAGGATCCTGGTCAGGTACTCGAGGGTGAGCCCAGTATCCACGATGTCCTCCACCACGACGACCGACTTGCCTTGAATCGGTGCTGTGAGATCGTGAGTGATCTTCACGGCTCCCGTGGAGCGCGTCTCGTCTCCGTAGCTTTGTACTCCGAGAAATTCGACGCTCACCGGACCTTGGATCGCCCTCGATAAGTCCGCCAAGAACATGTAACTGCCCTTCAGAATGCAGAGGAGCGTGATCTCTCCTTCGCCCAGATCAGCGCGGATCTCCGCTCCCAGCGCGGTGACGCGCGCCTGAATGGCGTCGGCTTCGATGAGAATACGGACCACAGCCCCGTCGGAGGGATGCGCTAGAGCGGTGGGGGGCACTTCCTTTTTGTCGTCCTTCACCGGGATCACAATGACTCACGACTCCGCTTGCGCCAAGCGGGAAGTGTATTGCTGTCGCGGATCTCAAGCGAGGCCCCATCCGTGCGCACTGTGATTGAACCCTGATGATCCGTGCGATGAACCTCGATCCCCCGCTCCGCAAGAGCGGTGAGGGTGCTAGGGCGAGGGTGCTCGAAACGGTTACGAATGCCGCAGCTGATCAGCCCCACTTCTGGAGCGACGGCGTCAAGGAAGGCCCCATTGGAAGATGTGTCGCTTCCGTGGTGAGCCACTTTGAGCACGTCGGCGCGTAAGCGATTTTTCTGAGTGGCGAGGAGGAGGGCTTCCCCGCGGCGCTCAACATCCCCGGTGAAGAGAACCCTGCGCCTTCCGTGGCTCAAGCGAAAAACAAGGGAATCATCGTTGAGCGAGAGCGGGGGCGTGACGGGAGCACAGGGCGAAAGGACTTCAATCTCTACGCCTCCATACGACAGGGGTGCGTGGCTGGTTTGGGCGCAGAGTTCCGCGGCAGTCGTGATGCGTGCGCCGCTCTTTCGCGCCAGAGCGACGAGTTCAAAAAGGGCTCCCCCGGGTCGGTCCGGAAGGTGAGGGATCCAGAGTTCTGTTACCTCGACATGGGGAAGGAGGGTGAGAAGTCCGCTGATGTGGTCCGGGTGCGCGTGGCTGAGAGCCACGAGGTCGACTTTGGTGCGCCCGCGGGCACGCAAATACGGGCGGAGCACTCGTGCGCCTGTGTCGGGGACACCCGTGACGAATCCCCCGCCATCGATGATGCCGATTTTCCCGTCAGGAAAATCAATGAAGAGGGCGTCTCCCTGACCGACATCGAGAGCCGTCACGCTCAAGTGCGCCTGCGAGTTTTTGCGCCACGGACCTTCGACAAGGAGGAGCAGCGCGGCCAAAAGCAATGAGATTGCGACCGAGCCGAGCGCCCTCGGAAGCGAGAGCAAGGGTTTGAGCAGAGACAGGAGCACGACCCCTCCTCCTACGAGTAGGCCGAGGCGGGTGGGCGAAGGGTAGGACAACTGAAACTGCGCAGACTCAATCGATGCGCTCATGAGCGCGACTTCGCGCACTCCGAGGAGCGCGCCGGATCCCAGAGTGGCGAGCCCCTGCTCGATATCTGGAAAGCCGGACATCACGGTGTGAAGCAAGCACGCGGGAAGCGCGATGATTTCTCCGAGAGGGGCGGCGATGACATTGGCGGCGAGGGCGGCGAAGGTCATCTCCCCGCTCATGAGGGAGAGCACCGGCGCGCAGGGGACCGTACTTGCGACGGTGGCGATCAAACTGGTGAGAAGGGGCGCAAAAACCAGGCTCCCGGGAAGTTTTCTGGAAACTCGTCGCGAAAGAGGAGCCCCCAGAGCGATCAGACCGATGGTCGCCAAGGCGGAGAGGAGGAAGGAGTAATCCGCGGCGGCCAAAGGGTCCAGGCTGAGCCCGATCAGGACTGAGGCGCCGAGAGCAGAGACCCCTCCCACGTGAAAGCCAAGACTGCGTCCGAGCAAAACGATGACCAGCATGAAGGCCGCGCGCCAAGCTGAGCCGCTGCCGCCCGAAAAATCAGCGTAGAGCACCGCGAGCAAGGCACCCAAACCGCTCGCGATGCGCGGCGTATCAAAGCGGCGAGCGAGGAGTTCGATACGGACCAAGAGGGCACTCAGAGCTCCGACAAGACTCAAGACTGCGATCACGAGATGGGTCCCGCTGACCGCAAGGAGATGAAGTAAGCCGCTGTGCTGGAATGCTTCAGCATCCCCTTCTGGGAGATCATTTTCTCCCAGCACCAGAGCTCGCCCGAGCGACTCTATTTCTGGTCGATAGGTGGCCATGATGCGTGTTCGTACGCGCTCGCGAAAACGGTCGATGTGACTCTTGAGGCCTTCTCCGGCGCGTTCCCTTTCGAAAGAAAGGGCGCTTCCGCTCAGAAGAGCACCTCGACGTGCGGCCCCCGGGACCGGATCGGTCAGCGAAGCGTTGCGAAAGATCTGCACGGGGGCGAGGCTTGCGATGGCAGAGATGTGGTCTCCACGTGCGACGGGACCTCCCGATCCATAGAGGCGGATCGGTAGCGGCTCCGTGAAGAGGGTTCCCTCGCAGTCCACTTCCTGAGCGAGAACCGTGAACAGCAGTAAGGGCGCCTTCCCCGGCTCGTCGGAAGAGCGCAGGGTAGGGGAAGTCATCACCTCGCCTACGAGCGCGCATCGTTTAGGACCCAAGAGCCGGAGGGCCGTGTTCTGATAGTCGTGGGAGAAGTCTCGGACCGAGCGTGCGCTTCGCTCGGCGCAAGTGAAAAACAATCCGAGAGCGAGGACCCCCGCCCAGAATCTCGCGCTCCTTCGCCTCGAAAGGACGAAAACCGAAAACCACAGGATCGCAATTCCCAGTGCGGGAACAGGGTTTCGAGGATAGACACTGCCCGCCAGGGCGCACACGGCCCAAAGGACAATCGGATCGGAAAGCAATGCGGGGGAGAGGCCGTTCTCCTCGCGCTCGCCACGGAAACGCTCGCTCATTTTTGTAAGGGTAAGCAAGAAGAAGGCCCACGCGCCGAAGGCCAGAAATCCCGCAACATCCCTCTCTCCCTTCGGTGACGTGTCGGTGGCGCTGCCTGGCGCTGGCGCCAACTTCTGCGGCCCGTTTACGTCCCGCCACGGAGAATGCCTAATTTATAAAATATAAATTTTGCGAACAAAGCAAAGCGCACGAAGACACACCAGCCCAAAAGGGCGAAGAGTGCAGCAGTCACCTCCCAGTCCGCAGCAGCCACCGCGCAGCAAGAACAGCCCCAGGCACGCGAGCCCAAAGGGCGAGGAGTGACGCGGCGCG
>CAYMQT010000136.1:0-13163 GCA_964392575.1 uncultured Polyangiaceae bacterium
CATTCTGGCAGAGTCGAATAAGGTCGCGGAGGCGATCATCGAGACTCTCCACAGCACCAAACAGAACGTGCTCGTGCAGAAGTTCGTCGCGGAAAGCAAAGGAAGAGACGTGCGCGCCATCGTGATCGGCGATCAGGTGGTGGCTGCGATGCGTCGAGTCGCCCAGGGGCAGGAATTTCGGAGCAATGTGCACCGTGGGGGGAGGACCGAGGCGATTGTACTCGACGAAGCCTATCAGGAGACTGCGGTACGTGCGGCGCAGATCATGGGTCTGCGTTTCGCGGGGGTTGACATGCTCGAAGGCGTCGATGGTCCGCAGGTGATGGAGGTCAATTCCTCGCCCGGATTAGAGGGCATCGAAACTGCGACGGGACTCGACATCGCCGGGGCGCTCGTCCGGTACATTCGGGCTCAGGTGATGTTTCCAGAGCTAGACATTCGTCAACGTCTGACCGTGAGTCGCGGCTACGATGTGGCCGATTTGGTCATCCCGGAGGGAGCGGAAATGGTCGGTAAGACGATCGGAGAATCTGGGCTGAATGCTCGGGGCATCAACGTGCTCTCTCTTCATCGGGAAGGAAAGGTGATCCCCAACCCGGTTCCGACGCGTGTCATTGCGGCGGGGGACGTGCTTCTCTGTTTCGGAAAAGTCGAGACGATGCGAGATCTCGTGCCGGAGCGCTCTCGGCAGCAAAGGCAGTCGAAACTCGACGTTCTCTCTCCTGGAGAGATCCCGGGGGACGGTTAGATGAGCTTTAGGTGAGCTTCTCGAAGTACTTAATCCGGGCTGCTCGCGCAAAAGTGGGGTAGTTTTCTGGAGGCTGATACGCTCCCGATGCTCATGACCCCGTCCCTTTTCCTTCTGAACGAAGATCTGGAAGCACCGCAGTTGCTTTTTAGTGATTTGGGAGAAGTGGCCGTTTTCTCGCACCGATGTCCCGGTTCTGAGGACCAAAACGAGGATTCAGCTTTGATCCTCTCCATCAAGGATGGCCTTGTCCTCGCGGTCGCAGACGGCGCGGGGGGAGGTCCTGACGGGCATCGAGCCTCCTGTCTGGCCATCGAGGCGCTCAAGGAGTGTGTGGCGCAGGGAGGTGAGTCTGTTCGAAGTGCGATTTTAGATGCGTTTGAACTTGCGAACCAAAGAGTGCTGGGTCTCGGAAACGGAGCGGGGACCACGTTGTCGGTCGTCGAGATTCAGAAGGGCGCGGGGGGACCGGTCCTTCGCTCGTACCATGCAGGGGATTCCGGAGTTCTGGTGACGGGGGGGCGCGGGAGGGTGAAGCTCAACACGATTCCGCACTCTCCGGTAGGTTATGGAGTCGAGGCCGGGTTGATTGAACCCGCCGAGGCCATCCATCACGACGATCTCAACCTTGTTTCAAACTTGGTAGGCATTGTCGACATGCGAATTGAGATGGGCTCTCCGCTTGCATTGTCACGGCTCGATGCGGTGGTTTTGGGAACGGATGGCCTGTTCGACAACCTTCATTTGTACGAAGTCGCCGACCAGGCGCGCCAAGGCAGGCTTTCCGACGTGTCGAAAAACCTGGTTGCGCTCAGCACGCGCCGGATGGTGGAGCCGTCGGAAGGTGATCCAAGCAAGCCAGATGACGTTGCCTTCATCGTCTTTCGCCCTCGATCCAAAATGGGTACCGCGGCGAAAAGCGTCTAAAGCGTTCTAGCGAGGATCGTCCCAGGTGAGGCCTTCGAGGTGCGCGACGAGCTGCATCGCATTTCTGAACCTTTGCTCGATCAAGCTCCGCTTCAGGCCGCGGACGATCTCTTTGATCACCGCCGGCTGCCTCGCATACTGTTTCGCGCCTCCGACACTGTCGTAGAGGATGCCTACCATTCCGAAAACATCGTCGCGAAGTTGATCTGGTTTTGCCGCATCCCAGCGAAAAAAATCAATCACTTTCAGCTCGAATTCCAGACCTTGGCGCCGGACCATCACGTTTCCTGCGTGAAGATCGCTGTGGGACTCTCGCAGGCGGTGCACTTGCGCCATCCCTCGGGCGAGAGCGTGCAGGAGGTGGAGCGCTTCGAAAGGGGAGAGTCGCTTCCGCGGCTCTGCCTTGATGAACTCACTGAGCATGAGCCCTTCTACAAACTCAGAGATGAGGAAGGTCACTCGATGCCCATGGACATCCATGCGTTCTTGAGTGATGTATTGAATCACAACGGGACAGTCGCGTAACTTGTGTAGCTTCTTCGCGTAGAACTTGACGGCTCTGTCTCGTGGGTTTCGGTGCGGATAGAAGAACTTCGCCGCGCGGTCGACTCCCGTGAGCAGCTCCCGAATCCGATAAACCTCTCCTTCCCATCCTCCGCCCAGAAATTCTACTACGCGGTACTTGCCGAGAAGACGATCACCGGGTTTGAACCCGAAGGTTTTGATCCGGCCTGAACCTTGAGACATGGCTCTGGGCTACCACAGCAGAAGCCCCCACAGTAAGTCCCCGAGTCGAGCTGGACGGGAGAATACAGGACTACTATGGACAGCATGCGAGCCAGCCTTGGCCAAACGCGCCGGCCGCGCCCTGGGTGACGCAGGCCTAGGCTGGCTCGCCGCGCAGGTAGTGCCGGTAGACGAAAGAAAACACATTGCGTTGGTTCAGGATGGGGGCAATTGCGTTCTCCCGCTGCCGATGGAGTTCGGGATAACGGCTCCAATGCGTGCCAGGGTGTTCGTGATGCACGGTGTGGAGGCCTGCTTCGAAGACCAGCCAATTTTCCCAGGCTCCGACGAAGTTCCGGGAGTGGTTGTCGGGAGAGCTCGGATCGCAACCCACGTGCTGCACGTAGTTGATGAACATCATGGAATAGGGAGCAAACAGTGCTGGGATGAGCATCGAGCACACGTAGGCCAAGCCTCCCAGGGTTGGCCCATGGAGGTGAAGGAGCCCTAGAATCCCAGCTGCGTGAACCAGAAATAGCACTCCGCTTTGGGCGAGCGCCCAGCCCAGTTCGGGAGAACGCTTTCTGCGCAAGAGGCCCAGGTAAGAGATCAAGGCCGGTAGCTGCCAGGAGGAGGAGCGCAGCGGGTAGTACAGAGCTTCGCGCAGGCTGTCCTTTTTTCCGCTGCGAAACGTGCTCGTCGCATCATGAGGGCCATTGGTATATTTGTGGTGATTTTGATTGTGGGTCGGGATCCAACTGAAGATGGGGAAGCCGTAAAAAACCGAGAGCCACAATGAATAGATCTGATTGGCGACTCGATTTCGGAAGACGCCTCTGTGGTTGTGATAATGCGTGAGCACTCCCGTACAGAACGAGAGGTACAGAGTCACGGGCAACATCCAAGGACTGAGGCGAGGCCAAAAACAGGCTGTGATGATAGGTAGAGGAAAGAAGATCAATGCCCAGATCAGACTTCTTCGATCAGCAGGGTTTTGAACGGTAGGGTTTCGAACAACAGAGCTTCGAACGGTAGAGCTTCGCAGGAGTCCTGTTTGGCGCCCATCCAAAGATGGAGTCGAGTCGACAGATGGATGGGGCATGGGATCGTTTTCTCCTTGATGTAGGGCTCGACTTGTCGCAGCGTGAGTGCTGAGTTTTTCATCGGGTCCCTTGAGCATGCTGCGTGAGGGAAGCACCCCCGACAATTCGCAAAGCATTCGGATTCGCCTTGACGCTTCACAAAAAGAAGAAAATCGCGAGAAAACAGCCAAGTCAGAGTCGTTCGCGAGCTACGGTCGAAACGATTTTGGACGGCTGTATTCGCGTTCTCGATCAAGAAGGTGTGCAGGCCGCGACCACGAGCCGCATCGCCGAAGCGTCAGGAGTGAGCGTCGGTTCTCTCTATCAATACTTCGAAAATCGCGATGCGATCCTGAATGCCCTGCAGGATCGGGAGTTTTCCCGCACCACGGAGATCATCCACACGCATTTCGTGCGAGAAAAATTCGAGACTCCACGTGATCTGGCACGCACCGTGGTCGAGAGCCTTTTCAAGCTGTATCGGGCTTCCCCTGGACTCCATCGCGTGCTGGCCCTCGAGGGCCTGCGGGTGACGCCGACCGAGCGCGTGCAAGCCTTCGATCATCGCATCGTCGAAACTTTGCGCTTCTTCTTCGAAAACACCAGCTTCCCCATTCGCCGAAAACACAAGCACGCAGCAGCCTTTGTGCTCTATCAATCAGTGCGGGCCACCATGCTCGCCAAGATCCTAGAAGAGCCGCCAGGGCTCAGTGATGAAATCCTGACGGAAGAACTCACGGATTTGGTCGTCTCCTACCTGATTTGAACTCCTAACAGATTTAGAGCATGTCCAAAAACCGTCGCGAGCGCTGCGCCGGAGGAGGACGCAGGAATACATGAGTATTTCGAGGACGACGACCGACGCAGCGCGGGGCGCAGCAGGCTTTCGGACGTGCTCTCAGCGCCAGGGCATGTCGAAGAAAAGACGCTTTCGGTCGTAGCTGTCGTGATTTTTGTGGAGCAAAAGGTGATAGTTGAAAGCCGACCCTTGCTCTCCAATCAACATCGACCAATGCAGAAAGAAGTACCACAACCGGTACCAGCGCTCTCCATACGTCTTCACCACCTCTGCCCGGTTCTCTACCCAGAGATCCCGCCACTTTCGCAACGTGATCACGTAGTGTTGTGACACGTTTTCTACGTCTGCCACCTCGAAGCCAGCATCTTCCGCTGCCCGGATCATCTTCGAGAGCGTCAAGCTCGCGTCCGCCCCCTCGAAGATGTGGCGGTTCATGAAGAGCGCCCAAATCAGATCCTCCCCCTTCATCGTCAGCGCGCTCAGCGGGTTTTGTGGGTTATTGAGCCCACGGATCCCCGTCCAAGAAAGCAGGAACAACCCTTCGTCTTCGAGCAGTGAATGGACCTTCTGGTAGTACCCAGTAAGGTTCTTGATCCCCACGTGTTCCACCATCTCCAGGGATACGATCTTGTCGTACTTCCCTCGAATCTTTCGGTAATCGCACACCTCCACTCGCGCCCGGTCTTCCACACCGTAGCTCCGGATACGGTCCATCCCGAAGCTCACCTGCTCCTGTGCCAAGGTGACTCCGTAGCTCTTGACTCCGAACCGCTCTGCCGCTTGCGCCACGAACGTGCCCCAGCCGCAGCCGATGTCCAAAAGCCGCTCCCCAGTTTGCAAGTGTAGCTTCTGCGAGACGTGATCGATCTTGGCGTACTGCGCCTGTTCGAGCGACTCGCTGCCGTCCTTGTAATACGCTGACGTGTACACCATCGCTTCGCCCAAGAACCAACCGAAGAAGTCATTGCCTCGGTCGTAATGCTCGCTCACGAGGCGCTTGTCCTGTCTGAGCGAATGAATCGTGACGTGCGGCAAAAAGTGCGTCACCCCCCAATTGACGTGAGATTCCGTCAAACGAAAGGTGAGAGTCTCGTTCCGGGTGTTGAAAAATTCCTCCCACTTTTCGGGAGGGATATCCACGCGGCCTTCGATGTAGGCCTCGTACACGTCGGACATGGGGATCTTTTTCTTCGCCCACTTCTGCTTCAGTTTCGGATCATCGAAGATCAAAAAATCGGTGACGTTCGGCCTGGTCTTCTTGGTGGATGGCTCCGCGTGGTTCGCGTTCGAGGCGACGTAAAGTTGGTTCATGCTGTTTTCCTCTGCTTCCTTGAGTGGGTTATTTGACCCGGGCTTTTCGATTCAGGATGGCCCCCATGCTGCGGGCAACACGGGCTCCTGCCAATTCGCAAACCCTTCACGTTCGCCCATGTGAAGCTGCAAAAGAAACTCAGCCAAGATTGCCTCATGCAAGACGCCCCAGGGGGAGACGCGCACCAATTCCTCGGACTTCGTTTCATGTTTACGTCTGCCCTCGAAACCTGATCTCGGGCCGGGCGCCTGGTCTCACGAGCCCCTGCGGATCGAATGATCGTCGCGACTGCACTTGTTCTGAGGCCCGACGTCGGGCATGATGGAAGCTCATGTCTTCGGGGGAGGATGCACTTTCGCTCTGGGTTTCAGGGGACGGTCTTTTGACGCTGAACGGCGTCTTCGGAAACTGTCCCGATGTGATCGGTGTGCTCGATCCAGAACTCAACATCCGTTATCTCAATTGGGCCGCGCCCGGGTTGACGCGGGAGGGGCTGATCGGACAAAGCGTGCTCACCCTCGTTCCTCCGGAATATCAAGACAAGGCAAAAGAGGTCTACATGCGCGTGCTCAAGACGAAAGTGAGCGAGCGTTTCGAGACTATGTACGCCGATCCTGCGGGGCTGCTCATCTGGGACGTCCGCGTGGGACCCATCATCGTCGACGAAGAAGTCATTGGTCTCGTTGCCGTGACCAACGAGGTCACCGAAATCCGTCGCGAACATGCGGACCGGGATCGCTTCTTTTCCCTCTCCCTCGATATGCTCGTCGTGGTGACCGGGGAGGGGCGGCTCAAACGCATGAATCCGGCTTTCGGAGAAGCGCTCGGGTGGAACGCTCAGGACTTGAGCTTGGGCTTTTTCCGAGATCTCGTGCATCCAGAAGATCAGGCGCGCAGCGACGAGGCGTTTGCGAGGGTGATTTCGGGGACGCCTGTCCGCGACTTTGAAAACCGCTACCGCAGGGCGGACGGGGAGTACCGGGTCTTCTCCTGGCGAGCGACGGTCGATCCGCTCACTGGTGATGTTTACGCCGTGGCGCGCGACCTCACCGAACAGAGGAAGACCGAGGCGCAGCTCCTGCAGGCGCAGAAGATGGAGGCAGTGGGACAGCTCGCCGGGGGCGTTGCTCATGACTTCAACAATCTGCTTCAGATCATCCTGGCCAACGCGGATCTCGCTCAGGCTTCCCTCCTGGAACCGGAGAAGGCGGGAGGTTTCGTGGGCGAGATCGAAAACGCCGGACTCAGAGCCGCCGATCTGACCAAGCAACTTCTGGCCTTCAGTCGACGTCAGCCGTTCCTCCCTGTGGCGATCGATTTGAACAAGCTCACCCGCGGTCTCATGAAAATGCTGCGGCGCTTGATCCCCGAGAACATCCACGTGGATTTCATCCCCGGGCACAAGTTGGCTTCAGTGAGCGCAGATCCTTCTCACCTGGAGCAGGTGATCGTCAACCTTTGCGTCAACGCCCGAGACGCGATGGAACCCGGCGGGCAGCTGACGATCGAGACGGAGAATGTTCTCATCAACGGGCGCTTCTGTGAGACTCATCCCTGGGCCCGGCCGGGCCGGTTCGTCCTGTTGACCGTGTCCGACACGGGAACCGGCATGACGCCGGAGGTACAAGAGCGGGCTTTTGAACCGTTTTTTACGACCAAGGGCCACGACCGGGGCACGGGACTCGGTCTGTCTACGGTCTACGGGATCGTGCAGCAGCACGGGGGCTTCGTTCACACGTACAGTGAGCTCGGAGAGGGCACTTCCTTCAAGATCTATCTGCCTTGCGACGATCGCGTTGCGGAAAGCGTGGGGAAAAGACTGCACGCCGTCCCCCGGGGAGGCCAGGAGACGGTCCTCTTGGCTGAAGACGATGAGCATGTCAGAAGCGCCACGGTTCAGATCTTGGAGCGCGCCGGTTATCGAGTTCATGCCGCGCAAAACGGGATGGAGGCTCTTCGACTCTTGCGCGAGCTCGCAGGGAATGTGAGTTTGGTGATTCTGGATGTGGTGATGCCGGAGCTGGGCGGGCCTGCGACGTGGGAAAGAATGCGAGACATGAGCGAAGGGCTCAAGGTGCTCTTTACCAGTGGTTACGCGGATGATCGGTACCGGAAGCAGTTGCCTGGAGGCGCGGAAGTCATAGGAAAACCTTTCCGCTCCGAGGATCTGCTCGCTCGCGTCCGAGAAGCTCTCGACGCGCCGTAGGTGCGCACCGAGATTTCTGCGTTTACCGTGCAGAATCGCTAGAAATTTCCGTCTGGGCTGTGGCGCTACATTCTGCACCTGCCGATGGCGCTGAGGCAAGGTAAGGTGACCCGAGTGATCGATGAACCCCAAACTCCTCATTGATGCGATCGTGCAACAGACGACGGTGCTTTTGGCTCAGTTGTCGACGACTGCGGGGGTAAGAGCGCCCCTTTCCACCATCGCCGATCAGGTGTTCGTCGAGCTTGCACGTGAAATCGAGCGCCAGGGAGTGTCCAAAAAAGTCGCCGCCGACATGTTCGGGCTGGCGCTTCGTACTTACCAGACGAAGGTGCAAAGGCTTGAAGAGAGCGTGGGGGAACGGGAAGCAACGCTGTGGGAAGCCGTCCTTTCTTTTGTCGAGGACAAAGGCGCCGCGGACAGGCGAACTCTTCTGGATCATTTCGAACGCGGGGATCCGCAGAGTCTTGCAGCCGTGCTCAGAGATCTGTGCGAAAGCGGACTGCTCTACCGGACCGGCTCCGGGGTGACGGCGCGTTACCGAGTGGTGCCGGTGGAGGAGCGCGAGGAGGTCCTCCGGGCTCAGGACGCGGAGGCGCTTTCGGCGCTCGTGCGTGTGGCCATCTACCGCGGAGTCAGCACGGAGGGTGATCTGTGCCGCCGCTTGGGAGCGGAACCTGCTCGCGTCAGAGAGGCCGTGTCGGCTCTGATCGATGAGGGCACCGTGCAGAAGGAGGAGGACGGTTCGCTCCGGACGGCGGGCGTGATCATCCCGGCGGGAGCGTCCGTCGGCTGGGAAGCGGCGGTTTTCGATCATTATCAGGCTCTGGTCACTGCACTCACGCGCAAACTTTCCCTGGGTTCGGCCCGCTCTGCCTCAGACGATAGCACCGGCGGGGCGACCGTTTCCTTCGAGATCGATCCGTCACACCCGCTTAGAGAGGAAGTCTACGGTCTGCTGCGGACAGTGCGGCGCGACGTGGATGATCTGTGGCGCCGCGTCGGGGAGTACAATCAGCAAAAGCTCCGGCAAGGGCACAGTTTGGATTGTGGGGATGTGGTCACCTTCTATTTCGGTCAGTCCGTTCAAGAAGGGAAGCGTCCGTGAACAGGGGATTCCTTCTGCTCACCCTGATCCCTCTGCTCACCCTGCTTTCACTCAGCGGGTGTTCGCTCTTTACGCCCTCGACTTCGGAGGGCGAAGGGGTCGGTAGCAATACGAACTGGTTCCGCGCTTGTGACTCCACGGAAGAGTGCTCGGCTGAGATGGCGTGCATTTGTGGCGCTTGTACGAAGGCGTGCACGGAGACAGAGGACTGCGTGGGCTTAGAAAATGCTGCTTGTCCCGTTGACGTGGGTGTGTTTCGAGGGATGTGCGGTCGAGACGAAGCGGAGGCAGAAGGTGCAGAAGGTTTCGCGCACTTTCAGGAGAAGACGACTCTGTGCACGCCGACGTGTACGGACAGCGCTGATTGCGGAAAAGGACAGCTCTGTGCCGCCGGCTTTTGCCTGCTCGGCCCCGAGCCATGCAGGGACGCCGCTTCTCTGACGCTCCGCGCGTCGAGTGAGTCCCTCGAAGCGCGGGTGGGCGGACTCTTCGGCGATCAGTTCTACGTGCCGACGTGGTATTCGAACTATCCTGCGGACTTCGTGGAAAGCTACAGGCCGAGCGTGCTGACTGCGCGAGTGACGAGCGCCGCGGGTGAACCCGTCGAGGGGTGCGAAGTGGTGTGGCTGACCGCCCTCGAGAGCGGTTTTGCCTTCGCGGCAGAGCCCTTGAGCGATGCCAGCGGTGAGGCCACGGCCCTTTGGGTGGCCGGGAGTGCAAGGTCGCAAAAAGTGGAGGCGTTTGTGGTGGGGCGCGACACGACCCTGAGTCAGAGCCTGTCTGGAGCTGCTGTCCGCCACGACGAGGAGCCCCTTTCGACAGGGACAGAAGGTCGCGATTTTACGTCTCCGAGCGGTGTCAGTTTCCGCATCGAAGAAGACTCCGCAAGCGATGAGGCGCTGATCGAGTTTGTGGCGCTCACTTTTCCTGCGCGAGTGACGTACTCCGTCTTCACGAGCTCCCTACTGGGCATTCGCTTCACCAACGATGGCGTCTCTGACCCTCTAGAAGAGGAAGTGCCTGCGGAGGAGCGAATTTTGAGCATCAACGTGTTGAATGAAGAGCCTGGAACGACCCAGGTCGTTTCCCTTTCTTCCGGCACCGTATGTACTGTGGGAAGCACAGAAACCCGCTGCACGCTCTCGGGTGCTTGGGAACCGGGCGAGACGATTGGCGTTTTGGTGCAGGCGCGACAAGTCGCGTTCGGTGAGACGCCTTCGGACTATCAGCCCGCGACCCACGCGATGGATCCGTGTCTGAGTTCCGTCGGATGTACGGACTTCAGCCTCGGGCTGCGGCGCGCGGGACAAGACGTTCAGACCATCGCAAGGCTTCGCGCCGGGGGAACCGATACGATGCAGACCCACACAGCGGGGATCTCTGGGATCTACTCAGCACAGTCCGGGACGGCGGGCAGCTGCCTAGAGACGCCCCAGGCCTCGCTTCAGATCCGGCATGAAATGAACCAGAGCGGAGCCACAAGTCAGAGCGGAGTTACGAGGGAGCGCGGCCGCGGCTATTTTTCCTCTGCTCACGAAACCTGGCAGAACCAAATTTGCGCGAACTACGCGCTGCTCCCGAGCGTGAGCGGGCTCTACATGTCCACCGGCGGCCCCACCACGTTCCCGACCCCAGTGCTGCCGGGGGAGGAGCTTTCATTTTAAGGAGGACCGAATGAATGGAACCCCTTTCGGAGGGGTAGGGTTTCAGCGGGGTCGCAAAGCTGCACCGCCACGGCGGTGACGAAATCAGCATCTGCTGTCTGGCCGTGGTCCGTGACATGACCCGTCCATGGCCGAGCAGAGGGGCAGGATGTGGGGCGAAGAGCAGGAGAGCGAAAACGAGCGCAAGCCGCCTCTTTCGCGGCGTGGTCTTCAGGTTGTGTTTTTGGCTCTGCTCGCTTTTGCTGTGGGGTGTAACGCCAGGCTCGGCAAGACGGGGGATGGTGAAGGTTCTCCAAGCCGCGAAAAGGAAGGGTGCACCGCGGGCATGAGTTGCGGAGGGCTTTGCGTCGAGGTGCGTACCGACGCCGCCAATTGCGGATCGTGTGGCGTGGTGTGTTCTAGCGGGAGCGCTTGTGTCGAAGGACAGTGTGAAGGAGGAGCGCCGGTGTGCGCGGGCGCTGTTTGCTTCTGTGCGGCAGCGCAAACCGACTGTGGCGGACAGTGCATCAATACCCAAACCAACGCTTCTCATTGCGGCGCTTGCGGAATCGAATGTGGCGTGGGGTTGATTTGCGAGGGTGGCGTTTGCGTTTGCCCGGCTGGGCAGAACCAGTGTGGGCTGAGCTGTTCCGATCCACTGACGGACAACGCCAACTGTGGAACTTGCGGCACCGCCTGTCAGTTTGGGACCAGCTGTCAGGCAGGCTCATGCGTGTGCGCCGCAGAAGAAACTCTGTGCACGGACAGCTGTGTCGACACGCAAACGGATCCCGATCATTGCGGCGCGTGTGGGATCATGTGCAAGGGTTACGAATCGTGCGTGGCAGGGATCTGCAAGTACGACGGCGATCAGTGTGGCGGTGAAGCGCGGGACGTCAGTATCACCCGGGTTGCTCTCTACCAGGGCGTGGAACTCGATCTCTACCGAGACGGGAGCGTGCAGGCGTCTTCCGAGCGCGCCGTGGATGTGGTGCAGGAGCGAAAAGCACTCGTTCGCGTGTTCGTTGAACCGGAGCCTGGGTTTTCGGCGCGAGAAATGTCAGCGCGCTTCTTTGCCGACAATGCGGGTCAAGTGGAAGTCTACCATCAGAAGCGGAGCGTGAGCGGGGCTTCGACGCAGAACAGCCTGAACTCGACTTTTGTGATGGAATTGCCGGCGATTGCACTGGGCGAGAGCACGAACTATTGGGTCGAGTTGGTGGAGTGTGGCGTGCTGCCCATGGGGACCGTCGGCACCGTCCGTGTCCCTGCGGGCACGACGACCGCCCCGCTCGAGGCGCGGGAAACGGGGCCCATCAAAGTGGTGTTCGTGCCCGTGCGCCACGACTCACGTGTCCCCGACACGAGCGAACAGACGATAGCCGCCTACGCCGCCGAGGTGCAGAGTATGTACCCCACGTCCCGGGTGGAAACGAGTGTGGCGGCTGCGCTCACGTCCAATCAGTCCGGCGTCGGCGTCGACCTCGGTTCGATCCTGAATCTGGTGACTCAACGGCGCGAACTCGACGGACCTGCGGCCGACGTTTATTATTACGGACTCATCGATCCGGCGAGCAGCTTCAACTCCTACTGTAGTGGAGGATGCACCACAGGGGTCGGATGGGTCACCGCTCTGAGCGGATGGGGAGCGGTGTCTCATCGCGTTGCTGTAGGGATCGGCTTTGGTACGCGCGGCGCAGGGACCTTCGCCCACGAGCTGGGGCACAATCACGGTCGTAATCACGCGCCTTGTGGCGGAGCGGCGGGAGCCGACTCCAGTTATCCCTACAGCGGTGCTCTGATCGGGAGTTGGGGTTATGACTTTCTCACCGGCAGTCTCATCGATCCGAGTCAGTACAGAGACTTCATGAGCTACTGCGGTCCGGAATGGGTCAGTGACTACTCGTTTCAGGCGTACATTGAGCGCATCGCTGGCGTGAACGGTGTCAGTCCCTACGAAGTGCGACAGGAATCCTCAGCGCCTCTGGTGAAGTGGCACCGCATGGTCGTGACGGCAGACGGGCCCTCATGGAGCACGCCGGCTTCGGGGCGGGGAGCGCCAGGACCGCTGGCGGAAGCAGGTGAGATCTACGACGCGAACGGAGTCGTCATCGCTCAAGTGAACGTCTATCGCGTGAGCATGTCCCATGACGCCGGGTACATGCTTTATGTGCCCGCTCCGGAGCCCCGCTGGTTTGCCGTCGGTCTTCCAGGAGGACCGCTGCTTCCGTACTGAAGCTGCCCGCGCACCAGTGCTTCACGAAATACGGCGCTTCATGAGAGACGCCGTGCTTTCAATGGCACACGGTCACAGAACCACCCGTGACATTGATGGCTTGGTTGTTGTTGGCGCAGGTGACAGCGCTCGCTGACTGGACGGTTGCGCCTACGAGCGTGATGTTGCGCAGCGTGACGTTGGTCGAAGCTACCCCATTGCCGGAGTTGTGCCCCAGGTAGATGCGCCCACCGGTGAGGGTGCCTGATCCCGAAGAAGTAGCCATGTTCACGTTGTGACAATTCTCGATGAAAATAGCGGGATCTGCGCCCACATTGGTGACGGTGAAGTTCTCGATTTCGAGTCCACCGCTCTGGGTCACGCAGAAGAAGCCCCG
>CAYMQT010000137.1:0-13033 GCA_964392575.1 uncultured Polyangiaceae bacterium
TTCTGCGGTTCTGCGGTTCTGCGGTTCTGCGGTTCTGCGGTTCTGCGGTTCTGCGGTTCTGCGCCGCCCGACACGCTAAGTCTTTCGCTACCGTCATGTCATCGCTAGAAAGAGCCGCATGTCTAGCGACGACCGTCACGACAGGCTCTTCAAGGAAACGTTCTCGAACGTACGACACTTGGAGGTGGAGCTGCGCGCAGTGCTCGCGCCAGAGCTTGTCGAAGGGCTGGATTTTAGCACTCTTCGGGTGCTGCGGACGGAGCTAGAAGTGCCGGGTCTTTCGCCAATGCGTGGAGACTTGCTCGTGGAGGCGAAGCTTTTCGGCGAGACCGCTGTGCTCACGATCTTGGTCGAGCACCAGAGTACAGTGGATGAGCTGATGCCGCTTCGCTGCCTGGGGTATCAGTACGGGGTGTGGGTCGATCACATCAAGACCCGGCGCGCACAGAATGAGTCCCCGCTCCCGCTGCCTATTGTGCTTCCGGTGGTGGTGCACCACAGCAAGGGGGGCTGGACGGCAGCAGAGTCATTTCATGGGCTCTTTGCCCCGTCGCTCATCGAGCGGGCGAGCATTGAGCGTTACATCCCGTCATTTCAGTTCATGTTGGATGATTTGTCGCACCTCACATCGGAGCAGATTTTGGCACGTTTGCGTAGGCCCGCGGACGAGGCGGCGGTGGTGGTGTTGCTCGCGCTGCGCAACGGCTGGGACTTGGACGCGTTTCTGCAAGGCCTCTTTTCGTCTGACAGGCTGGCGGTCGACCTTGCGAGCACGGAAGGCGGCATCGATGCTTTTCGGGACATTTTGAGGTATTTCGACGCCCAGTCCGGCCGCGAATTCAGAAAGTCTCTGGAGCGCGCGGCAGAACTAGTGCATACTCATCCAGAAGCAAAGGACACCGTCATGAGCATCGCAGAAGTACTCTTCAATGAAGGCAAAGCTGAAGGCGAAGCAAAAGGCAAAGCTGAGGGTAAAGCTGAAGGTAAAGCTGAGATCGTGTTGAAGCAGCTGACGCTCAAGTTTGGACCCATGAGCGCGGAGACTCAGGCCACGGTCAGAGAAGCTACGAGTGATGCTCTTGACATCTACGCGGAACGGGTCTTGTTTGCTGCGACTTTGAGCGCTGTGTTTGATTGAGACGGTGCTTGCTTGAGTGGTTGCCACTAGCCCCTCCCTAAAGGCCTGGCTAAGGCCCGTTCGAGCGGCTCGCGCAGCTCCGTGGATCTGGCGCCGCCAATAAAATCCGAATCTGGGTCGGGTTTGAACGCGCACGGGCCGTGCGCACAGGCGTTGCAAGACAGGAGTGTGTCAATAAGGCGAGTCTGTCGCGAAATCGTCCTCGATGATTCACACGAACGATCAGGGAGCGTCATGAACGAACTTTACGGTCGGCCCATCGATAGACCCTTTAAGAGGAGCCGTTTTCGTGAAGTATCAAATATCTCGCAAATCACTTACCACTGCACTGCTGTGCGGCGTAGCTACGCTCGGAGCACCGCTAGGAGGCTGTTCTTCTCAGGATGAAGGCCCTGCCGGGAAAGATGGCAACGACGGCGCCCCTGGAGAGTCCGGCCAGGACGGGGAGTCAGGTCAGGACGGGGAGTCGGGTCAGGACGGGGAGTCAGGTCAGGATGGTATGGTTGGAGCCAACGGTTCGGACGGGTCAGACGGGTCCAACGGGTCCAACGGTTCGAACGGGTCCAACGGTTCGAACGGGTCCAACGGTTTGGACGGTTTCGATGGCGCTCCGGCCTTCGACGTGCGGGGTGTGCTCACTCATGAAATTTCCGTAGGGGGAGCAGAGATGCTCGATGTGAGCAGCGACGGTCGTTACGTGCTCGTAGCGGGAGAAGACGTAGCGTCTCTCTTGGAGATTCGGCCCGCTCGCCTCACCTTAGTCAAAGCGCTGACGCTCCCGCCGGAGCATCGGCCTGCGGGATCGAGTGTGGGTGACTTCACTGGCATGTCGATCCATCCGAGCGGAGAGTACGCGCTCATTGCGGTGCGAGACATCGAACACCCACCGGCTTCGGGAGATGAGGTGCCAGGCAAAGTGCTAGCCGTGAGCTTGCCCGATATGGAAGTCATCGGCTCAGTGACGGTAGGCATCGGTCCTGATTCGGTGGACATCGCCCCGAACGGTTTGTTTGCCGTCGTCGCCAACGAAAACGAAGAGAATGAACTCGACCTCACGAACCTCGACAATCGCGCGGGCACGATCTCCGTCATCGATCTACGCAACGGCCCTGAGTCTTTGAGTCAAGTCGAAGTCCCGATCCCGGCGGCTGGGATCCCTTATTTCAGCCACGATCCGCAGCCAGAAACCGTCAAAGTCTCGTCGGACGGGTCGTTCGTTTTGGCGACACTCCAAGAGAACAACGCCATCATGCGGATGGAAATCCCCAGTCCGCTGCCGACCGTGCTTACGGCAGGTGCTTTCTCGATCACCAACTGGGACGCGGGAGTGCGAACAGGGCTCGGCCTGATCAGTGGAGGAGCCGGGGCAACTGGCTGTCAATCCAGTGCCTATGACATCAGCCTGCGTGAAGAATTCACGTCAGCGAGGGAGCCAGATGGCATCGCCATCACTTCGGACGGACGCTTCTTCGTTACGGCGGACGAAGACAACCTGACCTTCTCCAATGCGCAGAGTCACGGGGGCGTTCCTCTCAGTCGACACGGATCTCGTTCTATCAGCATGTACGACGCTGAGACCGGTGAGTTCTTGGGCGACAGCGGAAACTCGATCGAAAACGCAGTGCTCGCCCTGGGCTTGCCCCAGCGTTGCAACCAGAAGGGCCCTGAGCCTGAAGTCGTCGATGTGGCTCAAGTCCGCGGACGCCAGCTCGCGTTCGTCGCTCTGGAGCGAGCAGACTCGATGTCGATTCACGATGTCACTGATCCGACGAACATCCGCATGCTCGATGTCGTGGTGCTCAACCCGGCCAATGCATTTGCTGACCAATCGGCCCAGTACGAACCCGAAGGCATCGTGAAGGTTCCAGGCAGAGACTTGGTCGTCGTTTCCAACCCTGCGGGAGGCTCGGTGAGTCTCGTCGAACTGCTTTTCAACTCGAACATCTCGGGAGGTGGCTTCATCCCCGGCACTGACGATGAAGAGCCTCCCGTCGATCCTCCTGTGATCGATTGTTCTGCGGGACCACTGCCCGGCGAAGATGATGTGGTGATCAACGAGATCCAATCGAACCCCAACCCCGACTTCGTCGAACTCTACAACAATGGTGCAAGCATCGTTGACTTGTCTGGTTGGAAGTTCATTGACAACGGACTATTGACCAATGCGTTTGTCTTTCCTGCGGGTACGACCATTGCGCCGGGTCAGTTCCTCGTGATCGAGGGCGATGGCTCTGCTGTGGTGACACCCCTCAAGCTGTCGTTTGGTCTGGGAGGCACCGATGCAGCAAATCTCTACACGGCTTGTGATGACTTGGTAGATTCTCACTCGTGGGGACCGATCCCGGAACATGTGACGACGGCGAGCCGCTGCCCCGATGGAACGGGGGCCTTCATTGCGCCCACCACGCCCACCAAAGGCGCGGCGAACTCTTGCGAATGACCCTATGAAGGCCCCTGCTCGACCGGCTCCTCCCTCCGAGAGTCGGTTTGAGCGGGCCGGCCGACGAAGCGCGCTCAGCTCGGCTGAGCGCGCTTCTTTTCGAGCGGCTCGCGCAGCTCCTGTGACCCCGAAAATCATCCCTGTTCCGGCGTCTCGCTCGCTCATGCTACCTTGGCGCCGTCATGACAGCAGGCACGATGACGCTGGACAAGCCGCTGGATCAAAGGCCGCTCACTCAGAAGCCCTTGAGCGGAAAATCCATCGGAGAATTTCTGATCACCGGCGGAGCAACGCTCCTGCTGATCCCGCTTGCGCTCTACTACAGAAAGGCCGTCGGCCTCGAAGAGTCCGAGTACATCGTCAGCTTCACCGCCTTTTATGCCGCCTACGTCATCAACGATCCCCACTTCGCCGTCTCCTACCTGCTCTTTTACAAGAACATCAAAGGACGCGCCCTAGGCGGAGAATTTTCCGGTGCTCAGCGCATCCGCTATCTCATCTCCGGCTTTCTGGTCCCTGCGCTGCTCGTGCTCTGGATCACGGTAGCGCTCGTGCAACAGTCCTCACAGATTTTGGGCGGCATGGTCCAGCTCATGTTTTTCTTGGTCGGGTGGCACTACGTCAAACAAGGGTTTGGCGTTCTCACCGTCCTTTCAGCCCGCAAGGGCGTCCGGTTTTTGCCTTACGAACGCCTCGTTTTCCTCGCGCATTGTTTCAGCGGCTGGGCTTATGCCTGGACCAGCCCTCGGGAGATGGGCGGCACCTATCAAGAGTCCGGAGTGGTGTACACGGCGCTCAAGCATCCGCCGGGCCTCGAACAGATCACCCTGGTCGCCTTCGCCGCGTCCAGCATCGCCCTCGTCGTTTTAGTCGGCGCGCGGATCCGCCGCGGCGATCCGCTCCCGCCCCTCGCGGCAAGCTCCGGGTTTCTCATGAGCATCTGGCTGTGGACCGTGTACTCCGGATTCGACCCCCTGATCGCTTACGTGATCCCCGGCCTTCACAGCCTTCAGTACTGGTACTTCGTGTATCTGCTCAAAAAAAATGAGGGCCAGAGCCCCGAACACGCAGCGAGCCCCTTCTCCTTACCGACGAGACTAGGACTCTTCTTTGCTACGGCCGTTGCCCTCGCCTGGATGGGTTTCACCGGCGTGCCCTGGTTTCTCGATGAGAACTTCGTCGCCACCACGGCCAAGATGGGCGTACTCAGCGCCGACGTCTCTACGGTGGGGCTCGGCGCAACGCCCTACGTGGCCGCTTTCGCCACGTTCATCAACATTCACCACTACTTCATGGATCACGTGATCTGGCGTCGCGAAAACCCGGACACGAAATACCTCCGCTGAGCGGCCGCTGGGGGAACGGGGATGAAAGAGGGGCGTCGTGCACATTTTTGTCATGGAATTTACGGAAAAGTGCAGTCTGCCATGATTTTTGCTTCCCTGGCGCTCCACACACGCTGACGAGCGTTCGCCACAATCCGTTTTCTGAGCCATTCTGTGGGCATGAAAATAAGCGCTCGTTTCTTCCCTTTCCTTGTTGGCTCTCTCGTCCTCGCCTGCTCGGCCTCGGCACCATCTTCGGATGGCGGTGATGGCGATGGCGGCGACAGTGATGGCGGAGACGGCGACGGCGATGGCGACGGAGACGGCGATGCCCCGACGGGAGGAATGCCCGGAGGCGACGGGGACCTAGGTTCAGGCGGACTCTCCGGAGACGGTGACGGAGATCTTGGTACGGGCGGAGGCAGCCCGGGCAGCGGAGGCAGTTCAAGCGGATGCACGCCCAACGCCGCCGGCACCACTGTCGACCAGGGCAACGGGACTTTCATCGATGAGCGCAGCTGTCTCATGTGGATGCGCGATCCTTGGCCCAATTCTGGAACTCAGACCGGACGTGAACACGTCGCGAGCTGCTCCACGGCGAGCACGGCCGGGTACGATGATTGGCGCGGTCCAGATCTGGCGGAAATGCTCTCTATCCTGGAGTATAGCAGCTCCAGTTGCGAGATGTGGCACGATCCCCCGCTTTGGAATCCCATGCTCAACGTTTCCGGCGTCACCGCCCCGGTAATGTTCTACACAGCCACCGAGGGCGATGGGCTGGGCTCGGAACACCAGTGTGCCGTCAATGGTAGCAACGTGGTGCTGAGCGCAACCACTCGCCTGAACACCAATTGGGCGGCTGTCTGCGTCCGCGGTACGAGCCCCATCACCGGGACCATCCCCGAGTGTGTGGGCTCTCCCTGCGACTACTAGAGTTCCGACTCAAAATTGGTGAGGGCTCCAACAGAGCAGCCCCGTCTCGAAACGGAGCCGGCCAGCGTCTCGAAACGGAGCGGCCGGCTCTCAGCCGCCAAGCCTCTCAGCCTCCAACAGAGATGCGCTTCATCTCGGTCATGTAGCCGCGGAGCTCCTTGCCGATGAGTTCCACCGGATGACTCTCGATGGTCTGGTTTACTTCGAGCAAGCGCACGTTGTCCACGCCGTTGTCGCCCTTGTTGAACTTTCCTCCGATCACGTCCGTGTCCATCCGACTCATGAAATCCTTGAGCAGGGGCACCGCTGCGTGACTGAAGAGATAACAGCCGTACTCAGCGGTATCTGAAATCACCTTGTTCATTTCATAGAGCTTCTTGCGGCTGATCAAGTTCGCGATCAAGGGAACTTCATGCAGCGACTCGTAGTAAGCGCTCTCGGGCTTCATACCGACGTTCACCATCGCCTCAAAGGCGAGTTCGACCCCTGCTTTCACCATGGCCACCATGAGCACTCCGTGATCGAAGTACTCTTGCTCGGAGATGTGGGCGGCGCCGGCAGCAGTCTGCTCAAACGCCGTGTCCGCAGTCGCCGCGCGCCAGCCGAGCAAATTCTTATCGTCCAAGTCCCAGTCTTCCATCATGGTCTTTGAAAAATGACCTGTAATGATGTCATCCTGATGCTTGTCGTAGAGACTACGCATGATGTCCTTGAGCTCGGCGGCAAGTTCAAATGCCTTCAGCTTCGAAGGATTGTCGAGCCGGTTCATCATGCCTGTGATGCCGCCGTGCTTGAGCGCTTCGGTCACCGTCTCCCAGCCAAACTGCACCAGCTTGGACGCGTAACCCTTGTCGACGCCCTTCTGAACCATCCTGTCGAAGCAGAGCAGTGATCCGGTCTGGAGCATGCCGCAGAGAATCGTCTGCTCGCCCATGAGATCGCTCTTCACCTCCGCCACAAAAGAGCTTTCGAGGACACCGGCGCGGTGCCCCCCGGTGGCCGCTGCGTACGCTTTGGCGATCTCTAAACCGTCGCCGTTCGGGTCGTTTTCGGGATGCACGGCAAGAAGGGTGGGCACGCCAAATCCGCGCTTGTACTCCTCTCGCACCTCGGTTCCGGGGCATTTGGGCGCCACCATCACCACGGTGAGATCTTTGCGGATCTGCATCCCCTCCTCCACGATGTTGAAGCCGTGGGAGTAGGCCAAGGTCGCGCCCTTCTTCATCAGAGGCATCACGGCCGAAACGACCGCCGAGTGCTGCTTGTCTGGAGTCAGGTTCAAGACCAGATCCGCGCCCGGGATCAGTTCCTGGTACGTGCCGACGGTAAACTTGTTCTCCGTCGCGCTCTTGAAGGAAGCGCGCTTCTCACTGATGGCGCTGTCACGAAGCGCGTAGGACACGTCCAGTCCCGAGTCGCGCATGTTCAGGCCCTGGTTGAGACCCTGCGCGCCACAGCCGACGATGACGACCTTTTTGCCTTCGAGCTTCTTCACACCATCGGCAAATTCAGAGCGCTCCATGAAACGACAGCGCCCGAGCTGATCCAGCTTCTGAGCCATGGTGAGGGTGTTGAAATAGTTGTTTCTTGCCATGATGTTCTCCGGAAGTGCGCGCGAGCGAAAAGCTGAGCGATTCGTGAGCGGGAAAGAAACGTACGTCGCTACCCATGTTGCGTAAATTGAAACTTTTAGTCATTCTGATTGCGTTTTTTGCAATTTTTAAATGACTGGTTTTGTTCGATTATTTTCGCCGGAAGGCCCTCGACGTCACCGGTCTCGGCGAATACCACCCCACGCCGGCCACGGTCGCGCTCCCGACGGAGGTTTGGTCTCTTTTCCAACCCTAGCGGAACCGCCCTCGGGTGCCACGCGGTTCTAATCTCATCACGAGCGGTTTCCGCTCAGCGAAAGCATGTACACGATTTTCCCGGATGCATTCCGCCGAAACGAAAGGAGATGAAGGGGCGTTCGTGGTTAGGTGATCGACGATGACTTTCGCCCCCGATGCTTCAAAAGGTTCAGTCGCCCTCACCCGGCGAAACCTCCTTCGCTTGGCCAGCCTTTCTGCGCTTTCCGTAGGCTGCACCCGCAAAACCGGCCACGAACCCGCCAAGGTACCCCGCACGACCCAAGAGCTGCCGCCGCACATTCCCTTCGGTACACGCCCGCACCCGTTCGCTCCGGAAGCGATTTTCCCGTCGGCCAGCGAGAAGCAACGGGACGCGGCCGTGCGCGACTTCTACGAGCACTGGAGCAAGACGTACATCAAGCCAGGCTGCAATCCCGGCGAGCTCGTCGTGCTCACAAAGAACAAGCCTACTCAACTCACGGTGAGCGAAGCCCACGGCTATGGCATGATCATCCTGGCCTATATGGCCGGTGTAGATCCGTCAGCAAAAACCAAATTTGACGCCTTTGTCCGCTACCACCGCGCTCATCCTTCCGGCCTCACGCGCGGAATCATGTCCTGGAATCAGAACACCGCCTGCGCCGATGTGGGCGGAAAAAACGGAGCCATCGATGGCGATCTGGACATCGCTTACGGCCTTTTGCTCGCCGACAAACAATGGGGAAGTTGCGGCGAAATCAACTACCGAGAAATCGCACAGTGGGTCATCGGAGCCATCAGCGCCAAAGGCGTGGATGAAGAAGGCCGCTACCCGCTGCTCGGAGACTGGGTCAATCCTCAGTGGACGCTGCGTCACTACAATGGGTCTCGCGTGTCGGATTTCATGGGCAGTCACTTCCGCGCCTTCCGTACGGTATCGACGGAACCTGTCTGGCACGGCATCCTCGACAACACGTATTGGATCGCTGAAACCGTTCAGACGAAGCACAGCAAGAGTGGCTTGCTCCCGGATTTCGTGGAAGGCCTCGAAGTCGGTCAGCCTCGTCCGGCGCAGATGGGGTATCTCGAAGGCGCGCGCGACGGCAGCTATGCGTACAATGCTTGCCGCATCCCCTTGCGCATGGGTACGGATTATCTGCTCAGCGCCGATGAACGACCACGCCGCATCGCCCTTCGTATCAATCGTTTCGCCAAGGAAGCGTCAGGTGGCGACCCCAAGAATTTGCGCGGGGGCTATCACCTCGACGGCTCCGAAATGGTCGATTACGAGACGATGGCGTTCACCGGACCTTTCGCCGTCGGCGCCATGATGGATCCCTCGGGGCAAGAATGGCTGGATGCCTTGTGGACTCATTCGGTGGAGCGAGAGAGCGAAAACTACTACGAAGACACCTTGCGCATGATGAGTCTGCTTGTCCTCAGCGGAAATTGGTGGGGTCCGGACCTGGTCAAGGGCCCCTGCGTCGTCCCGGCGTCGGGTTGAGCGCAAATGCGCTTGCGCCCGGGCCAGAGCCCGGCCAGAAGAGGCGCCTGCCGTGACCTCCATCCTCTCGCGCCCCCCCGCTCTCAAGAGAAGCGAAGAGCTTCATCGAGAAGTGCGCGCGTTCGCCGACGAATGTGCTTCCGGTGACCGCAGTGCCTCGGGTAACCGCATCCGGGAACTCGAAGTCGGTCGCTTCGAGGACCTGGCTCTCAAGATCGCCCGCTACCAGCGTGATCTCTGCCCTGGTTTTGCGCGGATGGTGAGGAGCACTTCGAAAGACCTGGTAGAACTCTCGGAGATCCCCCTGGTGCCAACGGAGGCTTTTCGCCTCACGCGCGTCGCTGCTCATCCGGAAGATCTAGATCAAGTCGTGTATGAAACGAGCGGCACCACGACCGGAGAGTGCGGGCGCCATCCGGTGCGTGATCTCAGAACCAAAGAGCATCTCAGCCTGCTCCAGGCACGGCGCACGCTCTTCTCTCAAGATCGCCGCGGCGTAGTGATCGCTCTCGGACAAGTCGAAGGTAACGTACCGCGCTCCTCCCTCACGCATCTCATGGAACTGTTGATGGAGCATTTCGACGGACGTGCGCTTTCCGTTCAGCCCGAAGGAGCCGCCTTCAAAGCGCGCGACCCGGCGCGATTTCTGGTGACGTCGACGGGCGTAGACGTGGACGCTCTAGAGCGCGCGTGCCGGATTGCCAAAGCCCGAAGCGAACCCCTGTTCCTGCTCTGCACGGGTTTCGCTTTGGCCAGCCTTCTGGAAGTTTTAGAGGGGCGCACCGTCAAGACCCCGGCGCGCACCCGTCTGATGCTCACCGGCGGCTTCAAAGGACGCTACCGAGAGCTGGATGAACGCGAACTGCGAAAACGTGCCGCGCGGGCGCTCTCGCTTTCTCCCGGCTCGATTGTGGGCGAGTACGGCATGACAGAACTCACCAGTCAGCTTTTTGAAGACCAGGAAACGGGACTCTATCAAGCACCACCCTGGCTCCGGGTGCGCGCGATTGAGCCGCACACCTTCCGCGTGCTTCCGGACGGCCAAGAGGGACTCGCGCATTTTCTCGATCTTGGCAACGTCGACTCCAGCATCTCAGTGCTCACTCAGGACATTTGCACCACCCAAGGCACGTGCGTCCGTCTGCTCGGACGCGCGCCGCGATCCGAAGCCCGCGGGTGCAGCCTTCCCTACGAATCTAGCCTCATAGCGTCCGAGAAAAGGCACACCGATGACTGACGACCGCAGCGCGCGTGCTCTCGCCTTGCGAGACGCCGCCCAAAAGCTCGCGGACCCTTCGAGCGAATGGGGAAAGAAGGCTCGCGCGCTTCTGCCCGAACAAACCGGCCTGAGCTCAGAAGGGGTCGACTACGCCCTCACCTCTTGCCTGGAGCATCGCACGGGGCG
The DNA here is from genome assembly GCA_964392575.1 of uncultured Polyangiaceae bacterium. Taxonomy (GTDB): domain Bacteria; phylum Myxococcota_A; class Polyangia; order Polyangiales; family Polyangiaceae; genus NIC37A-2. The sequence continues at coordinate 10,575 of CAYMQT010000137.1, forward strand.
CGGCGCCCTCACCGCTTTACTCCTGAAGGTTCCCCGCGTCCCCGCCTCTCATGTCCTGCTTTCGAGCACCGCGTTTGTAGGCACATTTCGCGCGATCCTCCTGGCGTTGCTACAGAGTCCGACGGTCTGGGTGCGCTCGTCGCGCCGTGAGCCCGTGATGGCTGACCTCTTGTGTCAGGCCTCAGGCGGATGTTTTGAAATCACGGACCGACTCAGCCCTGAAGCGGGGCATCACTACTGGGCCTACGGCACGGATGAAACCCTGCGGGAAGTCGAAGCCACCTTACCTTCCGGTGTTCACTACCACGCGCACGGAGCAGGACTCGGAGTGGCGGTCTTCCGCGAGAAGGGTGATGGGCGGACGGAAATCTCTGCGTCGGTGGACGGTCTGGCGCGGGACACCATCGCCCTGGATCAACGCGGCTGCTTGAGTCCGCGCGTCGTCTTGATCGAAGGCGAGAGAGCGTATGGGGAGTTGATCGCTGATCAGCTCGTTTCCGCGCTCGATCGCTGGGAAGCGCGCGTTCCGCGCGGCACGTTGAGCCGCTCCGAAACGGCAGATGCTCTTCGACACGAAGCCGCCATGACCTATCTCGGCAGCAGCGTGCGTGCGGGACAAGGTATGGTCGTGCTCGACCCAGAGCAAGAGCGCCTCGTCCTTCCACCGGTAGGGAGATACCTGCACCTCACCCTCGTCGAGAGCGCAGAAGAAGTCCTGGTCGGGCTCAAGAGCCGCCTCACGACCGTCGGTCTCCACAATCCAGGTCACCTGGAGGGAAATCTCAAAAGTCGCATCGGCCCCCGACGCTATGTGCCCTTGGGACAAATGCAGCGTCCGCTGCTCGACGGACCCGTGGATCTTCGCGTGGGCTGGGATGCGCGGATTATTTAATGAGGGGGCAGAGGCCCCCTCCGTCGCGGGAAATGAATTCCCGCTCCTCCTCCCCACCCACCGCCGGAAAAGCCGGCGGCTCCTACTTAGTCGCCGGCGGTTTTCCGCGCCGCGCTACTCCTCGGTCGCTCTGCGACCTCGCGTAGCTTGGGCTGTTCTTACTGCGAGGGGACTGCTTGACTGCGAGGGGACTGCTGCACACTTCGCCCTTGGGGCTGGTGTGCTTTCGCGGCGCCCTGCGGGCTCGCGTGCCTTGGGCTGTTCTAACTGCGAGGGGACTGCTGCACACTTCGCCCTTGGGGCTGGTGTGCTTTCGCGCCGCGCTACTCCTCGGTCGCTGTGCGACCTCGCGTGCCTTGGGCTGTTCTTACTGCGAGGGGACTGCTGCACACTTCGCCCTTTGGGCTGGTGTGCTTTCGCGGCGCCCCTTTGGGCTGGTGTGCGCGCTTCGCTCGCAAATCTTATATTTTATAAAAGAAGAGCGCCCTCAGTCGCAGAACGAAAACCGTCCAGCAGGTTTTCAGACGTGCTCTCAGCCGACGAGCGGTAGGCGGCGCTTTTCTCGGGAGACGACCTTGGGCTCGCCTGGAGGCAAGGAAAGCTCCTGGTTCTTGGCGTAGACCGGGTGCCGGCCGTGCTCTTTGAACCACTCGGACACGCTGGCGGTCCGGTGCATCTTTTCGATGACCTGGCGAAATCCAACACCCGTATTGTAAGCGCAGAAGCTGATCTCTCCCATTTGCGTACCGTAAGGAATGATGCACATCTCCGTTCGACGAAAATCGTAGTTGAACAGATCCTGAAACCACATTCCGGCCACGAACAGGAATCGCCATTCGAACTTGTGCGCGTCGCCCTCCGTGTCGCCCACTTGCTCTCCGCTTGCACCCATCTGACTGAGCGCCTGGCGCACCAGCTCTGCGAGACCGTAACCCTTGGGCGCCTTGTCCGGCTTGAAGTTGCGCAAAAAGGAGAAGGCCAAGCGAGAAATCGTGGCGTTCTTACTCAGTCCCGCATCTGCGATGGCCTGAAAATCCGAAAGAACCTGCTCGACGTCCAAGAAATCACACAAAGCGGCCGTTTCCTTGGTGCGTTTGTTCACCAAAAGGATGGTTCCTATCCCGCAGTTGGGGTGACACCCGCAATTGAGAGCGCCAAAATCCGCCTCCAGGCCTTGGAGACCGTCTACGACGTCACTCATGGAGTTCATCGAGCTCAGAGGAAACCAATCCCGGGTCGGGTGCGTCAGACCGATCTGATCATGCACGTCGTGAGCGAGATGACTCAAGGTGTATCGCTGCGCTTCTCGCGCTTCGTCTGAAATGTCCTCGTCGCGACCGGTGAAGCTCACGGGTTGAAAGGAAACGACGGTTACCTTGTCCGCATTGTCGATGGCGAACTGAATGATGGGGCCAACTTGGTCGTTGTTGACGCCGTTGACGACCGTGACCACAAGCACCACATCGATCCCGGCCGCCGCCAAGTTCTCGATGGCCTTGAGTTTGACATCAAAAAGGTTCCCCACTTTCCGGTGTGAGTTGGCAGCGTTGGTGACCCCATCGAACTG
>CAYMQT010000138.1:0-12964 GCA_964392575.1 uncultured Polyangiaceae bacterium
CGACGACGGAGGGAGCGCTGCTCCCTCAAAAAAGGCGCTCTAATAAGCGCCTAATGGTCGGAGCTCCCCGGAGTAGTCCGCTTCGCTATAAACCATGTCCTCGTAGCCGCGCCGCCCGGCCTGAAGGCGCACCTCCTCCATGACGATCTGCAGGAGCTCTAAGCGTGTGCACAAAGTGAAGTACTCGCCTTCGTCGTAGGCAGGGAGGCGTTCGAGCCGGCTTGTGACCAGAGCCCGATCTTCGCTACTCAACTTCGTCTGAGAAGAAGGTCCCGAGTGTTCCGTCCCGCCAAAGAGCGCATCGTACCCCACGCCGATGGGGTTGATGGAGACGAAGGCAGAAACTCCACACCAGGACCAGTCGTGAAAATTGGGAGTATTCACCATCCAAAAGCCGCCCTCACTTCGCCTGGCGACCTCTCCAAAATACGCTCCGAGCGCCTGGGCGGTGAGGTCGGTCAGCTCCGGTCGGAGAGCGACCTCCTTTCGAGCGGTCATGGCGTAGTGATCGACGATGGAAAGCGTGTCGGGGGAAAAATCTGGACGGATCCCGATCACACGTTCCACAAAATCCACCAAACTGCTCGAAAGGTCGACGATTTGGCTCGGCACGTCGTGGAAGGGGCTACTCACTGAAGTCATTTTCTAGAGCTGTCAAAAAGCAAAACGACACGAAAAATCAAGCTCGCTCAAGCTCGCCTACGGGTGAAATCAGCATCAAACCTGGAAAATGACCTGGGTTGCCGGTTCTGTAAGGGATTCAAGGGCGATTCTGGACGGACCGCTTGTGACTTGCGGGACCGCGATTCTCATAGCATTACTCCCTTCCCCTGCGGCGCACACCTGCTCCCGCCGGTTTCTCCGGTTCATCGATAGATGCGCATAGCCGTCCTCAGCGACATCCACGCCAACTACGAAGCACTCAGTGCGGTACTGCAGGTGCTCGAAGGCGAGTCCATCGACAACTACTATTGTCTCGGAGACACGGTGGGTTACGGCGGCTCTCCCAACGAGTGTTGCGACATCATTCGTAAGATTTCCGTCCATACGATTCTGGGGAATCACGACGCCGCCGTGGCCGGCCGGATGGACTACTCGTACTACTACGAGGCGGCCCGCCAGGCCCTCGACACTCATGCGCAGATGATCTCCGAGGAGAACATGAAATGGTTGCGCGATCTTCCCTACAAGGTTCCGCTCGATGAGTTAGGGGTGCATCTTTGTCATGGCAGTCCGGTCCGGCTGGAGGAGTTCGAGTACATCTTCGCTCCCGAGCAGGCGCGAGAATGTTTGCCGCTCTACGGGGAGCTAGGACACATCACGCTCATCGGTCACTCGCATTTGTGCAAGGTGTTTGCCCTCACGCCCACGACGGTGGAAGAACTCGCTCCCGTCGATTTCACGCTAGAACCGGACCGCAAATACATCGTGAGTATCGGCTCCGTGGGGCAGCCCCGAGACTACGACAACCGGGCGAGTTTTGTGATCTTCGACACGGAATCGAAGCATTTTGAGTTTCGACGCGTCGAGTACGACATCGAAACTTCTGCCGACAAGGTCCTGCGCGCGCGCCTGGAGCGCAACTTCGCGCATCGGTTGTTCATCGGTGTTTGAACTGCGGCGTTTGAGCCGCGGTGTTTGAGCGCGGTTCACGCGCGCCAAAACGGGCCTTCACCGCTTTTCTCAAAGACGCGGCGGCGTCGAACGCGCGGGGGCTCGCGGAAACCCGACCACTTCCCGCCTTCACGGGGGTCTTTCGAAAGAACCTTGATGAGGAGGAGTCCGTTGATGAACCCGCCCAGGTGCGCGAAGAAAGCGGTCTGGGTCTCCGCGCCTCCGAGGCTGGCGAGGCCTCCCATCACATTTCCGAAAAACCACCAGCCCACGACCGCCCAGGCCGGCAGAACGAAGAGGGGTCCGATGAAGAACCAGAGCAGGAAGATAGGATTGATCAGAGCGATAGGTGCCCGAGGGTAGAGCACCATGTAACCCCCAAGAACTCCTGCGATGGCCCCGGACGCGCCGACCATAGGAATGTGACTCAGGGGCGCGACCCAGACGTGCGCCAGGGAGCCGACCACTCCCGAAAGGAGGTAGAAGCCCAAGAAGGGAAGTTTTCCCAGTGCATCCTCCACATTGTCCCCGAAGATGTGCAGGAAGAGCATGTTCCAGAGCAGGTGCATGAAGTCCGCATGGAGAAACATCGAGGAAAGGATTTTGATGGCTTCTCCTTTCGGATCCGCCGACAGGCGTGCGGGTACGACTCCGTAGCCGGCGAGGGTCCAGGTGACCCCTTGGGCTTCCATCCACCACGTGAGCAGAAAGGCGACACAATTCGCGAGAATCAGGACGCGCGTGGCGACCGGCTTGTGGCGCGTCGGATTGTGATCGTAGAGGGGAAACATGCGCTCTCGTCAGGGCGAGGGCACGGGGGGAGCAAATCAGGCTCTTGTCCGCCGCGCCCAAATGCTAGGGTCTCTCACGTCGTGAGAGTGGATGGGAAAAGGGGCGCCCCGGGTCGCCGACGCCTCGGAGGGTGTAGCAAAAGCGGGAGCAGTGTGCCTGCGGAGGGCTCGAATGCGAAGAAAAGAGGGCTCTGCGCCTTTGCACTCTGCGCTCTTGGACCTGCTGTAGTCGCGCTGGTCTTGAGTGGTCTCTCGCTGGGGTGCGCTTCATCGCAATTCGACGGCAAGACGTACCGGGACAAGGACGTGGCTTTTGCCTTGGGTCCGATCCCGGCGGGCGCCGAAGAACTGAGCGCAAAAGGTGAGGCGAAACTCGCGTTTCATGATCCCAGGACGGGCGCCACGATGTCTGTACAGGCGCAGTGCGGAATGGACGCCGAGGACGCGCCGCTCAGAGCACTGGCGGCTCACCTTTTTCTTCAAATGGGCGAGCGCGAAATCATCGTGGACAAAGAGCTGACCCTCGATCATCGCGCCGCTTTGGAGATGGAGCTCCAAGCGGAGCTCGACGGAGTGAGGCGGCACTTCGTCATCCTCGTGTTGCGCAAGGACGCTTGCGTTTATGATCTTCTGCACGTGGACGCGGGGGGGGATGATCCTCGGCTCGTGGAGAGCCGGGCCGCGTTCCGGAAAATGGCGTACGGGTTTCACACGGTGAAGTGAGCGGAATCATGTCGCATCAGGCCCCCCCACCCAGTAGCCCGTCGCGGCCCAGTACGCCGTCCCTGTTGCCTCCGCCGCCAGGGGCGGCCTACCGCGAGGGCAAGGTGGTCAGAGATCCGGTCCCGTCCCTGGGAGAGGTTTGGAAGGGTCGCGCCCTCGGGCTCGTCGCTCACGTAGGTCAGATCACGCGCATGGCCGTCGGCACCGTGCGGGCCGGCACCCGCCGTCCCTTTGAAGGCAAAGCGATTGTTGAACAGATTGAGGCCGTCGGAGTGGCGTCTCTCGGTATCGTGTTCGTGGCCAGTGTGTTCATCGGCATGGTGATGGCGGTGCAGTTTGCCTTTGGTTTACGCAAATTTGGCGGCATGGAATACACCCCGCGGGTGATTGCTCTTTCCTTTGCTCGTGAGCTTGCGCCGACGCTCACTGCGGTGATCGTAGGGGGTCGCATCGGGGCGGGGATGGCAGCGGAGCTCGGCAGTATGGCCGTGACGGAGCAGGTGGACGCCGTGCGTGCCCTGGGCGCGGATCCTCTCAAAAAACTGGTCTTTCCTCGTCTTGTCGCCTCCATTCTCGTCTTACCGCTTTTGGGGGTCATTGCCCTGGTGCTCGGTGTGGGAGGCGCCATGATCATCACCGATCTGCAGTTTGGAATTCCGGCAAGCTTCTTTTACACGAGCGCGCTTGGTTCGATCACCATGATGGATTTCATGAGTGGCTTGATCAAAACGCCCGTTTTCGGGGCTTTGATCGCGCTCATCGGCTGTCATTTGGGCATGATCACACGCGGGGGAACGGCGGGTGTCGGCGCCAGCACCACGCGAGCCGTTGTGGCGATTTCCATCGCCATTTTCATCGCCGACTTTTTCCTCACCAAACTCGTCATTGTCGTATGGCCCTCCTGAAACGCAGCGGGGATCTCCGGAGGAATGATGACTGATCGCGCGCGGGCAGAGGCGGCGATGCGAGAGTTTTTGCAGGCGCTTGGGCATCACGACGGGGACGTCGGGCCTACGGCGGAGCGGGTGACTGCGGCCTACGTGGACGAGCTTCTTTCCGGGTACGAGGTCGATCTGGACGCTCTGATCCGTGAGGGCTCTGAAAAGACGTTAGGCCCTCTAGATCCGGTGGTGATTTCCGGCATCAACACCGCCACGGTGTGTCCGCATCACCTCCTCGTCGCGACGGGAACGGCCTTTCTCGTTTACGAACCGGGAGAGTTGGTGCTCGGGCTCGGGACGGCTGCCCGCTTGGTTGATGCGTTTTGTCGCCGCTTCACTTTGCAGGAGGAGATTTCCGGAACCATTGTCGATGCACTGATGCAGAGAGTAGGAGCTCGCGGAGCGTTCTGCCGTCTGACGTTCGACCACAATTGCCTGAAGGCTCGCGGAGCGCGCCAGGCCTCCGCAGAAGTCACCACCTGGGCCGCGCAGGGCTCGCTCAGCGACCCCGAGTACCTGAGCCTCGTGCTCGGCAAACCCGTTTTACCCCCCGAGGCGATTCTACCCTCCGAGGCGCAATGACCCATGCGCTCATCACTGGGGCCGGAAAGGGAATTGGTCGCGCCCTCGCCTTCGCCCTTTTAGAGGAAGGGTTGGAACTCTCTCTCATGGGCAGGCCGTCCTCGTCGCTTTTCGAGACCGAAAGGGCTCTTACGGAGCGGGGAGCAGTGGTGAGGACCTTTGCCTGTGACCTCGGGGATCAGAAGCAGGTCGCGCAGGCGGCGCAGGCCGTTCTCACCGCCGCGGGTCCACCAGATGTTGTCGTGCACAATGCTGCGACGATTGAGCGGGGCGTCATCAGTCAGTTGAGTGACGAGGCATGGGACACGCAGATAGAGGTCAACTTGTCGGCGCCGTTTCGTCTCACGAGAGCGCTTTTGCCCGCCATGCTCGCACGAAACAGCGGAAGGATTCTGTTTGTTTCCAGCATCTCTGCCGTGGTCGGCACCAAGGGGTCGGCTGCGTACAACGCGAGTAAGGCGGGTCTCGTCGGGTTGATGAGGTGCCTCGCGGAAGAACTGAGCGAAACGGGGCTCTTCACGATGGCTTTGCTTCCCGGATCCGTAGACACGGACATGCTCGCTGGTTCTGGATTTTCACCCCGCATGAGCCCCGAGGAAGTGGCGCGCACGCTTCGTTTTTATGCGACTGACGCGGACCGCGGGCACAATGGAGCGTGCGTCGAGATGTTTGGAATCTAGAACGCGGCGGTGGGGCTCTTTTGCGACGGCCCTGCTATTTGGGGCAATGCATGTTGCAGCCGCCCTTGCCTTTGCACTCGTTTTTACCAGCGCAAGCATTCGATTCAGGCACGGCGCAGCCGCCCTTGCCCTTGCACTCGTTGAGCCCCATGCAGCAGTCCTTCTTGCTCCCAGCAGGAGTTGCGACTTTCTGGGCGTCATTTTCGGAAGCTGTGGGGTCCTTCTTGTCGGGGCAACCCATCAAGGTGAGGCCGGCGGCCGCGGCTGCGGCCCAGCGGGTGGTGTTGCTCCTGGTGGTCGATTTCATCGTCGGTGCTCCGGCGGGGTCGTAGGGACCCGAAAGGGGTGACAAAATAGGTAAGGGCCCACCACACCCGCTTTCCTTTACCGTTGCTCCCTTCCGGGCCTGGCGGGGTTCAGGTGCGCTGTTGGCAGGCCCACAGGGACGAGGCTCGCGTACCGCAGGGAAGAGGGCTGTGCAAGCGGCCTTTCCCGCGCGTCCAGATTTTATGTTGTAATCTCTCCACTCACCATGGCTGGCGCGGATGACGAAATCCCTGATCTGTTTCCGGGCGCCCCCAGAGCGGGCGGCGGTTCGGTAAAGGTTCCGCGCCCCGCGGAGGTAAGGCAGAGCCAACGCCCCCCCACTCCGGTCGACGACCAGAGCGATCCCGACGAGCTTGCTTTCGATCTCATTCCTTCCTCACCGCCTCCGGCGAATCCAGCCCCGTGGTCGCCTCCTCGCCCTAAGGCCGCGGTGACCCAAGTGATGGGGACTGCGGACGAGCTTGAATTCGATCCGCTCTCAGAACGAGGGGCCGCTGTGGACCTTGGGTTTCCGGGACCAGCGCAGGAGAAACGCGAGTCTCAGCGCCCCGTAGGCGAGATTGATCTCGAGGGCCCGATCGAACAGCTCAGAGCGCCGATTCTTGAGCGCCGGGCGGAGACTCCTCCCTTTCCTGCGGCCGGCGAGATGCCGGATCTCGCCGTTCCGGCCGTTGCCGTGTCAGACGTCGACTCTCTAGAGACGTCGATGGAGCGCATGCCCCGGGTGCCTTCGCCTGAGCGTGCGCGAGAAAATCCAGGACCGAACCTCGACGCTTTTCCCGGGATGGGCGGGGAGGTTGAGTTAGGGGGAGGCCTCGATGACCTCGATTTCAGCGACGCTGGTCAAGCGCAACTCAACGTGGCCATTCCCATGGCCGACCGCGGTGACGACACGCCGTGGCCTGTGGGTGAAACTCCTCATCCCGGGGACTTCGACATTGAACCCGAAAGGATCATCGAGGTCTCCGGATTTGGCCCACCCCCCACGGGCTTCTTTCAGTCTCCTCTCTATGCGCTGCGCGTGTTTTCGGCGCTGCGCCCCCTGCGGGAGAAGGGGATGGCGGCTGAGCTTCGGCTGCGAGAACTCGAGGGTCAACGCGATGAACGTCTCGCCGAGCTTGCCACGGAGAAGCGCCCCGCGCTGGAGGGTCTTGACCGCTTCATGGGCCTCTACTCGAAGATCGATCGCCACGACGAGAACATCGTGGCTCACAGACAGGCGCTTCAGTCGGCTGATCTGGAAGGGGCCCAGGCGCTGCGCGCCGTGGAAGCGGGACTTGAAACCTTGGCCGCGGCAAGGCTTTTGAAACAGCGCGTCCGTGACGAACAGAAGAGTATTTTTGACGAAACGGAGCGCGCCGTGGCGCGGGCGAATGCCGCCCTTTCCCGCGTCAAAATTGAGAACCGCAATCTGGAGAGAAAAGCGGCGAAGATCGCCGAGGGAAATGAGATCCCTGAAGGAATGGAGACTCTCTACGAAGGTCTCGAGGAAAGCTATGCGCGGGCGGAAGCACAACTCAAGTATGCGAAGACTGAGCGCGTCGAGGTGAAGAAGCTTTTTGATGCTGCCGAAGATGAGCTGCGTTTGGCCGTGGCAAACCAACAGAGAAAGGTTGCGGAAAAGGAAAGTTTGCTCATGACTTACGAGGGGGACGTGGCGGCTCAGTCGCGCTCCCTGGATGAGGCGCTTGTGGCACGGCGAACCGAGCTTGCTGACGTGGCGCGGGCGCTCATTTCTCTTCGCGGAGAGGTGCCGGTGGCCCAGGCCACTCGTCGAGAGTTGATCGCCTCCGACATGGCCGTGGGCGAGGCCGCGCGCTATCACGAAACATTGATGCGCGCGCTCGCGTCCATGGACAAGAGCGCGTTCGAGATCGGAAGGGCGATTTGGCTCGCCGCGGCCAGTGCCGTGGTCGTCCTCGTGTTCTGGGCGGTCTTTTCTTGAGCTCGCCCGTGAACGGACGGACAGGCATGGATGGGCTGATGGTTTTCGGCCCTTGACGATGCGTTGACCGCGGCCGAAAACACTCCCCCACAACATGGATTTTGCCCAGGCCTCGCGCCTCATCATTGAACAAGTCAGCCCTCTCGTCGACGGAGGTCGCTATCCGGTCAAGCGCGTCACCGGAGATACGGTGCATGTCGGTGCCGCCATTTTCAAGGATGGCCATGACCTGATCACGGCGCAGGTTCATGTTCTTGGCTTGGACCGTAAGACCGAGGTTCGTGCTCCGCTCACCTACGACGAAGCCGAGGATCATTTTCGCGGCTCTTTTGAAGTGGGCGAGTGTGGCAACTACTCGATGTGGATTGAAGCGTGGCCCGACTATTTTGGCAGTTGGTGTCGTGACTTGAAGAAGCGCATCGAAGCAGGACAGGACATTCTGCCAGAGCTTCTGGAAGGAGCGGCTCTCGTGCGTCGTCGTTCTTCCGTTTGTGAAGCGGGTGATCGGGAGCCGCTGCTCAACGCGGCGGTTGCACTTTCCGACGACAATCTGCGCCCGGAACTTCGTCAGCGCGTGGCGTTTTCGCAGACCTTGCGTGACTTGATGCACGGACCTTTGTCTTTGGCCGACGTCGAGAGCACGCCGCGCTATCCGCTGCGGGTGGATCGGCGCGAGGCGGGGTTTGCCGCCTGGTATGAGCTTTTCCCTCGCTCTCAGGGCACTGAGCCGGGGAAGCACGGGACGTTCAAGGACACGGAGAGGCGCATTCCCGAGATCGCGGCCATGGGATTTGAAGTGATCTACCTGCCGCCCATTCATCCGATCGGGACCGTGCATCGGAAGGGGCGCAACAACGCCACCACGTGTGAGCCCGGCGATGTCGGAAGTCCTTGGGCCATCGGTTCGGCGGAGGGGGGACACACGGCAGTGCATCCCGAGCTCGGCACTCTGGACGACTTCAAGAGTTTGGTTCGGGTTTGTGCGGAGTACGGAGTCGAAGTCGCGTTAGACTTTGCCCTTCAGTGCGCGCCCGATCATCCCTGGGTGAAGGAGCACCCGGAGTGGTTTTTCATCAGGCCGGACGGAACCATCCGTTACGCGGAGAATCCGCCCAAGAAGTACGAGGACATCTACCCGCTCAATTTTTGGGGCAAAGACAACGGAGGCCTGTGGGAGGCGGCCCGCGACGCTGTTCTTTTCTGGGTCGAGCAAGGCGTAAAGACGTTTCGCGTGGACAATCCTCACACGAAGCCGCTGTCGTTCTGGGAGTGGTGCATCAAAGAGGTACAGACGCTTCACCCCGAGGTGGTCTTTCTCTCGGAATCCTTCACCCGACCCAATCGCATGAAGGGTCTCGCCAAGATCGGCTTCACCCAGAGCTACACGTATTTTACGTGGAAGAATTCCAAAGCAGAGCTGACCGAATACCTTCATGAGCTCACGCAGTCGGACATGAAGGAGTATTATCGTCCCAACTTCTTCGCCAACACTCCGGACATCTTGCATGAGTATTTGCAAGAAGGTGGCCGCCCGGCATTCCGCATTCGCCTGCTCTTGGCAGCGACGCTCGCGCCCGTGTACGGCATCTATTCAGGCTACGAGCTGTGCGAGAACGTGCCGGTTCGGCGTGGAAGTGAAGAATATCTCGATTCCGAAAAGTACGAGATCAAGGTCCGCGACTACAACGCAGAAGGTCACATCAAGCGTGACATCTCCCGCCTCAACGCGATCCGGGGGAGTGAGCCCGCCCTGAGCGTACTTTCCAATCTTCAATTCTGCGTCTCGGACTCCGCGGACATCATCGCCTACGTGAAGCGTGATGACCTGTCCGGTCAGCATCGACACCTGCTTTGTATCGTCAATCTTTCACCACGCGAAATTCGCGAGACGACGGTGCACGTTCCCGTCGAGAGCCTGGGGATTCCACCCGACGCGGAGTACAAGGTGAAGGATTTGCTCACAGGGACGAGCTACACATGGAGGGGCAGCGACAATTACGTCCGCCTCGACCCCAAAGACAAAGTCGGACACCTGTTTCGGATCGAGCCCAAACGTTGAGGTCTACGAAAATGAGAGTATGGCCGGGCAGTCACCTGAAGCTTGGGGCAACCTGGGACGGCGAGGGAGTGAATTTTGCCCTCTTTTCTCAGGATGCGACCGGGGTTGAGCTTTGTCTTTTCGACAAGGCAGATCCCACAAAGGAACTGCACCGCGTCAAGCTCGAGCGGACCAACCGGATTTGGCACTGCTATTCGCCGGACGTTCGTCCCGGGCAGCTCTACGGCTACCGTGTGGCTGGGGATTATAGCCCCCACCAGGGGCGTCGCTTCAATCACAACAAGCTTCTCGTAGACCCCTACGCTCGCGCCATCGCCGGGCATGTCGTGTGGGATGACGCAACCTTCGGCTACCAGGTAGGGCATCCGGATGCTGATCTGTCGTTCAACGCGGAGGACAGTGCACCCTTCATTCCGAAATCCGTCGTCGTGGACGACGCTTTCACGTGGGGTGAAGACCGTCCGCCCAATCATCCTTGGAGCAACACGATCATCTACGAAGCGCACGTGAAAGGGATGACGATGCGTCACCCTTTTGTCCCGGAAAATCTTCGGGGCACGTACTTGGGACTCGCTTCGGATGCCGTGCTCGATCACCTGAAATCACTGGGTGTTACGGCGATTGAACTCTTGCCCGTGCATCATTTTGCCGACGATCGGCGCCTGTTCGATCTGGGCCTCACCAACTACTGGGGCTACCAAACCTTGGGCTATTTCGCGCCTGATCCGCGCTACGCGACGGGGGACCGCGGGGAGCAGGTTGCTGAGTTCAAAACCATGGTGAAGGCGTTTCACCGCGAGGGGATCGAGGTCATTTTAGACGTGGTTTATAACCACACCTTTGAAGGCAATCAGCTCGGTCCGACGATCTCCTTTCGAGGCATCGACAACGCTGCTTACTATCGTCTCGTCCCCCAGAACGAGCGCTTCTATCAGGATTTCACCGGTTGCGGGAACAGCCTGAACACGATGCACCCGCGTACGCTTCAGCTCGTGCTCGATAGCCTCCGTCACTGGGTGACGGAAATGCATGTCGACGGCTTTCGCTTCGACTTGGCGCCTACACTGGCGCGGGAGCCCTTCGAGTTTGACGGGTTTGCGCGCTTCTTCGCCACGGTGCAGCAAGATCCGGTGCTCAGCAAAGTGAAACTCATCGCCGAGCCCTGGGACATCGGACCCGGAGGGTATCGGCTGGGCGCGTTTCCGGCCGGCTGGGCCGAATGGAACGGTCGCTACCGGGATTGCATTCGGCGTTTTTGGCGGGGGGACTCTCATCAAGTGCCTGAGCTAGCCTCCCGCCTCAGCGGATCCAGCGACATTTTTCAGTCCAGCGATCGCGGACCTTACGCAAGTATCAATTTCATCACTTGTCACGACGGGTACACCCTCCGCGATCTGGTCAGCTACGAGCAAAAGCACAACGAGGCCAACGGCGAGGGCAATCGCGACGGTCACAATGACAACTTGAGTCGCAACTGGGGACACGAGGGAGAGACGCGAGCGGCTTGGGTGAACCGTATGCGCGAGCGCATGTTGAAGAACTTCTTCGCGACCATGGCCTTTTCTCAAGGGGTTCCCATGATCAGCCACGGCGATGAATTCGGGCGTTCTCAGCGCGGGAACAACAATGCCTACTGCCAGGACAGCGAACTGACGTGGATTGATTGGGACCTGTCTCCGACGGAAAAAGAGCTGCTAGAGTTCGTGCAGAAGGTGTTTCAGATCGCTCGCAGCAATCCGGTCTTCAGTCGCCGGCGGTTTTTTGCCGAAAACCCCGTGAGTGATCGCGCACAAAAAGACATCGTGTGGATCCGCCCTGACGGCAGGGAGATGGAAATCAGAGAATGGAAAGATTCTGAGAATAGAGTGCTCGGGATGCTCATTCATGGGGACGCCTCCGATGACATGGATGAGCGCGGGCGACCCAACAAAGGCCAAACGCTGCTGCTCTTCTTGAACGGCAGCAACCGCGCAAAGCCGTGCAATCTGCCCGAGCTCAAGGAGCGTGGATACTGGCATGAAATCGTCAATACCGCTCAACCTACCCACCGCATCCCGAAGGGGACTACCCTCAACGTTGCGCCGCACTCACTCGCTCTTCTTTGCTACGAAGGCACTCAATGACGTCTGACAATCAATTCAACTTAAAGGTGGACCCCGCAGACGCTGAGCGGCTGCTTCACGCGGACCACCATGACCCGCATTCCATTTTAGGACTGCATCCAGGCCCGCAGGGCTCCTACATTCTGCGCGCTTTTCACGGAGACGCCGAGGGGTGTGAGCTGATCGTCAAGGGTCGAGTCGAGGGGACGTTGCAGCCGATGGGAAGCGGGGTTTTCGCGGGCGTTTTTTCAGGGCTTGAGCAGGCGCGGGATTATCAGTTGCGCTTCAAGTTCTCAGACGGGCGTGTCTGGGAAAGACAGGATCCCTATGCCTTCCTTCCCACGGTGACCGAGGATGACCTCTATTACCTCGGAGAAGGAACCCATCGTCAGCTCTACCATGCTCTCGGCGCTCGGGTCATCCGACATCATGGTGTAGAGGGTACGGCCTTCTGTGTTTGGGCGCCGAATGCTCGACGTGTGAGCTTGGTCGGAGACTTCTGCGCTTGGGACGGGCGTCTCCTTCCCATGCGGAGCCTCGGCGCCTCCGGCGTGTGGGAGCTGTTCGTGCCGGGCGTTGGCCATGGGGCGCTCTATAAATTCGAGATCAAGGCTCAAAGCGGCGATCTGAGGGTGAAGACGGATCCGATGGCGCAAGCCATGGAACTTCCACCCAAGCAAGCTTCGATCGTGCATGAGCATACGTTTCAGTGGTCCGATGAGACGTGGATGGAGCGTCGAAGCGCGCAAGATCATGTGCGGAGTCCCATCAACATCTACGAAATGCATCTGGGCTCCTGGGCACGGGATCTGAAAAAAGGAGGTAGTCTCTCCTACAGAGAAATCGCGCGCCCCCTCGCGGAGCATGTAAAGCGTCTCGGATTTACCCATGTGGAGTTCATGCCTTTGGCGGAGCATGCCTACTATCCGTCGTGGGGTTATCAGGTGACGGGATACTACGCGCCCACCGCACGCTACGGATCGCCGGAAGATCTCAAATATTTGATCAACTACCTCCACGAACAGAACATCGGCGTGATCGTGGATTGGGTTCCGGCGCACTTCCCCAAGGACGATTTTTCGTTGCGTCGCTTCGACGGAACGGCCCTCTATGAGCACGAGGATAGTCGCCGCGGCGAACATCCGGACTGGGGGACCCTGATTTTCAACTACGGTCGGGCTGAAGTCAGGGCTTTCCTCG
>CAYMQT010000139.1:0-12854 GCA_964392575.1 uncultured Polyangiaceae bacterium
AGCGCATGGGCATGGACCTGGGGCTTTCGGATGATGAAGACGGACCGGCCGAACCTCTGGACGAGAAGCGGATTGAGAAGCGTTTCGATGACGCGCTCGACGACATTCGCAAGGCGTCTCCGGGGAAGGATGGCTATTATATCGACAAGGAAGGGACGCTAGCGGCGATTCTGATCCGCACCAGGCTGCCTTCGATGGATGGCCGGGTTTACGATCTTCAAAAGCGCATCGAGGAATTGATCAAGGAGGGTGACTATACCCAGTCAGCGCCGGATTTTACCTATGCTTTTACGGGAAATTTGCTCACCAGCGCGGAACAGTACCGCGCGGTGACCGGCGATCTTCTCACGATCGGGGCGAGTGGTGTCGCGATGGTGCTCGCCGTGGTCTTTCTCTTTTTCTTGCGGGTGCGCGCGCTCCTCGCGCTCGGGTTTTCGATCCTCGTCGGCTGCGTCTGGTCGTTGGCGTTTGCGCGTCTGGCCGTAGGACATCTGAACACGGCCACGGGTTTTTTGGTCAGCATCATCGCGGGCAATGGCATCAACGCGATGGTGATCTGGATGGCGCGCTACCTGGAGGCGCGGCGCGTCCAAAAGCAGGGCGTAGCCGAGGCTGTGCACACGAGCTCCGTGGATACGTGTGAGGCCACGTTGGCGGTGGTGGGGGTGGCCATGGTCTCCTTCGGAGCGCTGATGACCACAGAATTCCGAGGTTTCCGTCATTTTGGCATCATCGGCGGTGCGGGCATGTTGCTCTGCTGGATCGCCACCTACACCGTGCTGCCCTCGATCTTCGTTCTGAGCGAGAGGATTGCGCCCCTGCCGGTCGAGCTGACGTGGCGTGATCGGCTGGGCGCGATGTACGGCAAGCCGTTTGCTTGGCTCACGAAACGCTTTCCTCTGCCGATAGCAGTCTTTGGGCTCCTCCTGGGTGCTGCCGGGGTGATCTGTAGCGGGCTTTACTTCACGGGTGATCCGATGGAGTACGACATGAACCAGATCATGAACGAGGAGCTGAGCCCGACTTCAGCCAGACGCTTGAACAGACGGGTGAACAAAGTGGCCGGTCGTGTCAATCAAGGAGGTCGCGCCGTACTTCTAGATCGCATGGATCAGGTTCAGCCCTTGGTGGAAGAACTCGAACGTCGCCGCGACGCTGCACCAGAGGAAGACAAGCCCTTCGGTCGCGTCGTCAGCATCTATTCGCTGCTTCCTCAGGATCAAGACAAGAAGATAGAACTGTTGCAAGAGATCGTCGACAAGATCGAGCGCGCCAAGAAGCGCGGCCTCGTCACCGAACAGCGTTATGCAGAGTTTTCCGAACATATCCCCCGTGAGCTCAAGCCGATCCAAATGGAGGATTTGCCCGAGCTCGTTTCGCGACCTTTCCGTGAACGGAGTGGAGACTTGGGCAAGGTGGTGTACGTTTCACCGGCACGCGGTCGCAGCTTGAATGACGCCCGCTATTTGATGCAGTGGGCGAACAGCTTTCGCACCGTCACCTTGCCCAACGGCGATTTGATCCATGGCACGGGCGACGCGGTCGTGTTCAGCGACATGCTGCTCAACATCTCGGAGGATGCGCCGCGTGTGGCCGGGACGAGCCTGGTCGGGACGTTGCTCGTGATCATGTTTGCGTTTCGCTTTCGCCGGGCGGGCTGGGTGGCGCTCTCCACGTTGTTGCTCGGCATTTCTTGGATGATAGGCGTGTTCTACCTTGCGGACATCAAGCTTAATTTTTTGAACTTCGTAGCGCTGCCGGTCGCCATTGGAGCGGGCGCCGATTATGCGATCAACATCATGAAGCGGCGCGAACTAGAGGGCGCCGAGGGGATAGAGCGAGCCCTCGTCGAGACAGGAGGCGCGGTCGTGGCGTGTTCGATGACCACGCTTTCTGGCTATTTGGCCCTGCTATTCAGCATCAATGGCGCTGTTCGCAGTTTCGGTTTGGCGGCGGCGATAGGTGAAATAGCGACTCAGCTCTCTGCGATGCTGGTGCTGCCTGCGGTGATGTTCTGGATGGCGCAGCGTGCGCGGCGTTCCACGACATAGAGAGGATCAGGGGTCCGGGGGCAGCTCGTCGAGAGCAGGCTCCTGCTCGCCCTTCGACACCGCGACAGCCAGCGTCAGATCGCCGGTGACGTTGAGGGTGGTGCGGCACATGTCCAGGAGATGATTGACGCCCAGGATCATGCCGATCCCGATAGGATCGACGCCGACCATGGCGCAGATCAGCGCCACCACCGGCAAAGAGCCAGAGGGCACACCCGCCGTGCCGATGCCGCCCAGGATGCACACCAGCATCACCATGCTCTGCTGTCCGAGCGAGAGCGGAATACCAAAGAACTGCGCCAGAAAGATCACGGTCACCCCCTCGAACAAGGCGGTGCCGTTCTGATTGGCGGTTGCGCCGACCGTCAGCACGAAGCGAGAAATCTGGCGTGGCAGGCCCATCTGGCTCGCCACGCGCAGCGCAGTGGGCAGGGTTGCGTTGCTCGATGCAGTAGAGAACGCCATGACCGTGGCCTCCTGGATGTCGCGAAAGAACTTCAGGGGGGAAAGCCCCGCCCAGCGCACCACGAGCGAGTAGGTCACGAACATGTGCAGCGCGAGCGCTAGGATCACCACGCCCACATAGGCACCCAGCCGGACGAGCAGTTCAAAGCCGAACAGCGCCGTCAGGTTGAACATGAAGCAAAAGACCGCGTAGGGAGCGAGGCGGATGACCAGGTTGATCAAGGTCATCGAAACCTCGAAAAGGCCCTCGATGACACGCTTGAGGGGCGCCACCTTCTCGCCGTCGCTCAGCACGATGCCGATGCCGAACATCACGGCAAAAAACATCACGGCCAGGATGGAAGCGTTGTTGGAAGCCGCCGCCATCACGTTGCTCGGGACGATCGAGAGCAGCATTTCCAGGCCGGTCGGTTGTTTGTCGATACTGGCTACGATCTGTTGGCTGCGTTCGGCGTTTTGAGACAAGAGCCGCTCGGCCAAGGCAGGATCGACCCCGCTGCCCGGCTCGAAGACGTTGACCAAAACCAGCCCGAGCAGCACAGCAACGCCGGAGAGCACGACAGTATAAGCCAGGGTTTTCCAGCCGATCCGCCCCAGGGTCCTCATGTCGCCCATCTCGACCACGCCGGTGACGAGGGCCGAAAACAAAAGGGGCACGATGAGCATGAAGATCAGGTTCAAGAACACGCTCGATACGGGCGTGGTGACGTAGCGGGTGAGCGCTTGGATCCAGGGGGCGTCACCGCCAGCGGTGAAATAGACGAGCAGCCCGGCCAGGAGCCCCGTTCCGAAACCGGCGAGCATCTTCGTGTGCATCGGCCAGGGGCGGCGGTTCGTCATTCGGCCTTTTCCGGCGCAAGAAGCGGGGACATTTCGGCTCCGCGGAGGCTCCGGTCGAGCACGATCGAGAGCACCATGTCCGAGAGTACGTTCACGACGGAGCGCCCCCGCGCGATCACCCAGTCGACGGTGAGCAAGAGGGGGAGCAGCTCCAAGGGGAGACCCACGGCGTTCAGCACCAGAGCCAGCGAGATGAAGCCGGCCTCGGGCACTCCGGCGACACCCATCGCCGCGATGATGCAGAAGAGAGCCACGAGGATTTGCTGAGAGAGGGGCAGATGGATGCCGGCGGCTTGCGCCACCAAAAGCGCGGCCATGCCCTCGTAAAGGACGATGCCGTCGTTGTTCAGGTTGGTGGCCACGCAAGCCCCGACCGCCGAAGAGGAGCGAGAGACCCCGAGCTTGTCGAGAGCGCGCAGCGTCACCGGGAGGGTGGCCAGCGAAGAGTTCGAGCCGAAGGCCACGGCCACGGGTTCTTTGGCTTCTTTCCAGAAGCGCCGCAGAGGGATCTTCGCGTACAGGACGATCCAGAGCTGATAGGTGAGAAGCACGTGGAGGGCGAGACCAATCAGGCCGATGGCCACGTAGAGCAAGAGCCCTCGGAGGGGCGAAAACCCGTGCTCCGCGACGGTTTTCGCCACCACGGCGAACACGGCAAAGGGGATCAAGACGAGTACCCAGCCCAGAATGATCTCCGTCAAGCGATACAACCCAGAGATGAGCTTCTGGATGGTTTTGGCTACTTCGCTTTCTTCCGTGTCCTCTCGGGAAGCAACACGCAAGGCGAAGCCGAACAGGAGGGCCAACACGACGACAGGGAAGATCGAGTTTTCAGCGAAGGGCGTGATGATGTTTGGCGGCACGAACGATTGGATCGTCTCGAACCAATCGAAGCGCCGATCTTGGTACGTCGTGGTCATCTCGCCGTGGAGCGAGCCGAGCCGGACTCCCGGTTTTACCAGGTTCGACAGGAGCAAACCGATGCCGGTCGCGATCGAGACATTGAGGATGGCGACCCCGGCGACGCGCAGGAAAGCGCCGCCGCGTACATTGGTGGTGGCGATGGCGCGCGCGACGATCAGAAAGACCAGGGGCGTGGCGACCGCCTTGATCGACTGAATCACGAGGCTCCCCAGTCCACCGATGGAAGACGACAGCTCCCCAAACGCTGAGCCGGCGATCACGCCCAGGCCCATGGCGATGAGGATCCTGATTGTCATAGGCAGGGATTTTCCCGCTTTGGCCCCGTCGTTCACGAGGAGCCATCTTTGCCGTGGGGCGCTCGCCGTGCAAGGGGCGTGGCTACGCGCCTCTCATCGCTTGAATGGGAGGTGTGCGCGCGGCCCGGAGGGCGGGGAAGAAGCCGCCTACGAGGCCCATGAAGGCTCCGGCCACCATCGAACCCAGGACGATCTCCAACGAAGGCTGGAAGGAGAAGGTGATCTCCTGCCAGGTGGCGAAGTTCATCATGGAAAAACTCACGGTGGACATGAGCATGCTGGCCAAGGCGCCAAGGGCCGCCCCACCCAGGGCGAGCACCACCGCCTCCACCATGAACGATGTGAGCACCGCGAGGCGAGAAAAGCCCAGAGCCTGTAAGGTGCCGATTTCACGGCTACGCTGGCTGACGGCCGCGTACATGGTGATGGTTGCTCCGATCATGGCTCCCAGCGAGAAGAACACCGTCACCAGGACGCCGATGGCGGTGATGAAAATGCTCGTCCCTTCGGACATCTTCTCATAATAGGCGTCCTCGCGGAAAACTTCGAGCCCGAGCTGCTTGTCGTGCTCGACCGTGGCCGCGAAGACGTCGTACTTTGCCGCCGATTCGAGCTGGACGAGCATCGAGGAGAACGAACCCTCCCTGCCAAAAGTGGCCCGCAGGGTATCGAGGTCGGCCCAAATCTCTGACTCAAAAGCGCTGCCCTCGGACTCGAAGATTCCGACCACGGTCACCGAGCGATTCTTCTTCAGCTCGACGGTTTGGCCGAGATCCATGCCGCGAAAACGTCCTCTGATGCTTTTGCCAACGATGGCTTCATCCGTACCCGGCGCAGGCGGACGCCCTTCGATGATTTTTAGCTCATTGCGCAGCACGTAGCTCGACGGCTGTACGCCGCGCACCTGAATGTTGGAGATCTGACCTTCCATACCGAGTTTGTCGGCGGTGATCACCACGACCACCTCGCCGGCTCCGAGCGGGGTCGTGCCCTCTTTCTTCACGCCGGGGGCCGCCAGGATGATGCCAGCTTGGGCCGTGGTCAGGGCACTCGCCAGCTCTGATTCACTGCCCTTGCGCAGGATGATCGCGCGATCATGCTTGCCGCTACTGACCAGCGTCTGGGTAATCCCGCGAGAGAGCATCAGACTGGAAGCCAGTACGAAAACCACCAAAGCGATGCCAAAGGCGGTGGCGAGGCTCGTCGTCTTGCGCACGAGCAGGCTACGCACGTTGTAGCTGAGCGGAATGAACATACGACTAGCCTATCTTTCTGAGAGAAGACGCCACATCGAGCTGAGAGGCTCGATAGGCGGGAACCAACGAAGCGCAGACTCCGAGCAGCACTGCAAGCCCGAGGGCCAGCGGCGGAGTCATCGAGTCGATGCGGAAGTAGGGGAAAAACGATCCCATGTTCTCTTCCAAGAAACGTCCCAACCCCTGTTCGACGATCGGGAAGGAAATGAGCAGCCCGAACGCTCCACCCAAAAATCCGACGGTGGCGGCCTCACCGATCACGAACATCACCAGATGCTTGGGCAGAAAACCGATGGCGCGCAGCATGCCGTACTCATGAGTGCGCTCACGCACGCCCATGGCGATGGTGTTGCCCAGGATCAGCATCATGATGACCAGGATCACGATCGACACGATATCGAGGGCTTTGAGAACGGCGCTGATCATCCCCAAAAATGAGGTGTTGAACGAGCGCTCATCCTGGGTCAGCGTCTGCACGTCACGATCCTCGAAGATGCGGTCGATGCGCTGAGCGACGTCGACGGGACGATGACCTTTGTCGATGCGGCTCATGAGCCAGCCCACCTGATCGGCCCCCTCTGGCATGTTTTCACGGGCCCACTCGTTCAGGTATTCGTAGTGGAACCACATGCTCGTCCGATCGATGGCCTTGCTCTTGGTCGTGTAAATTCCAGAAACGATGAACTGCCAGTCTCCGGGATAAATCGTGCCGCGCAGCGTGAGTTTGTCGCCTACTTTGTAGCCCAGCTTCTTGGCGATGACGTCCCCGATGACGATGCCGCGACGGTCTTGAAGCCAGGCTTCCGTCTGCTCCGGGGGAATGATGACTTCGTCGTAGACCTCGAAGGCAGTTTTGGCGTCCACCGCCATCGAACCGAAGAACTCCTGCTCGTGGTTGGGATCCTTGCCTCCGAACCACGACATATAAGACACGCTCTTGATCCCCGGCACCGCCTTCACGTCGCTGACGTATTTGATCGGCAAGGTCATGATGAAGCTGACCTTGTGTCGCGTGACGATGCGATCCTGCGCCGCGTGATCGGCCGCCACCGTCCACGCGGAAAGCACGGTACGCAGCAGCACGAAGGCCAGAATGGCCACCGCTACGCCCAGGATGGTCAGCGCGGTACGGAAACGATTGCGCAGCACGTTCCGCACTCCCAAGGAGACGGCTCTCATACCAGAACGCCCTTGTTGAGCCGGCGCACGATGCTGGCTCGCTCGGCGGCTTCTGGATCATGGGTGACCATGATGATGGTCTTTTTGAACTCCTGATTCAGCTTCACCAGGAGGTTCAGGATCTCCTCGGCGCTTTCGCGATCCAGATCACCGGTGGGTTCGTCCGCCACCAGGATGGGTGGATCGGTGACGATGGCGCGCGCGATGGTGACGCGCTGCTCCTGCCCGCCCGAGAGCTCGCGCGGATAGTGGGTCATGCGATCTTCCAGGCCGACGATCTTGAGGGCAGTCTGCGCTCGCTGTTTGCGCTCGGCAGAAGAAAGTTTGGTCAAGAGCAGGGGCAGCTCCACATTTTCCAGTGCTGTCAGCACCGGCATCATGTTGAAGGTCTGGAAGATGAAACCGATGTTTTGCGAGCGCCACTTGGTGCGCGCGCTTTCGCCCATCTGACTGAGATCTGAGCCGGCCACGACGACGGCACCGGAGGTGGCGCGATCGAGCCCCGCGATCAAATTGAGCAGGGTGCTCTTTCCAGAGCCGGAAGGGCCCATGAGCGCTTCGAACGAGCCCTGGGGAATATCGAGTTCGAGATCCTTGAGCACTTCGACCGGTTCCTTACCCCGGTAATAGGTCTTTCTGACCTTCCGCAGCTCGATCACGGGTTTCCCGTCAGAGGGTTTGGCGAAGAGCTTCTCCTTTACAGGCGCTTGTGCGGACTCTTCTTGCGGAGGTGCTTCTTGCTGATTTTGTTCTTCCACGGGTTTGGGCTCCACTCTTATTCCTGCATTTTGACCGGTTGGCCGTCACTCAACGTCGAAGGAGGATTGGCCACCAACTTCGTTCCTGGGGTGGGACCTTGGGTCAGCTCGAAACCGTCGCCAAAGGGGGCTCCCAGCTGCACCGGCACCATGCGCACCTTGCCGCCGTCGATCACGAAGACCACCTTACCACCCGCGCGCTCCGTCAGAGCGGGGGAGGGGACGATGATCTTGGGCGGTTCCTTCAGGGCTTCTTCTTCGAGCGCCTTGGTGAGAAAGCTCACCCGCGCCGACATGTCGGGCAGCACTTCAGAAGTGTCATCGGTGAACATGACTTTGACCTTCACCGTAGCCTTGGCGCGATCCACTTCCGGTGTGATCTGCTGAACCGTCCCGCGGTATCGTTTCGACGGATAGGCGTCGAGCACGATCTCGACCGGCGCGTTGGGTTTGACGACGCTGAGCCGTGCTTCGGCGACGTCCGTTTCCACCACGAGCCGCGTGAGATCGGCGATGCGGATCCCTCCCATGTCTACGGTGACTCCCGGAGGCTGTGGACCCACGTACTCACCTATCTGCGGAGGTTTGTTGATCACCGTCCCCGCGATGGGAGCTGTGAGCGAGAGGTTTTGCAGGTTCGTCGTCAAAACGTTGACGCGCGCGCCGAACGCGCGCGCGCTGGCCTCCGCTGCGCTGGACTCGGCTTCTGACGCCGCGACCGCTTGCTCAAGAGAAGCCACGCGCGCCTCTAGATCCTCCGCGTTCGCCACCGGGGCGACTCCTTGATCGACGAGGTTACGCTCGCGTCGGGCTTTTTGCTTCGCATCAGCCAGCTCCGCTTTCGATACCTCCGCTCTCGCCTTGGCGCTCTGCACCTGTGCCAAGGAGGCGCTGGCGTCGCTCTGCGCTGCGCGCACGCCGGCTTGGTCGTCTGCCGGATCTAGCTCCAAGAGGATCTGTCCGGCTTCGACGATCTCGCCCTGTTTCACGTGTACCTTGAGCACTCGACCGGGCACCTTCGGCGCCACACGTGAAACCAGATCCGCTTGCACGTATCCGGCCGCGGTCAGCTCGACGCTGGCTTGTGCGGGTGAAATGAGGAGGACTTCGGTCTCGCCTACGGCCGTCTTGAACAGTTTGGCTTCGACCAGGGGAGCGAGCGCCACGTAGGCTGCCACTGCAGCCCCAGCGATCCCTAGCCAAGCAAAAATTTTGAGCCGTCCTGAAGACGCAGGAGGGGCCGAGCGATCGATCCTCAGGGAAGCAAGATCGGCGGAGAGCTTGTCAGACATGGTGGTGTTGCGTTGGGGGGGTTAGCCAGGGCTGGGTCCTGGGCGCTCACGCAATCAGGGGCCAACCCTATCAGCAAGAAGGGCCCCTGCAAGATCAGTCA
This sequence comes from uncultured Polyangiaceae bacterium, assembly GCA_964392575.1. Lineage (GTDB taxonomy): Bacteria > Myxococcota_A > Polyangia > Polyangiales > Polyangiaceae > NIC37A-2. The sequence continues at coordinate 9,163 of CAYMQT010000139.1, forward strand.
AAGGGGCCCTTCGAGGGGGATAGAGAGATGGTTTTACTGAAGCGCTATCCACGAATCCAAGGGTTTTTTGAAAGCGCGGGGGCTTTTCCCGATAGATGAGGCATTTCGGACTCAGCCCCTCGATTCAGCCTTTCGTCTCAGCCCTCGACGCCGGGAAACGCATCTGTAAGATGCACGCCCCATGACGGCGGAGACGGAGAGCACAGTGAAAAGTGAAAGCTCAGTGACAGGTGAGAGCGAGCCCTTGACGACTATCCCCAAGGATCGAAAGCCTCCGGGCTTTTGGGTCCCGACGCTCTACTTTGCCGAGGGCTTGCCCATGATCACGGTGAGCGTGGTCGCGGCTCTCATGTACAAGAATTTGGGTGTGTCGAATACGGACATCGCCATCTACACGGGCTCGCTCTACCTGCCTTGGTCGATCAAACCGCTTTGGGCTCCCATCACGGAGATGTTCAAGACCAAGCGGCACTGGGTGCTGGCCACGGAGTTCCTCATGGCCTTCAGCTTGGCCGGCGTGGCTTTCTCGCTCGGACTTCCCAGCTTCATGGCGGCCACGCTCGGGTTTTTCTGGGTGACGGGTTTCCTCTCCTCGACGCAAGACATCGCGGCCGATGGCGTTTACATCTCGGTAACCACGGCCAAGGAACAGTCGATTTGGGTAGGGGTACAAGGCATTTGTTGGAACGGGGGACGCATCGTCGCCTCCGGCCTCTTGGTGACCTTCACCGGCTATTTGTTCGAGCAGAAACTGGGCGGGCCGAGCGGTACGCCGGAGGCTGAGGTCGCAGCGTGGCAATACGCTTGGATGATCGCCATGTTGATTTTGGGCGGGCTCATGGCTCTTTTAGGGCTCTGGCATGCCAAGGTGTTGCCCCAGGACGTACGCACGGCGGAGGCTCCCAAGAACGTCGCTGACGTGCTGCTCACGTTTGGCGATACGCTCAAGACCTTCTTTCAGAAGCCGGGGATCTGGCTCGGTGTCGCCTTTATCCTGCTCTATCGAAGCGGAGAGGGTTTCATCGAAAAAATTGGTCCGTTGTTTTTGCTCGACCCGGTAGACAAAGGCGGTCTCGCACTCACGAACCAGGCGCTCGGGAACATCTACGGGAGTTTTGGCACGCTTGGTTTCATGGCCGGGGCGCTCCTGGGCGGTCTCTTTGCCGCCAAACTGACGCTCAAGAAGAGCATTCTGATCTTGGCCCTGGCCATGAACATCCCGCACGTCTGTTACATCGTGCTGGCTTATGCCGATCAACCGAGTCACAGCATGATCACCACGATGGTCACCATCGAGAAATTTGGCTACGGCTTCGGTTCGGTAGCCCACATGCTGTACATGATGCAGCAGATTGCACCGGGTAAATACCGCACGGCGCACTACGCCTTTGCCACCTCGCTCATGGGCTTGGGGCTCATGATCCCCTCGATGATGAGCGGCGCCATTCAGGAGTCGATCGGATACCAGCATTTCTTTGTCTTCGTGCTCATCGCTTCTATCCCTTCGGTGATCGCAGCGGCCATTGCGCCCTTCCACGTCAAGGAAGGCGAGAGCGGCGCGACTCCCCGGCCTGCGGGGCACTGAGTGAGGCAGACGCAGGAGGTTGCCGAAGCTTTGGGGTAGGGTAATATCTTAGCGTGCGACCGTTGACCGTTGATTTCTCTCAAACTGATCGACGCCCCTACTTCTTGTGGGACGAGGACACGTCGATCGCGGAGCTGCGTGTGGCCCTTTCAGGACAAGATCATACCGAGCGTCTGCGCTTGATGGGGAAGATGCTCCGCGAAGCACGCGATACGGACGTTTGGCAATTCGTTACCCCACACGAAGTCGAACGCGACCTGCCCGCGCTTACGCGCCATCTCGGGCAGAGGCAGCGATTTTGGGAATACCTGATAAGCAGCTGGCGCGAGTTCGGGCTTTTCCAATGAAACATGGACGGCTCACGCCTCTGCAAGATGAAGTCCTTGAAGTCTTCTTTGCTTCAGAGCGAGAGTTTTTCCTTTCTGGAGGTGGAGCCCTCGTAGGATTTCATTTGCGCCACCGCGAAACGACGGATCTCGATCTCTTTACGGTCTCGTCGGATGCATTCGAACGGGCACGCATCGTCCTGCCCAACATCGTCGATGCCATGGGCGCCGAATGGACCATTCGACAGGATGCTCCTGGTTTTCGTCGAGTGGTCATCATCAAGGGTTCGGATGATCTCGTTGTGGATCTAGTGCGGGACATTGGCCCACAGCTCCATCAAAAGAGTGAGATCGACGGGATCGTTATCGATCCCGTCGAGGAAATCTTCTCCAACAAGCTGACGACACTCGTGAGTCGTCAAGAAGTACGGGACTTGATAGATGTCATGGAAATCGAACGGCGCGGGTTGCGCGTGGAAGATTTCCTGAAGGAGGCGAATCACAAAGACGGAGGATGCACCCCCGCAGTCCTTGCCTATCTTCTGCGCGACTGGCACCTAGCGGACAATCTCGTCATGCCCTCCGGCTACTCCGTTGAAGAACTCAGAGCCTTCAAAAATTCCCTCATCGATCGACTTCTACGCGCGGCGTTTCCGACGTAGTGGAGTAGGAAGCAACCCGACCCAGGTTCGGTTCTGATTACGTGCTGGCAACCTAAATCAACCTCGGTCCAGAAATAATAATGCGAGTTTATTGCATATTTCTCGAATGATGCTATCATTGATAGCATCATGGCGCAGTTGATTGTTCGGCAGCTCAATGACGAGTTGGTACTTGCTCTCAAGCGGAGGGCTAGCCGTTTGGGCCGTTCGGCGGAGGCGGAACATCGAGCTATTTTGCAAGAGGCACTCGCAGCAGAACTCCAAAGACAAAGCTTCAAACAGTTTCTCTTGGAGATGCCAACGCTGGGCGAAGATGAAGATTTTGTCGCTTCGCGCGATTTGCCTCGCGAGCCTCTCCTGTGAAATACCTTCTCGACACCAACGTGCTGTCGGAACTGCGGAAAGGGCCACGCGCTCATTGCTCAGTGCGGGCGTGGTTCGACTCAGTGGATGACGAGGCTGTGTTTACCTCAGTGCTTGTGCTGGGAGAGTTGCGGCGCGGCGTTGAGTTGATACGGCGTCGCGATGCCGCGTCAGCCATCGCCATTGAGCAATGGCTGACGGGTCTGGTGGATCAGTTTGCCGCGCGGGTGATTCCAGTCGATGCGGCTACCGCGGATCGCTGGGGTTTGATGAATGTTCCCGATCCGATCCCCACAGTGGATGGTCTTCTTGCCGCAACAGCGTTGGAGCGCCAGATGACCCTGGTGACGCGTAACACACGCGATGTCGCCCGCACAGGCGTCCGTACACTCGATCCATTTGGCGGGTAACCGCCGGACGCGGATGGGTGTAGAGTTCTCCATCGAGAACCTCTGCCACGAGGTGCAAAGGTGCGTCGAGCACGTCCTGGTAGGTTGCACGGCGTTGGGCAGAGTCAGCAGCCATGGCCGAACGGTACCATAATTGCTTCGTTGTTGCTCATTCAGCTCTTACGCGCACTTTTGCGCGCGACGCTGTGGTGTCTGCCGTAGAGGAAATAAATCGCGAGGCCGATGGCGAGCCAGATGCCCAGACGCTCCCACGCCTCGACGGGCAAGCGCGACATCAAAAATACGCACACCAAGATGCCAAGGATGGGCACGAGGGGTACGAAGGGAGCGCGGAAGGGGCGGGGGC
>CAYMQT010000140.1:0-12792 GCA_964392575.1 uncultured Polyangiaceae bacterium
GTGGGAGCACTCATTCGCGGCAGTGCGATGCGGCTCCCACTCCCTGGACACATCCCTACCCTGTCCTCGACAAGCCCAAAGATGCGATTCCTGGGCTCCCTCCGATGCTCGCGCCAGCGCGGGCCGAGCCCACCCTGGCCAAGGATCTCCCGCACCCGGAGGGCTTCGAGACCAACGTTTCCTTGCCGATGAACCCTGGGACCGGGCTTCAGCCGGTGCTCGCAGCTCCGACCAGCTTTGCGGACTTCGACCCTCACATCCCACCCATCGGCGATGGCGCCGCGCCACTTCACCGCGAGGAGCCTGAAGCACCTCCTGTGCCGGAACTGGAAATCGTTCGCGACCTCACGGCAGATCCCTCCCTTTTCGTCGCACCTGCACCCCATCTGCAAAGGGGCGATCCCTCCATCAAGCTGGAGCTACAGAACACTTCCAGCTTCCCCCAGCCTCCTCCTCTCAACACCGGCTCTCAGAAGGGCCGCCCGCCTCCCCCTCGACCGTCTCCCCCTCACCAGAGTCGGGCAGGCTCGCCCCCCGCCCCTCCGCCCCCCCGACGAAACCAGGCACCTCCCCCTCCCCGCCGTAGTGCACAAGCACCACCTGGCAGCGAACGCGATCTCAACGAGGAAGAGGAAGCGGAATCGAAGAAGCCTCTGTCCCTTCTTCCGGTCGCGGGCAAAAAAGCACGCTCCTAAAATTGGGCCTTGGCTCCGATCTGAATCCAGCGCGGCGCGTTGACGCGAGCACCGTAGGGGCGCCTTCCCACCAGGTTTTGCGCGCCGGTGAGGTTTCGTAGGTTGCCGTAGATGGTGAGCCAAGGCAGCGGCCTTCCGAACACTCCCGCGTCGAGCCACATTTGCTGATCCGTGGTGAAGGCATCGATCAATTCTCCACTGCCAGCCACTTCTCGCATACGAGCGACGTAGTTGAAGGAGGCGTTGGCGCCGGCATAGCGATGCTCTAGCGCCAGCGTCGCGTTCAGCTGGTGCGGGGGCAAATAAGGGATCTCGTCGCCCTCCTCTACGCTTCCGTAGATGGGATCCTGCGACTCGAAGGAAGTCAAAAATTGCCCCTGTGAATAAGTGTAAGCCAGGCTGAGCGGGAGCGTGAATTCGGCGGGCAGCTTCGCTTCATAGGCAGCGAAGACTTCGAGTCCGTAGACGCGCGCCCGGCCGGCATCGAACTGCCTGTCGAGATCTTCATCGAGACATCCGCTCGCCAGCGTGCAGACGTCGGTCATGTTCTGGTAGTCGTTGTAAAAGCCGATGGTTTCGAGGCGCGTACGTCCTTTGGAGTAACGCGCTCCCAGCTCGTAGTTGACGCTGTATTCGGGGCTCACGCTGTCGTCCGAGGCCGGAGGTGGAGGACTGAAGCCGCGATAGACGCCGGCCAAACCACCTAATCCCGGAAGGAATTCGTAATAGATCCCGGCCCCAGGCATGAACGCCGCTACGAAGCCGTTCTCCGGCTGCTCACCCCCTTGGTAATCCTCCATCTCCGACAAAATGAGCTCGGTACGGATACCGGGCGTCACGGTGAGAGATCGGTAGGTGATGGCGTCCGTGACGTGCGCCGCCAAAGCATAGGAGACCGCACGGCTATAGGCCGTGGTGATCGTCGCCTCTCCTCCATAGATCAGCTCACCACCGACCATCAAATAGGCGTCCTCGGTGTGATTGCGAACGATCGAGTCGTTGTGCAGACGCAAACCGCCTTCCACGCTGTGCTGGAAAGGCCCTGTTTTTGCAGTGGTCGTGAGCAAGCTCTGCAAGCCTTGGCTCACGAAGGTGCGATCATTGGGACCAATCCACAGATATTCGGCGGGAGAACCGCTGTCGATCTCGCCGCTGAGAACGCCGTAGTAACCCTGATTCGCCGGGTCATCAGGATTCGCCAGAACAGAGGCGACTGAAGCTCCTCCCAAACGATTCAGCTTACGCCAAGTGCGGTGGTAGTCGTTTCGATACACGGTCGTTTTGAGCTTGAGGGGGCTCGAAGAGGATTCCAAAAGGTGCGTCAGGGAAAGCGCCGTGCGATGATTCTTCATCTGATCGAGGGCGCTGGCCGGATAACGGTTGTAGGGATCGACGCGAAAATCCGCGTCACTCTGCCCGAGATACGTCTCGTTCGAGACCTCGTCCGAGTAAACGAACTTGAAGAGAAACTCATTGCTCGTCTTGGCTGTCGGATCCAGAAGGTAAGAGCCCTTGAACATCCATTCGTTGCGCGTCGAGCCCGTGTCAGCACCGCTGGGCAGCTCCGTAAAACCGTTGTTGTGCAGGCGTACGCCCTCGACCAAAAATCCAAACTGCTCCGTGCTCGTGCCGAAATAGGCGTGCCCTTTGGTGTACCCGTAGTCGCCCAGACCCAGATCGAGCTGACCCGTAGCTTTCTCCGGAATCGGGCGTGAAATGAGGTTGATGGCGCCGCCGACGGTTTGAGGACCGTGAGCAATCGCGGAAGGCCCTTTCAGCACTTGGATCTGCGTCATACGCGTGAGCAGCGGAAAGAAATATCCGGCGGGTGCAGAGTAGGGGGCGGGTCCGAAGAGCACGCCGTCTTCCGAAAGTGTGATCTTCTTACTGCGATCGGGGTTGACGCCACGAATGGCGATGTTGGGGCGCAGACCCATGCCGTCTTCCTGCCTGATGTAGACGCCAGGAACCTGAACGAGGGCCATACCTAGGTCGTCGTACTCGAAGCGCTCTAGCTGATCCTCTCGGATGATGTGCACGGAACCCGCGACGTGCGATGCCTTCGAGCCCAGCACGACGACTTCTTCTTCCTCGTCCTGTTCTGGCGCTGGCTCTCCACTCGCTTGAGGTTCATCCGGGGCGGGAGGCTCCTCGACGCTTTCTGCGGACTCGCTCTCCTCCGCTTCGGTAGGGGGGACTTCTGGTTCTGATTCCTCGCTCTCGGGAGAAGACTCGATCACTGGTTCCTCGGAGCGTTCCTCTGCTTCTGAAGGGGTGGAGGGATCTTCAGCGGTGTCCGGCTGTTCGGGAGAAGGCTCCTCGGTAGGCGGAGCATCAGGGGAAGTGTCGCTGGGCGCTTCGGGTGAAGGATCTGCCTGAGCCCAAACAGAGGAAGGTGTGACTAGGAGACACCCGAGGAGCCAGTGAGCAGCGAAACGTGAACGAAGAATCATGAGAATCAAATGGGGTGTTGGTTCAGAGAATTGGCGCGGTTCAGAGAACAGGGCGAATGAGAGGGGGCGCTTGCATGGGTGCAGGTGAAATCCAGGATGCGGGAGCGAGGCCGTCACGCACCGTCATCAGATCCACGGAAGGATCGATGAGAGGAGCAGCGCGCCGGCCGTTCAATGAAATGCGGGCGGTGGCGTATACTTTCACTGGGCCTTGGGTGCGAGCTTCGTACTTTTTTCCGATGTAGTGCGCCATTTGTAAGATGAGATCGGGCTGCCCGGCCATTTCGTTTTCTTGAAAGGCGGTCAAGTATTGTCGGGGATCGACGAAGATCTCCCGCTCTGGCGTCTTCACCAGGAAGGAGACTCCGCCTCCCTTGGCGCGCACCATGACGCGCCAAGAAAATCGCATCCCTTGCTCATGCCAGAGCACGTTGTCGCCATAAGCGAGGTAGCGAAAAGGCATCGCTGCCTGAAAGGTGACGTAGATCAAACCGAGAGCCAGAGCGACGCGCGCTCCCCGCAGTCCGAGAGGAAGAGATCGCATAGAGCCTTCCTTCGCAGGTTCAGCCATCGCAATGCCGACTGAAGTACTTTTGGCGCGACGTGCCCACCCCCCTGACACTCTGCCCAAGAGACGACGCGCAGCATCGGGAGGGAAGAAGATCAAAGCGCAAGCGCTCATGATCCAGGGGAACATGCCGATGTCGAAGAGCAACCGCGTGAGCGTGTGGAAAAAGAGCACCACCACGTAGGCGTAAGGGCGCGTGCGAGCCCACGAGAGCCACAACACGATGGTCGTATCGAACAAAAATCCGAGCCAGCTGATGAGGAGCGGGACACCCGGCCAGGTGAAGAGCGGCCCCAATAGGGGAAGATCCGTGCTGGCTCCGAGCCAGATGCGCAAAGGCTGTCCGTAGATCAACCAATCGGTTTGCAGCTTGGCGAGCCCAGCGCAGAAGTAGACGAGCCCGATCTGAAAGCGAAACAGCCAGAGGAAACCGCTTTGCACCTGGGTCACTCGGGCGGGCGCTTCTTGCCCTCGTTTTTGTGCCCAGAGCCGGCCAAGCCAGGCGTCAACGGAGCCTGCGCGATGAGCCGGAGCAAACGCCAAAAGCCAGGCCAAGAGCGCCGCCAGATAGTAGTGGTTCAGGTAGGTCGAGACGTCGATCAGCTGGATGTAACTCAGACCGAGCGCCAGAAGGAGCGCGCAAATGCGGAAGCAAAACCCCACCGCCACCATGAGGCCGAGCCCCACGAGCACGCGAAACAAGAGGAACATTTGCTCACGCGGCAGCGGCTCGACCCAGTGAAAGCCATAATATTTGAAGCGAAAGGACGGAGCCAAGAGCAAATCGTCGATCCACCCGTAGGCAAGGAAGCGCTCCATCGAGATCGCGAGCAGAAGCCCAAGCGCCACTCGAAACAGCACGAGAAAGGAGATGTCGACGGGCGAAAGGGCCGCTCGTTCAAAGTGCTGCCACCTCGCCGCGAGTGAGGCCTGGAGCGAGGTGCCTGGACTCAGCCAGGAGAACTGAGATCGAGATTCAGTCCGTATCACTGGCTGCGCTGGCGGGGAGCTTCAGGTTGAGGACACTGCCCGAACCGAAGAACTCTTCCTTGAGCAGATCGGAGAGCACCTTGAGATCAGCATAGAAGTCCGCCATCTGCTGAGAAGAGGCTTGATGGAGCGGAGGGAGGGCTGCTGCGTGAGCTTCGATGACATCTATTGCTTGCAGGATGTCCTGGCTGAGTTCACTGGCATTGGCTGCTACAAGCCAGTCGTCGAAGCCGATGCCCTCGCCGTCTTTTCCGCAACCCTGGAAGAGGGCGCGGAAGGCGCGCAGATTTTTGAGAATGTTTTGCAGATCGACCAGGGCATAGGGGGTCTCCGGGTTGAAGAGCGCCGTGCCAATACTGGCAAGCGGACCCACCTTGAGATCGCGCACCATCTCGTAGGGGTAAAGTAAGGACCAGGCGACGATGTTGAGCGCCTCTTGTTCCGATCCATAGCCGCTGCCACTTTGGAGCGTGGCGCCGAAATTTTCTCCGCCCGAGGCCCAAACGTTCACCAGTTCTTCGGTCTTGAGGTAGACGTCTACGATCACAGCCTGTGCGTAGTCGCGCTTGGCCTCCGCGATGTCGCTAGCGCTCAGCCCTGCCCAAGCCTTGGCCGTGCTCGAGTTCGAAGCACAGACGGTGTCATTGCCCTCGTAAAAGAGTAAATATTCTAGCGCCGATAGTCCGCGGGCGCCGGGCAAAATGCGCTGAAAACCCTGTTCTTCATAGGCGCGGGTCGCCACTTGCTTTTCTATCTCACAGCGATTGACCGCCGGCCAGGCGTGAATGAAGGCGCCGATACCACGACCGTGATAACTGTCCGCAGCCGAGCTGGCCACGGGACCATACTGATCCGGAACCGCAAGCGACCAAGCGTCCATGGCCTGAGTCCAGGCGCCACGCGCCCCCGCCAGGCTCTCTTCGCTGGGCTCTACGGTGTAGTCAGTGACTCGCCTCCCGAGCTCGGTGATTGCGTTCGAGAACAGACAGACGTGATACGCCGAACAGGAGCCAGCGCTTTCGAGCAGCCGCTTCTTGGAAAAAGATTCTGTCGAGACGGGTGCATCACCGCACTCTCGGTTCATGACGATGGGTCCCTCACCACCGTCCATACCCCCTGCGCCACCTTCTCCGAAATTGATGCTGCCACCCGTGCCCGTCGTCCCCCATCCTCCTCCGCTGCCCGAACCTGGGTTCGTCTTGTCATTTTTGCCGAGTCCCGGCCGTGGATCCTGCGTGCTGCAAGCCACAAAGGGTGACAAAGCGCACAGGCCGAGGAGCACGAGACGCCTGGGTGAGAAGCGTGAGAAGTGAAGTCGAGGAAAACTCATCTTGTTTACGTGTGTGGCAAAGTTACGAAAAAAGGGAGACTAGAGAGGGAGACCGAGAGACAGAAAGAGCCGGGAAGAAGCGTCGGAGGACTGACGTTCTTCCCGGCCTCTCTAGTCTTTGAATTACTCCGCGTCGACCGCGAGGGTGACGAGGAAGGCGCGAGCATAGACAGGTGCTAGGCCCGTGGGGACCTTGGCGCGGCTCGATGCCGTAGCGACGACACGGGTGCCGTCCGGGGAGACGGCCACCTTGAAGAACGGGAAGGGGTGCGTGTACTGGATGCGTCCCGTACCACCACCGACACGTTCATCGAGCTTTCCATCCTCGGTGAAGATGAAGGCCGCAGCGAAATCGTCGTAACAACCCACCTCTACGATGCGCCCATCGGCAAGCCGGACGAGATCTCGTCCGTTTTCGCGATAGGGGCGGGTGCCGATGCCAGCGCCGAGATCACCTTCACTCTGAACGCCAAACGTTCCGAACTTGGCGTCACCCGCTGCGTTGCCGCCCCAGGTGTCGTCCAGGCCTTCGGCGGTGATGCGGAAGGTCACTAGATCATTTTCGACGGTGCTGACCTCGAAATGCGACACGCCGTAGCCCGTGGTCACGTACTTACCGTCACCCACAGGAATGGCGCCGTAAGCTTCCGCGAAGCCGCCCACGCCCCTGAAGGGATTGAAGTGAGTGTAACCACCCGTCCAAGGGTAGGCGGCGTTGTCACTGAACCCGAAGTCCATGTCGAGCGCTCCGGTCGGCAAAAGGCGAATCACATGCACGTGGTTATTGTCGGTGTCCCAAGGGTTGTAGCCCGCCGAGAGGATGGAGCCGTCTTCTTCCACCGACCCGCGACGAGAGCCGTTGTTCAGGCCCGCGCCGTTGATGTCGACGCTCTGCGGCGATCCCCCGTTGAAGCTAGCATCGAAGTTGAAGTTCGAGGCCAGAACACGGGTGATGTAGCGATCCGTGTCCGTGCGCTGTGGAGCCGCGCTCTTGGGAGCGGGAGCATCACCGAACACGACGATCTTCTCGTTCGATCCGCTGCCGTCGAGAGCAATGCCCCAGGAAGCTCCAAGGCCGGGACGCTGCGCGAACAGCGGCTCCGTGGCCGCTGGCCATGCTGCTTTGCAGGCGTCACCAGCGCTGTCCAGAGTAGCGCAGAGTTCTTCTGCTGCTTCGCAGGCTTCGGGATCGGGGCTTGCCCCTCCCGCTCCGACTTCGTCACAAGGGCCATCGTCCGCAGCCGCGATTGCGCAAGCTTCGTTGGCGGCGGCAGTAGCAGTCGCGGCATCCTGGCACAGGGTGTTCAACGCGGTCAGATCAGCCGCCGTCCAACCAAATTCGATGGTCTTTGGAGCGCTGAACGTCGGAGCTGCCGGATCGCTCACGTCGAGTTTGGTCAGGGCTACACCAAAAGCGCCGCCGCTCATGTGCACGACGAAGCTGCCGTCAGCAAGCTCCAAGATGTCATAGGAGGTGCCGGGGTTGGCGATCTCGCTGATGGCCACCCCGCCCGTGCCAAAGCTGGTGTCGAGCAGGTTGTCCTCTGTGAAGCGCCAAACGGCAAGATTGAGCTTGCCAGCGGTCTGTGCCTCGTTCACTTCACTCGTGTCGAAAGCTCCAGAAACGTACAGGTAGCCGTCTCCCGAGAAGGTAGCGCCGTAGGGGTTGACGGCTCTGTCGATCACGCGAATGGCTTCCGGCTCGATGCCGGCTCCGCCTTCCGGCATGTCGCCATCGCCGTCACCGTCGCCGTCGCCATCTCCGTCGCCGTCGCCATCGCCATCTCCGTCGCCGTCGCCATCTCCGTCGCCATCTCCGTCGCCCACGACATCATCGTCGTTGGGGTCGTCGCCTTTGCATGCGGCCGTTGATCCAGCTGCGAGAGCCATTGCTCCCATCATTCCGAGAAAGCTTCTATTCGTGATTTTCATTTTCATCTTCCTTCAATTGCGTTCTGAAGATTCTTTGCGAGAGACCCGGCCGGCGCCTGCTCAACCTTCACATCAAGGCGCGCTGGCAAACTTGCCTACATAGGGTCCCTGTCCAGGGATGGGCGTGGTGCTAGCACCAAGAATTGATATTGAAAATGAAACTCAATAACGAAATCGTAGGATATTCCTAACTAGCTAGAATCAATGGAAAAATACAAACCCCTGGCTAAAATCCCAGAATCCCACAAATTCCGCCCCGGGCTGAGCATGTCCCGAGCATGTCCGAAAACCTGCTGCGCGCCCCGCTGCGGCGGTCGTCGTCCTAGCTGACGGCTCCGCGCTTGGCACCAAATGATGCGAGTTCTATTCGCTCTCCGCCCTACCATCGACAGGAGTACTGTCGTCGGGCGGGTCGAGGCGATCAGCGCAGGGAACGAGGACGCGTTCATCAGCGGCCGCCACCCCCGCCAGTCCAATGAGGCTGGCTCCGCTCAGCATGATCCCCCCGCCGACGTAGTTGAGAATCTTCGCCGTCTGTCGTCGCCGAGCCGAGCGCTCAAGCGCTTCTGCGGCAGCTGAGCCAGGTTCGACGAGTGGAGTCAGATCGGCGACGTGGTAGACGTGCGTTCCGTCTCCGAGGTTTGCTCGACGAACACGCCCGTCAGGATGCGGCAACGTTTGGAAGAAGCCAGCGAGGCTGAGCTAAGTCTGTGGGCGAAGCGGATCCTGACGGTGCAATCAGTGGAGGAAGTGTTTGAGGAGTAGTGACAGATTCGATTCTGAAGATCACGCAGGGCAATTTTTCCTTTCGATCACGACCGCTTTTCGGCGATGGGTCAGCACCGGACCGAGGTGCGCAGATGTAGGTGAGGAAATTTATAGTTGCCTCGTGGGAGCTGTGTTTGCAGACTCAGGACAATGAAACTTACTCTTCGTCCTCTTTTCACTTTGAGCGCTTTGAGCGCTTTTGCCTTTTTCCTTGTGGCCGGCTGCGGTGATAGCTCGTCCGGCGACGACGGCGGCGCTAGTGACAAGCGCTTCAGGCTGAAGCCTGAAGCGTAACCACCGCGTTACCGCGCTTGTGCTGGCTTTCTACGAGAGCGTGAGCTTGGGCGATTTGCTCGAAGGGGAAGGTCGCGCCGATGCGTGGACGATACACACCTCGAGAACAAAGCTCCGCCAGCGTCGCCATATCCTCCACGCTTTCTGGCCCTCCGCCCGCGATGACTTGCACACCACCACGACTCTGCACGAGCGCGGCCAATGTCTGCCCCAAGGTCGCAACGACCAAGAGCAGCCGCCCCCCAGGTGCCAACGAGCCTTTGCTCTGCGCGAACGGCGCCGTACCGACACAGTCCATGATGACGTCATAGCGTTGGCCGTTCTGGGTGAAGTCAGAGGTACTGTAGTCGATCACATGATCTGCTCCGAGATCACGCACGAACTCCAGGTTGCTCGCGCTACAAACGCCGGTCACCTCGGCTCCGAAGTGCTTGGCCAGCTCCACCGCCGCCGTACCCACACTGCCAGCCGCCCCAACGATCAACACGTTCTCACCCGCCTTCACTTTGGCCTTGTCGCGAAGAAAATAGAGCGCTGTCAGCCCCCCAAAGCAGATCGCCGAAGCTTCGCCCATACTCAAGCCGGTCGGGATGCGCAGCACCTTGCCGTCCTCTGGCATCACCACGAACTCGGCGTGCGCGCCCATCTCGAGGCCAGTGCATGCGAAGACCTCATCACCAGGGCGAAAACGACCGACGCCCGCGCCGACTGATTCGACCACACCCGCAAACTCAGTGCCGAGCACAGGACGCCGCGGACCGCGCAAGCCGTAGAGCAAGCGAATGAGAACACCAAAACCGCGCGGAACAGCAGCACTGCGGATGCGCCAGTCAGCGGCGCTGACCGTCGTGGCGTAGACTCGAATCAAGATCTCGTCAGGCTTCGGAACCGGCGCCTCGATTTCGCCGAGGCGAACCTCATCGGCAGAGCCATAGCGAGTCACGAGAGCAGCTTTCATCGTCGGCATAGCCCTCAGCCCTTTTAGCACGTCGATCCATCCTCCGGCACCAGACAAGGATAGGCCAGTTGTCCCGGAGGGGGAGAACGTGACACGCTCCGGAAAATGAAAGGGCTTTTTCTCGTCGCCACTCCCATCGGCAATCTGGGGGACATCACCCTCAGAGCCATCGAGTGTCTGAAAGCCGCGGACCGCATTTACGCGGAAGACACGCGGCGCACCAAAACTCTGCTCACTCATTTGGGCATCGAAGGAAAAAAGCTTCTCTCTTTGCACGCTCACTCGCCCGCACGCGCCATCCTGACGGCGACGGAAATTCTGACGGCTGGAGAGAGTATCGCTCTGGTGACGGACGCCGGGATGCCCAGCGTGAGCGATCCCGGCGCGGCACTCGTACAGGCAGCGCGCGAAGTCGGAGCGCCCATCACCTGTCTTCCGGGAGCGAGCGCCGTCACGACGGCCGTCGCGCTCAGCGGTCTTGTCGAAGGGGCCTTCACCTTTCTTGGATTCTTACCCCGCAAAGGGACGAAGCGGACGCGCGCCCTTGCCACCATTTCTGCCTCTCCTTTCCCGACGGTGCTTTTTGAGTCACCTCATCGGATGACCGAAACCCTCCGTGACCTTTCGGAAGCCTGCGGTCAGGAGCGCACCGTCGCCGTGTGCCGAGAGCTCACGAAGAAATTTGAAGAGACTCTCGTTTTGCCGCTGGCTGAAATGACGAAAGAAGGCTTCCGTGAGTCCTGGCTCGGGGAGTTCACTCTCGTCGTGGACAAGGGTGTGAAGCCCGTCGCCGAAACGGACGAGAGTCTCGATATCGATGCGCGCGCCCAGGAACTTCTGGATCTGGGAGATTCGGTCAAAGATGTTTCCTCCCAGGTGTCCAAGGAACTGGCTCGCCGCGGAGAGAAGGTCAGTAAAAGGGATGTCTACACTCGGGTTCTTTCCCTGGCTGACTCCAGAACAACTGAGTAAAAGCGCAGCAGGTTTTCAGACGTGCGCTCAAGTGCCGGTCCCTTTGCCCTTGGTGTGCGAGGGCTTTTCGGGGCCTTTCTGCGATGCTAGTGCTCGGCCGTGTTTGACGCGCTCACCAACGGATTTCGCGAAGCAAAAAATCGCCTCGCTGGCCTCACCTCCCTCGATGAAAAAAACATCCAATCGGCCCTAGGGGAAGTCCGGCGATCCCTGCTCGAAGCCGACGTCGAGCTGGGAGTGGTGAAGACCTTTCTCGCGCGCGTGGAAGAGGCGGCGCTCGGCGAGACCGTGCGCACGAAGGTAAAGGCGGGCGGACAAACGCTCAGGGTCACCGCCGCCGATCAGTTCGTCAAAATTTGCCACGACGAGCTCGTGCGTGTGATGAAATCCGACGACCGTCCGGCCATCACCTTCGCAAAGAAGGGCCCCACCGGCATCATGATGATCGGCCTTCAGGGCTCCGGGAAAACGACGTCGACGGCGAAGCTCGCTCGCTATCTTCAGAAAGACGAAAAGAAGGCCCTGCTCGTTGCGGCAGACATGCAAAGGCCCGCCGCTGTCGAGCAATTGAAGGTGCTCGGACGGAGCATCGACGTTCCGGTCTTCAACATCCCCGGTGCGACGCCCCTCGAAATCTGCAAAGCCGCGGCTCAAGAGGCCCTGAACCACGACTATGACGTCGTCATCTACGACACCGCCGGACGCCTCGCGATTGATGAACCCTTGATGGAGGAGCTCTCGGCGATTCAGGCAGCGGTCCAGCCTGAAAACGTACTTTTGGTGATCGATGCCATGATCGGTCAAGACTCGGTCAGGACCGCGCGCAGCTTCAACGACCGGTTGCAGTTGACCGGAGTCATCCTCACCAAACTTGACGGCGACGCGCGCGGAGGCGCCGCGCTCAATGTCCGAGAGATCACCGGCGCCCCTGTGGTGTTTCAGGGCATGGGCGAGACCACGGACAAGCTCGAACCGTTCCGACCCGAGGGCATGGCGAGTCGAGTGCTCGGCATGGGCGACGTCGTGGGCTTGATGCAGGACTTCGAGGAAGTCATCGACAAGAAGCAGGCTGAAGAAGACGCCCTGCGGATGATGCAGGGTAAGTTCACCCTGGACGACTTTCTCAATCAGATCCGCATGATTCAGAAAATGGGGTCGCTCACGGACCTCGTCGACAAGATTCCGGGCATGAGTCAGATGATGCCCCCCGGCGCGGAATCGCAACTCGATGACAGCGAGCTCGGCCGCATCGAAGCCATCATTCAGTCGATGACACGCACCGAGAAGGCGGATCCAAACGTCTTGGTGCGAGAACCCGGCCGCGTGAAGCGCATCGCCCGCGGCTCCGGTCGAGAAGAACAAGCGGTCAGCGATTTGGTGCAAAAGTTCCTCTTCATGCAGCAAATGATGAGCGGGTTTGGCGGGGGTGGAGGCGGTATGCTCGACATGCTCGGAAATGTACCCGGTCTCAAGAACCTTGCCCTGGCTCGAAACATGCGCCGCGCCATGAAGAACGGAAAGCTGCCGCCGGGCATGGATCCGTCGGCCTTTTCGGGCGGTTTTCCTGGAATGCCCGGCGGTTTTCCTGGAATGCCCGGAGGCTTCCCCGGAATGCCCGGAGGCTTTCCCGGAATGCCCGGCATGAGCGGCGTCCCGAGGGGGCCTTCAGCGCCCGCACGAAAGACCCTGAGCAAAACGGAAAAGAACGCGCGCAAGAATCAGAGAAAAGCCGCGCGCAACAACCGGAAGAAAAAGTAGGATCGCGGATCTTTTCTTTTGAGGGAGCAGCGCTCCCTCCGTCGTCGCAAATGAATTGCGACTCCTCCTCCCTA
>CAYMQT010000141.1:0-3100 GCA_964392575.1 uncultured Polyangiaceae bacterium
AGAGTGCAACCTTGCCAAGGTTGACGTCGAGGGTTCGAATCCCTTCTCCCGCTCTAGAAGAAGAAAAGGTCCCCACTCAAGGTGAGGGACCTTTTCTTCTTGCGGAGACTTCCGCCGCGAAGGACTCTAACCCTCGAATCGAGGGTGGCTGCGCGCGCAAGCGCGCTTGCGGGACGCCTTTGGCGGCCTCGAATCCCTTCTCCCGCTCAAAGAGAAAAGCCCTCCACTTCGCTTGCGAAGGGGAGACTCTTTTCCTACTGGCTGACGCGGCCGGCGGCGGCGCTGGGGGGCTCATGGCTCAGCCTGAACATGTGCTGACGGATGAAGAGTCCGGCCTTGTTCAGTGCGGGGACGAACGAATCAACCGCGAGAAGGCCGTCGACTGTGGTGATCCTCTCACGTTCGATTTGGCTGGGCTCACCTGCGAAGACTTTTCCTTTACAGAGTAAGATAAGAAAAAACCGGTTGTGAGTTCGCTCGCCGCCGGTTTTTTCGCTTGTACAAGCGATTAGACAGAAAAGACCTTCACGTGAGATTGATTTCCGACGAGGCGTCTCATGTCGATAGGATCGCCGGTTGCGATGAGAGCAGTGTCAAAGGCCAGAGCCGTCGCCACCACGAAGGCGTCGACCGCGTGATCGGAGCCGAGTTTCGCCTTCGCGAGAAGATGCCCCGCGACGCGTGCGATCTCTTGAGTGAGCGGCACTACGAGAAGGCCCTTGCCGTTCAGAAGATGATCGATGGCGGCGCCGTAGCGAGGTCCACGGTAGACCTCTGCGAGCACAGGCGCAGGCACACGCACCAAAGCTCTGCGTTCGTGGGCCGTGGCCAGTACGGCGCGTGCACGCTCAGCGTTGACACCGCGGTCACCTGGGCGAGCAAGAACGTTGAGGGCCTCGCAGTCGAGGACTAGCGCTTCGGCCATGCTTTTCGTGCACGCGAGAGAGAAGTCTTGGAGACCTCACCTAGTTCGTCGTTCAATTTTTCGAGAAACGAACCAAGCTGTTCACGCTCTAACTCGTGCGCGAGAGCCTGCGCGACGAAACCCGAAAGCCCGCGACCACCCACGCGGAGCCGTACGGCCTTGGCGAGTTCGCTAGGAACGCTGACTGAAAGCTTGGCGACTGACCCAGACATGAATGATTCATACCACGGTAGGAATTGTAAGACAAGAGCGCTCGCGCAGCCAGTTTCCCGGGCATCGCAAAACCGTCACTCCATCGGCTGTTGAATCAGGATCTCGTTCCCGCTCGGGTCCTTTGAGACTGAAAGCCCGCGGCCCGCGCGTTCCAGTTCTGTTTCCGAAGTTCGAGCAAGACGGGAATGCCTCGAGACTCACCTCAGACTCAGGACGCGGTCCAATGACCTTCGCCTTCTCCGCCGCAACCCAGGGCCTTCTGGAGGCCGAGTCCCCGCGAGTGTGATAAGCTGTAGGCCCATGGCGAAGAGCTACATCCCCCTATCGACGGCAGCGATAGCCCGGCTTACCCAAGGTGAAATGATTCGTGCACTCCTTGTCATTCTCTTCGTCCTCCTTGTCGCCTGGCCGACCGAGGCGTCGGCTTGTTCTTGCCGCTACGCGTTTGGAATCGTCTCCTCTGATGATCGGGTGTTCTTCGACCAACCCATCAACGAAGACCTGACAGTTCCTCTCGATACCCCGGTCATTCTTATCCTCGATGGCCATTTGGACCCGCCGGACCTGTACCGCGGGCAGGAGCAGCTAGAATACGACTTCGAGCGACTCGAGGATCATGACCTATGCGGAGGCGATCTTGTTGCCGTGACGATCACCTCGTCGATCGAGCCCGGTGACGAGCTGAAGCTTGTGAGTCCCCAGCTTCAGGACGCGGCTGCGGAATACGAGCTTCAGGGGTTGGAAGTGCCCGAGGAGTATCGGCCCATCGATTTTCGGATCACGTCGCCAGACGAGAACGAGGCGGATGCTCGGGTTTTCGTGAGTGTACGCTGGGAGCGGACCTGGGCTCACACGTACACCGCGGGAGCCTGCTCTGCTGGCGTTCTGACGCCCTACGAAGGTCAGGGGGTGGCAGAGATCCTGGTTTCCTCCCAGGACGAAGTGGAATTCTATGTAGCTGGGAGCGTGACGCTGCCGGAAGGGGAGACCTATCAACACACTGCGCTCAGTCGTTTTCGGGTCGACGGGTGGGACGACCCACAACAATTACCTGGAAGCGAGGCAAGGCTCTGGCTGCCCCTGACCAGCTCCGCCGACACTCCGGAGTGCGTCGAAATCAGGGTCTACAATCATCGATTCGAACCAGTCTTCGAAGAGGAGATGTGCCCCCAGGAGCCTATTTACGACGAGGCATATGCAAACACCTCATTCGATGCGCGACTCGCTCTGCTCCCTGATTTCCCGGAGTTGAACCAGGCCGAGGACGGCGGAGCCTGCACGTTTTCTCCCACCGCACCTCGGGCTCCCTCCTACTTGTCAGTGCTTCTCCTCCTCGGTCTTGCCGGCTGGCGAAGACACTTCCGACGGTGCTGAGGCCAGAACCTCAGGTGATCCTTCGGGTGTTCTGTACTCAAAACTGACCGCACCGGCCGGCAAGTCCGTGTAGGTGATCGCCCTCGAAATTCCACCCCATCAGATGTGCTCTCGATCCGTCATCCGTCCCTACTGTCCCACCGCTACCAGGCGCGGGATCGGCTGGGTCGCGAGGTGTTGAGTCGTTTGACTCCTTTGAGCAGGCCAAGGTCAGGAGACTGCAGGTGCCCGGACGGGCGAGGAGATCGTCTCTTGAATCCTCGGCGGGGCGGATTTAAAACTAGCGCATGCTCAACCGTTCACTCCTTTCAGCAGCTTCCCTCCTTCTGCTCGCCGCCTGCGGCGGTTCGCCCGGCCCGGGGCCCGAAACTCCAGAGCAAACCGCAGGCGACTCCGGTGAACCCGCCGCAAGCGAAGAGCCTACCGAGTCGACTGATGAGGGTGAGGGCGCAGAAGCCACGGAGCCGGGCGAAGAATCTTCGCCCACCCCCGAGGAGCCGGCTGGTCCTTCGGGAGGTCTTACTCCTTTGAGCGTCGTAGGCGCCGAGAGCGCTCGCTTCGTGTTGAATTTCAATGCGTCGGATCCGG
>CAYMQT010000141.1:3110-12546 GCA_964392575.1 uncultured Polyangiaceae bacterium
GAGCCTTCGCCATGCACTGGTTGCGGAGGCGAAGGCTCGCACGACGGTGAAAGAGGACGTGATGCAGTTCAAAACCGGCGACTCTGGCCGGCTCGTCTGGACCACCTCGACGCAAAGAGGAAGCACTCTAGTGCAGCTTCGCCAAACCAACTTCACCTGGGGACCAGAGACGAAGAACTCCGTCGAAATTCAGCCTTCCAAGGGCCCTAAAGTGGTCATTTCTGTACCGAACAACTACTCCATCGCGATCGAGCACGACGAGCATGGGAAGCTCGTCTACGACTCGAAGCGTTCCGAGTAAGCGCAAGCTGCCCTCGCCCAGAGTCTGCTCGATCACGTTGCCTGGATGCTCGGGCGCAGCGCCTCATGTCTGAGCATTTCACGGCGCGCCTCCCAAGAAACTGCGAATCGCCTCGTGAGATTCAGGGCGACGGAGAAGCTCGGCGTGTTCGTGCGCGATTACTTGCTCGCCCAGTTCAAAACAAGAAGACCCTTGAAGGGACGAAAGTCCTTCGGGTTGGCGGTCACGACAGTCAAGCCGTTTGTGAGAGCGACGGCCGCAATTTGCCCGTCGACGAACGGGGGTGTCTTTCCGAGCCGTTCAAGACGAACGCGTTCATCGGCGTGCCAGCTGGCAGCGCGTTCGTCGTACGGCAAGGTTGGGATTGTTGGAAGAACGACCTCTTGCAGGAACTCCATCAGCTCATCGCGACGTTTCCCTCTTGGTAATCGCGCGACCCCAAAGCGCAGTTCGTGCCAAGTGACGGCAGCCATGGCGCAGCTGCCACCGTGTTGGCGAAGGTTGACAATGACGCTTTCGTCAGGTTCACGGCATATTGCGAGGGAAATCGTGCTCGTATCAAGAAGGAACTTCGTCATAGTTCGACGGGCCGTCCCGGAGAACGGTCGCGGGACCCCTCAAAGACATTGAGATCAATCCCGAAGGTCTTAGGATCGTGCTTCCTCATAAACGCATCGTAGGCATCGCCGAAAGCCGTTTTCTTGCCTGACAGGCGAGCATAGCGCGCGGGGGACACGAGAATTGCGACCTTCTTGCCGCGGCGTAGGATCTCCACATCGCCCTCTTCAACTTCGTCGATGATTTCGGCGAGCTTGGAGCGAGCGGAAGCAATGTTATATGACCGCTTCATGCGACATAGTGTACATCTAGATGTACATGATGCAAACAGTCCCAATGGCCGTGGGTGACCGACAGCCTTGCAGGTGTTTTCTCCTACTTAGGCGCTATCGCTCGGCGCTCTCAGAGCGTATCTTCTTTGAGGAAGAGCGCCGGGTTGGCCTCATTGTCCACCATGCAAAGCATCCTGCTAGTCGGTCTCGGCGGTTTCCTAGGCTCGATTGCCCGGTACAAGCTGGGCGGTCTCATCCTGCACATGACGGCTCAGGATCGCTTCCCGTATGGCACCTTCACGGTGAATGTTCTTGGCTGCCTGATCATAGGCGTTCTGGCTGGTGTCGCGGAGCGACACCACGTCTTTGGCCCGGATGCGCGTTTGTTCCTCTTCACAGGCTTGCTGGGTGGGTTCACCACCTTCTCGGCGTTCGGCTTGGAAGCGATGTCCCTGATCCGTCGCGGCGATCTGGGCACGGCTGCGCTGTACGCTGGCGGCAGTGTGGCTCTTGGTATCACAGCAGTCTGGCTGGGCCTTCAGCTTGTCTCCCTAGACTGACCTCCATGCGAAGGCTCGGGGCGGCATTGGTGGGGTTATGCAGGTTAGCCCAATCGCCTCAAGCATTTGCACCACCTGACGAGTGAACTCGGCTTCTGAAGGAGTACCAACCTTCGCGCCCGCGAACAGGGCTGGCGTGTCCAAGACGGGCTGGACTGACCACGAGAAAACGCGCGCCCTGTCGGGCAGCGACTGGCGAGCTAGCGCCGCTCGATGAGCTTCGCCCAGGGACTCTCCGGGCGTAGCAGCCGACGCTCCGCCACAAGAGCGCGGACCACTTCTCGCCTCCGCGCGCGCACGGCTGCCTCGCCCAGAGTCTGCTCGATCACGTCGCGTTGCGCGTTGCTGCCGCCGAATGCATGCGCGACGAAACGCAATGGCATCAGTCGATCCACCACGGCATCATAGCGTTCCTCGGCGAAATCCACGAGCGCTTGTACGAGCGGCAATCCGACTTCGCGCGTCATGGCGGCGTTGCTACCGTCCTCTCCTTTTGTTCGGTCGAGTTCGGAAAGCAGCGCGCGCGCCTGCTCTAGCCGACCCGCCGCAATGAAGGCCATGGCCGCATGCACGTCGTTGAAGGCATAGTAGCCGTGGTAGCTCGGATCGCTCCAGGCATCGGCTACGCTCGCCGCGCGGACGCCCAACTCGACGTCACGCAAATACAACCGGAACAGGAGCGAAGCCGCGTCGACCATTTCAAGCGCCACTTGCGAGGATTTCGGCCACACATGCCGATCGAAAAGCGAGAGCACGCTCTGGCTCTCGCCTTTTTCAAGCTTGAACAGCGCTAGGTGCCAGAAATTGTGAAACGCAAAGCCGTTGTTTGACGCCCAGTCGCCCTGGCGCGATTCGAGCCATTCGATTCCCTCGTCGATGCGTCCGTTCATCTCATAGACATGCGTGACGGCGTGCACGGCCCATGGATCACGCGGGTTCAGCGCCAATGCGCGGCGTCCTTCGCTCTCGGCCTGCTCGAATAGGTTGGTCTCTTCGAGCCCGAAGGCAAGCATACCGAGCACGTAACCATAACCGGGAACGTCTTCGCTCCAGCTGGGAAGTGCCTGAGCGATTCGATCACGCAAAAGACGCTGATTCCCGAGGTAGAAATCACCGACGTGAGCCACTTGGAGCGCAAGCAGATCACGGGGGTAGTCAAGGGCAATCCGACCGTAAAGCTCGTTTGCGTTACGGAAATCACCGTCCAACCAGGCCTGTGCGGCCGCGAAGTGGCGGAGCTCACGCTCGTTGGCTTGGGCGGCGAGCCGGCGACCAGCTTCGATGCTTTGGCGGATCAACGGCTCGCCTGCACGCTCGGCAGCGAGTACGCCGATGCCCGCGCGCAGGCAGTGCCCAGAGACGAAGTCAGGGTCCTCGGCCAGGACACTCTCGATGCAGGTCAAGGGATCGAAGAAATAGCTCGCAAGCAGGTCGAGCGCCTCTTCGTATTTTCTAGCCGAGTGGGCCGAGTGCGTGCTGAGTTCGAGGTCATGTGAGGTTATAGTGGGCATGCTTTCCTTCCTTTCACCAGGTACGACGTTAAGAGACGAGCCGCGTCAAAACAAGGCAAGCGTGCCTCCGAGCTCGACTCCAAAGGTCATCGGCATGACCCAAAGCCCATAGCTTTCGAAGGTGCTGGGGACCCGATAGGCGGCACGAATTCCGGCGAAGTAGTGCTCGAAGAATCTGAAGCCCGCGCCGGCCCCCAAGGAGAAGAACGCAGTACCGGTGACGTAGGTCCCGCTTCCTGCATCAGGCACTTGCGCCAGGTATTCGGCGCTTTGCCACATCGTGGTCGCGATGTTGCCGCGCAAACCCAACTCGGCCGCAGCGTACCACTTCGGTCGATAGTATCCGGGCGAAAGGGCCAGGCGGTAACCATAGGCCAGAGCCATGTGCACTTCGTTCTGCGCCAGCTTGAGATCCAGGTCGACGCTCCCCAAGACATCGAAGCCAGGTCGATCCAAGAGGCGAGCACTCACGCCCGTCGTGAGATCCCAGCTCGAAAAATCGATCAGCGCGTCGACGTCGACATGAAGGCCGAGCTTCCGGATCCCTCCTGACCCCACATCGATGCCACGCACGTAGCCGATACCGAACATGAATCCCGGATCCATCGCCACCCGGCCGCGCAGGTGGTCATGACCAGGCGCCCCTTTGAGCAAGGATTCAGCGGTGGATTGAGCGTGACTCACGGACGGAAGCAACAAAAGGCAGATGAGCAGCCTGAGTGCTCGCAGCCTGGATGCTCGGGCGCAGCGCCCCATGTCTGAGTATTTCACGGCGCGCCTGCCAAGAAGCTGCGAATCGCCTCGTGAGATTCAGGGCGACGGAGAAGCTCGGCGTGTTCGGCGTCTTCGAGGTGAAAGACGTCGACGTTCGGGAAGTAGGGGACGTGATATTCGAGCTGAAAGTCGTGCCCCAAGCGGCCCTCCACCTTGCCCGTGATGAAGAGAACTGCATTTTCTGTGGCATCGAGTCCCGCCGTGAAGTCGAACGTGTAGGATTTGTCGAAGTTGCCCTGCCAGAGATTGATCTGGTAGTTTGCCCGGAAGCCCAGACGCCAGAAGTCGTACCCCAAGAGGGGATCTCGCTGACTGGTTCCGGCGAGCCCGATGACGTAGAAGTAATCCGCGCGAGCATCCTCGCTGGGCAAGAGGTAATCAGTAGTGTTGAGGTACTGGTGCAGCTCGCCCTCGAAAAAGTTCACGCTTGTGACGTTGGCGTTTTGGGCTGCCGTCGGATTCAGACTGCCGGGCTCTGCAAGAACGACGCTCGCGACGCGCTCGGGAAAATTCTGTAGGTAGTACGTAGCGTAGGCTCCACCCCACGAGATGCCGATCAAGTGAAAGGGAGCGTTTGGGCTGAACACCTCACCCAGAAAGTCGAGGTCATCCAGATAGGTCGGTCCGTTGAGCTCCTCGTCGGGGACGCGCTCCGAGAGGCCCGTGCCCCGCTGATCCCAGAAGACCAGAAAGTAATCGTCCGAAAGGACATCCAAAGCGAGTAGGTCCCGATGATCCCCGCCCGGCCCCCCGTGTAAAACGATGATGACCGGATCGCCCCTGTTCCCTCGCGTTTGCAGGTGAACGAGGCGACCGTCGCGGAGCGAGGTCCGCGGCAAATCCGGATCATCGCTGACGGTGAGCGGGACGAGCTGATCGAGCGCCAAGCAGCCCGCGCAGGCGAGGCCAAGCACAACTCCTATCCAAGGTTTCATGGTCGAAGTTGAGCGTGCACCTCCTCTCGACACCTGGGAGGCATCGAGGGCGCCAAAAGGGGGACCGATCACGCCAAAGAGGTCAAATCTCGGTCCGAACGCGGATGCCCTGGGCGCGCAGCTCGGCCGGTGGGGCACCGAACCAGCGCTGACAGGCACGACGAAAGGAGCGGACGTCCGCATAACCGAGCCGACTTGCCACCTCGCTGAGTTTGAGCGAGCCATGAACGATGAGCTCTTCCGCCTGCTCGCGCAGGACTTCATCGACGAGCTGGCGGAAGCTGACGTTGGCCTGACCGAGTCGCCGTTGCAGCGTGCGAGACGAACAGCCCAAGGCGCGCGCCGTCTCCTCGACGCTGAGCGGTTCCTTGCGTTGGATGGTGGCGCGCAAACAGGCCGCAATCCTCTGTAGATCGTTGCCTTCGTCCCCCACGCCTTCCAGGAGCCGCTGCGCCAAGGTCTTCAGATGGGGAACGAGTACGGGTTGGGCGGAGTGCAGGGGAGCATCGAGCAGCCCAACCGGCGCGACGAGCGCATTCTTCGGCGCAGAAAAGCGGACTGGTGCACCAGAGAACAAGGCGGCGCGCTCTTTCGTCCAGCCGGAGTGGCGAGCATGTGCCCACCAAATCTCGAAGAAGGGATGCGCGATCCCCGTCGTGGCCATGATGGTGCGCGCATAGAACGTCATCGTCGCTTCGGCGGCGATCCGCGGAGCAGGTCGACCATCGGGCAGATGCGCATCGGAGATGTAGACGCGCTCGCCTTCGATCCAGTATGAAGCGAGCGACGCCTGATTGGCGAGCGGATTGAACTTCTGGATCATGTCGAGCGCGTCCCGAAGCGTCGCACTGGTTTCCGCTAAGAGCCCTGTCGCACCGAAGTCTTCAGGCTTGCCGGTCGCCCCAATGTCAATTCCTACTCCGGTGTCAAAAAGGCGCCGACTGATCTCCTCCAAGAAGTCGACGTGTTGCTGAAAGGTGATGCGCGCTTCAGGATGGTCGAGCGATACGCTGCGAACGCCAACGGCCCGAAGGAGTGCCTCCGCATCCAAGCCGCGACGCGTCGCATACTGAACCGCTCGATGCGTCCACGAAGCGGCAATCGTTCCGCTCAGATCTTTCACCTGGAAGAACCTGGTCTGTCGAACACCACCTCTACCTTGTCGAATCCGAGAGAAAACAAGAGCGAAATGACCGTTCTTTCGATGCTCGCTTCAGCCACTCGAAGCAGGCCGGCGTCAAGGGCGGCGGCCACGAAACCCTCTTCTGCGGTCTTGCGCGCCTTTGCCTCCAGGTGGATCTGCTGTTTGGCGAGGAGATCCGTCGAGCGGGTGTGCACGTAAGTTTTGTCGTTGTCGATCTTGCTCGAAAGAACGCGCGCTCGCGGCAGATGCACCGTGACTTCGGTTTGTTCTGCAAATGTTTGAACATTGACATCCGACAGCTCGGACAAATCAACCCCCGCCGTGACTTCGCCACTCGCTACCAAGAGAAGCGCGTCCTCAACCTCGACAAGACCCAGATAACGCGACTGCTTTTCGCGCACGTCCACCACACGTTCCATATGAAATTGAGCCCCTTCCAGGCGTGCCAGGTGCCTGAGGGCCGTGATCACACTCGCGGAAGGACGAACCTCGGTCACGACCTCCTGCTGCGCGACCGAATGCGGCCGTCCAAGGAAAAAGCCCAGGCCTCCAGCACTTAAAAGTGCGGCAATCACTATGAGCATGCGCAAAGTCATGAGCGCAGGCTAGCACGGCCCACGGCGCGAAAGGACCGAGGCCTCTTTCGTAGGAACAAACAAGTGCGGCTTCAAAAGGCCGAGGCTGAGGTTGCTGCTCAGGGTGGCACCAAAAAATACGTCTGCATCGGCCCGCGGCCCTTCAGCTCGACGAGCCCACGCGGCTCGAAGCGGAAGCGGTCACCGAGGCGCTCCACCACCGCGTCACTGACGTGCACGCGACCGGCTTCGCCGTGGTGCTCCAGGCGGCTGGCGATGTTCACCGTATCGCCCCAAACGTCATAGCTGAACTTGCGGATGCCGATGACACCGGCAACCACACTGCCCACATGGATGCCGGCGCGGATGGCCAGGCCGTGGGCGCTGCCCACGCGCATCACGGTGTCTTGCATCTCGAGGGCTACCGCCACGAGCGCCTCCAGATGGCCGGTGCAGGGCTGAGGCAGGCCACCGACGGCCATATAGGCGTCACCAATCGTCTTGATCTTTTCCACTCCGTGACGATCGCAGAGCTCATCGAAGCTCGAAAACAACTGATTCAGGAGTTCTACCAAGTCGGTCGGCGTCAGCTTCGCCGACAGCGGCGTGAAGCCGACCATATCCGTGAACAGGACGGACACGTCGTCAAAACGCTCGGCCACAATGCCGTCGTTCTTCTTCAAGCGCTCGGCGATCGAAGCCGGCAGCACGTTGAGCAAGAGCCGCATATTCTCACGGTTGAGGCGACCGATTTCGAGGTGCGTGCGCACACGAGCCAGGAGTTCGTGAGCAGCGAAAGGCTTGGCGACGTAGTCGACAGCGCCGACCTCGAAGCCGTGCACGACGTCGTCCGTCCCCGTCTTGCCAGTCAGGAAGATGACCGGAACTTCAGCCCATTCCGGCGTCGATTTGATGCGCCGGCACACTTCGTAACCGTCGATGCCAGGCATGAGCACGTCGAGCAAGAGCAGGTCCGGGCGTACCTTGCCGAGCACGTCGAGGGCGCGGGCTCCGTCCGTGGCGATGAGCACTTGATAGCCTTGAGCGCGCAGCACCGTGGAGATGGCCTGCAGGTTCTCGGGGGCGTCGTCGACTACGAGGATGCGTTCTGGCATGGGTCGGTCCTCAGGCTTCAGGTGGGGGGGCAGGGAGAAGGGCAAGCGCCTCGTCGAAGGCGTAGCGTGCGACGGCAGCTTCGAGCTGTTCGAGCACTTCCCCCGAGAGCAACACGCGGAGGCCATCACGGTGCACCTCCAGCGTCTCGCTCGCCGCGGCGTCAAAGCCGTTCAGTTGCTCGCGGAGCTGAGCAAGAGCGCGCTGCGTCGTGGCGACGTCCAGGGGAACCGCCGTGCTGGTCGTCGTCGGCTCGCTGCGGGAAAGAGCCGCCAAAAGCGGCGGCACCAGTTCCTCCAGAGCAGCTTCGAGCGCGGCGATGAGGGTCGTGATGTCGTCTCGTGACTTCGGATCCGAGAGCGCAGCTTCGAGAGCCGCAGCGCGCTCTTGCACCACCTTGGCTTCCAGGTTGCCCGCGATGCCCTTCAGCGTGTGAGCAACGCGCGTGGCGCCCGCGCTATCGGAGACGCTCAGGCAAGTTGCGACGTGCTTCGGAGCGTGGCGCTGATCCTCGCAAAACCGTATGAGGAGCTTGCGGTAGAGCGCACCGTTGCCGCCGAGGCGCCGCAGACCATTGGCAAAATCGAGCCCGGGGACCGGACCCAAATCGGGTGTTTCCGCCGGCGTTTGTAGCGGTGCGTCGGTCGCGACGGCGTTGCCTGTGAAGCGGGCCACCGTGCGGATAAGCAGTTCCGGATCGATAGGCTTGGTGACGTGCGCCACCATGCCTTCCTGAAGCACACGCTGACGTTCCTCCAGCGTCGCGTGAGCCGTCATGGCCACAACGGGGACCTGACGCAGCCGCGGGTTGGCCAGGATGCGCGCCGTAGCTTGGTGACCGTCCATGACTGGCATCTGCAGATCCATGAGCACGACGACGAAGGCGTCGGGGCCTTCCGATTCGAGCCGTTCGACGGCTTCGAGCCCGTTGTTCACCACCGTCACCTGAGCGCCGGCGGCTTCGAGCAGCTCGACCGCGATCTCCTGATTGATCTCGTTGTCCTCGGCCAAGAGCACACGGGAGCCTGCGAGGAGGCGTCCGGCCGCCACCGACTGGCCTGCCTGTTCGAGTGCTTCGGCCGTGGGCGCGAACAGCGAGATGAGGGAGTCGACGACCATCGAGCGTGTCACCGGTTTGAGCAGAAGGCCATCGAGGGCGAGCGTCTTGGCCTCTTCACGCACCTCTTCGCGACCGAAGGCCGTGACCAGCACGATGCGGGGATCGTTTTGCAGCCCAGCGCTTTTAATGCGCGCCGCCGCCTCCAATCCATCCATTCCCGCCATGCGCCAATCCATGAACACCACGTCGTACGGGTCGGACACGTCGTCCTTGCGCACTGCCTCGACAGCCTCGGGCCCCGAGGCAACCACATCGACTCGGGGCACCAGCCCACGCAGCGCTTCGGTCAGGATTTCACGTGCCGCAGCGTTGTCGTCCACCACGAGGACGCGCAGATCCGCGAGTTGTTCTGGAAGCAACTTGCGCCGAGTCCCTGCCGACCCCAGTCCCAGCCACACCGTGAAGCGGAACGTCGTGCCGGCGCCGGCCTCGCTGTCCACGGAGATCTCCCCGCCCATCAGCTCGACGAGGCGCTTCGAAATGGTGAGGCCCAGCCCCGTGCCGCCGTGCTTGCGCGTGGTCGAAGCGTCCGCTTGAGTGAAGGGTTGAAAGAGCTTGGCCATTTGCTCGGGC
>CAYMQT010000142.1:0-12544 GCA_964392575.1 uncultured Polyangiaceae bacterium
GGAGACGTCGGAGTTCGATCAGTTTGCAACGCTTGCTCAGAGTGCGGCTGAGGAACTGGGCAGCGCCGATGAGGGGCTGCGCTGGTCCACCGTTGCCTTGCTCACGTCCCCGAATTTCCTGTATCGACCCGAGATCGGCACGCCGGGTAGCGGTGCAGCGCTGCGCTTCAGCGGCTATGAGCTGGCCTCACGGCTCGCCTTTCTGGTGTGGAACAGTCTGCCCGATCAACAACTGCTCGACGAGGCCGCGAGCGGTGCGCTGACAACGGTCGACGATGTGCGCTCCGCTGTACAGCGGATGCTGGACGTGCCCGCCGGACGCGAAGCCATCGGCGCCTTCGCTGAAGAATACATGAGGCTCGATCGCATCGACTTGCAACCGAAGGACGCGGCGCTCTTCCCTGAATACGGCCCGGCGCTCCAAGCCGCGATGATCCGCGACATGCGCGGCACTTGGGAGGCCATTGCCTTCGATGATCGCGTGAGCGCGCTCGAGCTTTTCTCGACCACCAAGGTCGTCGTCAATGCCGAGCTGGCTCAGCTCTACGGGCTGCCGGTGACGGGTCTGACTTCCAGCACGTTCCAGCTACTCTCACTGCCGGCGGACGGCCCGCGCGTCGGGATTCTCGGCAAGGCCGGCTTCCTCTCGCAGTTCGCAAACCAGAAGGAAGGCTCGCCCACGCTGCGCGGCAAGTTCATCAGCGATGCGCTGATGTGCCTGCCCGTGCCCTCGCCGCCCGGAGACGTGGATGTTCAGCTCGATGAGCCGCCGGAGGATCAACCGATGACCAAGCGTGATCGGCTCGCCCTGCATCGTGCGAGCCCGTCCTGCGCCGGTTGCCACGCCATGATGGACCCCTTGGGCCTTCCGCTCGAAACCTTCGACGCAATCGGTCGCTACCGCACCACTGACCACGGGCTGCCCATCGACACCAGTGGCGAGGTCGACGGACAGCTGGTGGCCGACGCACGTGCGCTCGGTATCGAGCTCGGCTCGAACGCGAGCATCGCAAACTGCATTGTCCGCAAGTTCTACGGCTATGCCATGGGGCACGAAGTGCGGGACGTGGACCAGAGCGTCATCGATGCGCTCGCCGAGTCCTTCGAGCAGTCCGGCTACCAGTTGCGCCAGCTGATTGTGAGCACCGTCACACACCAGGCCTTTTCGTCCGTCGCCCCGCAACCATAAAGCCACCGTCATGACCATGAAACCCTTGCACCGCAGAACCATTCTCAAGGGCGCGCTTTTGACCGGCGCCGCCGTGACCATCCCACTGCCGCTGCTCGAGGCCATGCTCAACGAGAGTGGCACCGCGCTCGCTCAGACCGGAAACCCGCTGCCGCCGCTCTACGTGACCTGGTTCTTCGGCAACGGCATCCTTCCGGGTCGCTGGAGGCCTGCGCTCACCGGCACCGGCGCCGCCTGGCAGCTCAGTCCTCAGCTTCAGCCGCTCGCTGCGATCAAGTCCTACCTTACGGTTATCAGCGGCTTGGAGGGCAAGCTGGTGGTAGGCGGCAACGAGCACCCGACGGGCTCGGCCGCAGCCACCACGGGCGCTCCCTTGAGCGGCAACAGCGTTCGCGCGGCCTCCATCGACCAAGTCGTGGCCGACGTGATCTCGACCGGCGCGCCCTTCCGTTCCCTGGAAGTCGGAGTGACCCCGGCGACGCCCAACGGCAATCCGGACTCCTTGCATACCGTCTCGCACCGCGGGCCGAACGCGCGCAACAATCCGGAGTTCGATCCCCGAGCGGTCTTCGAGCGCCTGTTCATGGGAACGCAAGCGTCGGATGACGGAGCGGCTGAGGAGGTCGCCAAGCTGCTGAAGGTTCGCAAGAGCGTGCTCGACGCTGTCTTGCAGGACGGCGCTCGCTTGCAGCAGAAGCTCGGTGCCGCCGACAAGCAGCGCGTCGAGCAGCATCTGGAGGCGATTCGGGCCATCGAACTGCGACTCGACTCGATGACGGGCGGCACGCTCGCTGAGTGCGCGAACCCCACGGCGCCGAGCGTCGGTCGAGATACGACGAACCAAGCTCCACCCGACGTCAACACCGCGATGGTCGAGCTTACTACGCTGGCGCTGGCCTGCGAGCGCACGCGCGTAGCCACTTTCATGTTCTCGCTGCCGGCGGCTCACGTTTACTACCGGCATCTCGGTACCAACATGAACGACGACTTCCACGACACCATCTGTCACACCGACGCTGGCGACGAATCCAACCAGCCGCGCGTCGACACGGGAGTGCTCTACACGATGAGGTGCCTGAACGAGTTTTTGCTCAAGCTTCAGGCGACGCCTCACGGCGCTGGCAATCTGCTCGACGCCTCACTCGTCTACGTGACGTCCGACACCGCTTGGGGCAAGACGCACGACAGGACGGAGTGGCCGGTGTTGCTTGCAGGCAAGGCCGGCGGACGCCTGCGCGGCGATGAGCACCACCGCTTCCTCGGTGAGAACCTCAGCCGCGCACTGTTGACGGTGGCTCAGCTCATGGGCTCGACGGAAGCGGAGTTCGGCATCGACACCGGTCGCGTCACGGCCGCACTGCCGGGCATTCAGGTTTGACTACCAGGCGAAATCCCCTGTGCGGCTGAAGCAAACACGTCCGTTTTGAAGCCGGCCCTCCGTTCTTCACCTCGGCGATTTACGCTTGTTTGGTGCACACGGGAAAATCTTCCCTACTTTTTGTAAGGGAAAGGTCGATTTATTTTTCCTTCGGTCTCAGATCCTAGGAGTTTTCCAAACGTTCTTCCTATCCAAACCCTGCGCGAACTTTGGCGGAGGGATTCTTGAAAGGGAAGAAAATGACTTTGAAATATTTGTGTCGGTTCTTGATGCTCTCTGGATTGTGTTTTTCGGTGGTCGCCTGTGGCGGCTCCGAGGACGAGGACGACAGCGAGGAGAAAGGCGATGGCGATGGCGACGGTGACGGCGACGGTGACGGCGATGGTGACGGCGATGGCGATGGCGATGGTGACGGCGATGGCGATGGCGACGGCGATGGCGATGGCGACGGCGATGGCGATGGTGACGGCCGTACTCAGTGCGGATTTGGCGCCTGTGAAGCGGGTCAGCATTGTAACAACGCCATCTGCGTGAACGGCTGCTTGACGGCGCAAAACTGCGCGGCTGGGCAGACGTGCGACGACATCGACCCCGAGAGTAAGATCGGAACGTGTATCACCCCGGTGACCGATCCCACTCCCGCCGAGAAAGACTGTGATGCGTTCTGCGACAAGGCGCTCGCTTGCAACGATCCGGAATGGGTTTTCTGCCAAGAGAGGTGTATCGGGTACTCCTCGGCTTGTGTAGCGTGCGTCAATGACTCCAATTGCGGCGCGGGCTGTGAAGAGGAGTGCGATCTCTGAGCGACAAATGAAGCCGAACTCCACGCCGACTGAGGAGCATCGGTGGGCGTGGAGGCGAGCGCCGGAGACTTCCCCTTGCGTCTCTCCCTTCCCTCAACGATCCTCTGGGCCATGAAGCCGTTGGGTGTTCGAGGGATCGGGCGGGGCAAAATCGGGTGGATGGTGGGAGTGAGCGCTCTCACGGCTGGCGCGACACTACATGCTGAACAGGAGCAGCCACCGGCTCAACCATCCACCGAAGCTGGGGCTGTGACCTCTCCCGAGCCACCCACACCTGAGAGTTCTCCTCGTCAGGCCGTAGCGCCAACCTCAGCGCCGCCTGTTTCGGCCGTTTCTGGGTCCAAGGGAGCGAAGCGGGCCGAGGCTTTGGCCATGACGGTTTCAGGCGCCGTCTCTCTCGGCTCTCATGAAGCCGGGCAGCTCTCGATGATCACGCAGGCGCTTCGGAAATCTCCAGGCTCGACGCCGCTGCGCGTGGCCACAGGTGCTTCCGCCGGCTCTGCCAACGCTTTGATTTCTGGGAGCGAAGCTTGTCTACAGGGAGAGTTCACGGCGGAGCAATCCCTGGGGTATCGGGTTTGGGTTGAGGTAGGACTTGAAGAACTCTTCGATCCTGCACGCTCCACACGTCAGTCGATCTTTCACGCGGATTCTCTGAAGAGGGCCTACGGGTACCTAGAAGATGTTTGGGCGAAAGGTTTGCCCCAGGCATGTGACTTCGCCTTTGGTGTAGCCGTGACGCGGAAAACACCGACGGAGATCAGACTTGCGGAGGGCCTTTCGATCTCTCGTTCAGCGGAGCGCTTTGTCGTGCGCATTCAGGGCAGAAGCTCAGGGCCTCCGCGTTTTTTTAACTATTTTGACGAGAAAACGAATCATCGGCGCCCCCTCGTTCCGTTCACGGGGGTGTACGAAAACGATGTCTCTGCCCTCGCGCCCGTGGTGGTTGCATCAGCGGCGTTTCCCGTCGCATTTCCGCCTCAGCCCATTGAGTACTGCTTTTCGGGAGAGTCCGAAGGCGAGGGCGTAAACATGTGCACCGAACCTACGAACGTCGATTTCTTTGTCGACGGAGGGGTCTTTGACAACAATCCTCTCGGCCTCGCCCTTCATACGGTGCTCGGGGGACTCTCACGTACGGCATCGGGGGTGACTCTTCGTGACGTACCCGACGGCGAGGCTCCAGAAAGCCTAGACATCGTTTACGGCTTCGTGGATCCCGACCTTCGTACGTACCCCGTGTACACACCTGACAACGACGAGGTGACGGAGGAGGACCCTGTCGTTTCTCTGGTTAGTCGTCTAGGCGGGCAGATGCTTGCCAGCGCTCGTGGGCACGAGCTTTCGAGTTTGGCTGATGGAAACTTCCGTCTGCTTCAGGATCTGTGGCTCATCCACGCGAACTATCCGCCGACCAGCGAACTACTGGGCGCATTTTTCGGCTTTTTTGAGCGAGATTTTCGCGATTTCGATTTTCATTTGGGCACCTACGATAGCTTTGTAGATCTGCGCGATCAAAGTGCTGAGCGTCTGGGGGTCGGCGAGTTTATCCGGAAACTGGAAGGGGCTTTACGCGGCGATTTGAAAGGAGTGCCGAAGGAGTATCGAAAATTAGCCTGCATCGCTTCGCAAGTAGGGACAAGGGAGTATCGACATCTCGCTGCCGCTTGTCAGGGTGAGGAGATGCGGAACTTTCGTGTCCTGCTTCAGCTGGCCATCGATCGCCTGTGGTCGAACTGTCGGTTTCTATCTGAGGAGCAGGTCGCTCACACGAAGCATCTGGGATGCAAACAGGCCCAGGGCGGACTTTCTCCGCCCCAGGTCGACCCTTCCTTCGTCGTCAAAGGTCACCGCTATCAAATCCGGCAGGAATCCGATCTCGACTACGCGCTCAGGGTCCTGGCTGATTACGGTTTTCACTTTCGAGACATGGGCCTCTCGAAGGGCGAATCCGGCCGCGCACGCTTAGAAGTGCGGCGGAAGTTGATCCTCATGGTGGAAGCCCTGAGCGCCGCTCAGGGCTCTTTCTTGAATCGGACGGCGGTGATGACGGCCGGCAGAAGCCTCATCAACACGATCTACTACGAGCCCCCGCGGAAACGAGCGTACGTAGGGGTGGGGAGCACCATCTTCGGCGGGTACCTCGGCCGTCTCGGCGACAACCGTGCGTTTTACTGGAACCCGGATCTGCGCATGGTCAACATTCGCGAGCTCCTTTCCGACGGAAACCTTCGCTTAGGCTTTCAGGCCACCATCGGTGTCGAACTCGCTGTCCTTCCTCTCTCCGGAAGCGTCTGGCAAACGTCGTTCGGGTTGCGCGGGGGGTATCAGTTTGCCGCGAACGATGCCATCGGAATTCAGCCGTGTCTTGAATCTGATGTCGGAGGAGACTCGCGATTGTGCTCGGGGCCAGTCCTTCATTCGCCCTTCAATTTTACGTTGCTTGAACGAGTTCGCTTCGCGTTTACCCCGGTCTTTTACCCGCTTTCCCGCGATTTTGGCCACCAGATGTTCGAATTCGAGGTAGGCGTGGGCGCGGAGCTGTTCTGAAAAGCCGAGGCCAGTTCTGAAACCTGTCCTGTCTCTCAGAACAGCTTCTTGATTTCTCGTCCCAGCTGTCTGAAAGGTTTCTGGTCTTTGGAGGAATCTTTCCCTGAGGAGCTAGGGCTGGATGCGGCACCGGTCTCTTGCCCTTTGCTTGGGGTCTTTTGTTCGGGCTCTTCTGACAGAGGGATGATCACGGTTTGGTTGCTGGTCAGAAGCATCTTTCGGGTGTCCGTTTGGTAGCCCGGGTGCTTCACCGTGAGTTCGTGCGCCTGGCTGTCTTTCTGCAACTCCCCGTCGAAGGGGTTGGAAATCGCCTTCCCGTCGAGGTAGAGCTGTGCCCCTGCGGGCACCGTTGAGATCTGAACGCGGACCGTATCCGCCTTTGGGGTGTCGACTGCGGCAGGCGCGGTGTTGATTTCTGAAGGCTTGCTTGCTTCCTCCGGTGGCGGAGCCTGTTCACCGGCTCCACCGAGGACAAGAGCGGCAAGTCCGATCACTCCTAAAGCGCCGAAGGCCACTAGCAAAAGTCGCCTCTTGTTCTGAGCTGGCGTAGGGCCGGCTTCAGTGACGGCGGGAGCGGCGAGCACGGTCCTCGAGTGTCCGGCGTCTCCGGTGCTTGAAGGCGCGAGGGGGCCCGGGAACGTCGCTGAGGTTACATGCGGTAGAAAGGGGGCGAGCTCATGGGCGATTTCCTGAAAGGTTTGAGGGCGAGCGATGGGATCTTTTTCCAGCATGCGGCTGATGAGGCGAACGAGCGGGTCCGGTACGTCAGGCGCGCGCTCCTTCAGAGAGGGAGCCGGCTGAGTGGCAATCTTCATGATGATCTGAGCCAAGCTGTCGCCTTCAAAGGGGACCGC
Organism: uncultured Polyangiaceae bacterium; assembly: GCA_964392575.1. Lineage (GTDB taxonomy): Bacteria > Myxococcota_A > Polyangia > Polyangiales > Polyangiaceae > NIC37A-2. The sequence continues at coordinate 6,775 of CAYMQT010000142.1, forward strand.
TCCACTCAAGGCCTGAAAGAAGATGACCCCGAGAGAATAGACATCCGCCAGGTGAGTGATGCTCTTTTCGCCCATCACCTGCTCCGGGGCCATGTAGTACGGCGTCCCCATCAGCTGTCCCGTTTGGGTCGCTCCACCTGTTCCGTCGAGGATCTTGGAAATGCCGAAGTCGAGCACTTTGACGAAGTTTTCTTCTCCGTGGCGCTGGATGAGAAAGATGTTCTCTGGCTTGAGATCACGATGCACGATCCCCTTGGCAGAAGCTGCGGAAAGCGCCGCGCACACTTGTACGCCGATGAGAGCAACCTTCTCTGTGGACTCAGGGCCCCCTTTGTCGAGATCTTTCTGCCAGTCTCTTCCGTCAAGGTACTCCAGGACCATGAAGAAGGTGCCGTCCTGAAAGCGCCCCATGTCCATGACCGTGACGATGTTGGGGTGTCCGATGGAACTCGCTGCTACTGCTTCATTCTTGAAGCGACGCACGACTTCGGGATTGGACGCGAGTCCTGCGTGCAGGCATTTGAGCGCTACGCTTTTCTTGAGACGCAAGTGCTGCGCCAAATAGATAGCGCCCATTCCGCCTTGCCCGAGCTTCTTCTCGACGAGAAATCGGTCTTGAATCGTCTGCCCGATCAGAGGATCTTTGAGCAGGCCGTCAGGATCTTCAAATGGAGCGGCTGAATCAAACGGAGCGGCTGAATCGGCAGAATCGGTACTCATGGACGGCGCCCCTCAGGCTAACGGGAAGGGCGCAGGTTCGCCACCTGGCGCTGTCAGGAGGAAGGAGAGCCCTTGCCACCGGTGACCGGTTTCCTGAGCCCGGATCCGATCGCTCCACAGGCGTTCGAGTGACATTTTCTGGATGGGGCAGGCATGCTAGGCGGGGAAACGATGAGGGTTGCGAAAGTGTTTGGATCTTGCGTCGTGTTCGTCTGCATGGCGTTTTTTTGCGTCCCTTGTTTCGCACAGTCTGAAAGCCAGAAGGCGACCGCGGATGCACTCTTCGACGCTGCGCGGCGCCTCATGGAGGAGAAAAAGTTTGCCGAGGCTTGTCAGAAGTTCAAGGACAGCCACGCGATGGATCCAGCCGTCGGGACGCTCTTGAATCTGGCTCTCTGCTACAAGGCCGGGGGCAAGACCGCGTCGGCCTGGAGCACCTACCGTGAGGCGGCAGCCTATGCGAAGGAACAGGGGTCAGCGGAGCGTGAGCGCCTTGCCCGAGAGGAAGCCGACAAGCTCGAGGGAGAACTCTCCCGGCTCGTGATCGACGTGAGCGGTGAAGCCGCCGGCGTGGGAGAGCTTGCGATCCTTCGCGATGGGCAGGCGCAGCCGCGCGGTGTTTGGGGTGTTCCGTTGCCGGTCGATCCGGGAAACGTCGTGCTCGAATGGTCAGCACCGGGATATGAAGGGGGTCGCAAGGAGGTCACGATTCAAGGCGAGGGCAAGACGGTGCCCGTGACGATCCCTGCGCTTCGGCCGCTTGCTCCGGAGGACACGATCAGCGATGGCCGGAAAGAGGAGGCAGACGGAGGGGCGCCCCGAGAAAAATCGAGCAAATCCGCCGGCCCTCTCGTCCTTTTCGGGATTGGAGTGGCGGCAGGGGCCGTCGGGGGGACCTTTGCCGTTCTCACCCTGCTGTCCAACAAAAGCGCAAAGAAGATCTGCGCCGATCAAGACGGCACGGGGACGGCCACTTCGGCGTGTACGGACACGGACATCCTCAATCATGCACGCTACGTCGACCGGGCCCACACGTATCGAACCGTCGCCTATGTGGGGGTCGGAGTCGGGGGAGCTGCTTTGATCGGCGCCGGCATTTGGGCCCTTGCCCGGGGGTCGAAGGAAGAGAGGCCGGTTGCTGTTGTGCCGATTCTATCGCCAGGGGCCTATGGTCTTTCTGCTCGGGGGCGCTTCTGATGCGCTCGCCCTTCCCCTCACTTCTGATCTCGGTGGGCGTGCTGCACGTTACAGCTCCGACGCTGTACTTTGTGATTGGAGCGCTTGCGGTGGTCGGATGTTCGCTCGATGATCGAACGCTCATCGAAACGGATGAGAACGGACGGCCGATCACAGGTGACGGCGACGGCGACGGCGACGGTGACGGTACCGGTGGCGGGGGTACCGGCGGCGGGAGCACCGGAGGCCAGGAGGGGAGCGGGGGCAGCACGGTGATTCCCGGGGAGACCTGCGGTGAGGGGCCTGGCTGGATCAACGATTCGATCGGGACGTCCGAAGATCCCTTCGCTGCGGAATGGAGAGGCGAGGTGTGGGCGCAAAAGAGCGGAACCTTGTCGTCCATTTCCCCGACGAGCTTTGAAAGCTCTCCGGCCTGTATGAGCGGTACCGTCGAGCCCGGATGGTGGGCGGCCTTTCGTTGGAACATCGCTCAGGAGTTTTTGGACGACTGCGTGCCGGAATCCGCCGGAACGACGACTCTACCCGAAGCTGGTGGAGTGAGGTTTGCGGGATCGAGCGATGTCTCCCTTCGCATCGCGGTGACGACGGGCGTAGAGGGCTCGGCCGCCTATTGGTGTTATGTGGTCCCAGAGGACGTGGTAAACGCGGGTTCTTTCAACGTCACTTGGGATCAGCTGACGAGGGAGTGCGACGCCGGACCCGGGGGCGATGCTTATGCGGGCGAGCCCGTCACCACGATTCAAGTGGAGCCCAACCCCGGGGGCGTCGGTGATTTTGAGTTCTGCGTCGACGCGCTCGTGCCGTTTTGATGATCCTAGGAGGAGCGTTCGCTTTTTAGAAGTCTAGAAGTAAATCCCCGCACCCAGGTTGAACGTGAGTTCGTGAGCGGTGGCCGGGGTTTCAATGGTCGTGATGCCGTCCCCTCCGTTCAGATAGTCTGCAATCAGTGAGTAGAACTCCGGGATCTCGCTGGTTTGAAATCGCCCTATACCGTAGGCGTAGCGCACGCCGAGGCCTGTCGCGAAACGCAAGGTGGAGCGCTCCTCGTCTTCGATACGGTGCACATCGCTGAACTCTGCGCCGAGGGATACGCCATAGAAATTGAACTTGCCGACGCCGAGCAAGCTTTGGCGGTCGCCTGTGCGATCCGTGAAAAGTCCAGCGCCGATAGAGGTCATCTCCCCCACGGCCTTCTTGAAGCCGACGCGAGCGTTGACGATGGGAGCTCGATCCACGGCAACAAAGGTCGCCGTCTCTAGCAACACGGGTTGACTGCGAATGCCGGATTGAAAATCTACGTCTGCGGAGATCCATCCGCCGTCCAAGAGGTACGCCACGCCCAGCCGTACGCGCGGCGGAAGAAGCCAGTCAGGCTTCCACTCGGACCGAGTGCTAGAAACTGAGTTGTAGACTTGAGGCCGGTTCTCTTCACCGGGGGCCGGTTCATGACCAGGCACTTGGTTTAGGTCGAAGGCGAGGGTTTGAAAGCTGTGCTGCTCGTAGTGATGAAGGAGGGCGACGGCGGGGGTACGCGCCGACACTCCGATTTGCCAGTTTTCTGCCGGAGTAAAGAGCACTCCTGCCGTGAGCTGGAGTGCGTAGTGGCTTTGAAGCCCGTGTTCTGTGGCTGTGATGAAGGAACTGTCGATGCCGGCTTCGATACCGCCGGAGACTTCGTTCGCGTAGTTGAAGCCGTTGTACATTCCGTTGATGCCGAATCCGAAAGAAAAGTCAGAGTTCTTCCGATACGACGCTCCGAGAACCACGTTGTGCAAGGAGTAGGTCTGCACGTAGCCCACTTGCCAGGTGGCTTCAGCGCCGCCGTCGGGCACGGTGAGGGAGGAATTGCCGCGGATGTCGGACCAGCGCGACAAAAAATATCCGGCGCCCAGGGACCAACCGCTGGGATTTCCGCGCACATACGTGATGGCAGAAGGGACGACCACGGCCTCCATGGTATTTCCGTCCTGGACCGTGCCATCGGTGGCTTTGAGAAACTCAGGGATCCGCCAAAGGCGGAGAGTGTAGGCGGTGCCGCTCACGTCGACCTGGTGCTTGCCTTTTCCGGAAAGTCCCGCCGGATTGTACCAAAGTGAACTCCCATCGCTCACGACAGCCGTGACGGCTCCGCCGGTCAGCGTCGCGTCGATACCCACCAAGACTTCATCATCGTTCCCTGCGCTGACGATACAGGTCCACGTTTGAGAAAGGAGGACGAGGGAGACGCAGCTTCTGATCCTCGTCATTGGCCTCATGGGTCCGCCATCTTGGCTGGGACCTGGATCCGTTACAAGCGGAGTGTTTCACTGGCGAAGAGGCAGGGGGAGACCCTCGCATGGCAGCGGGATTGTGCAATGCTCCCCGGGTGAGGCGCGCGGCGGTGAGAGGAGGGGTAGCTTTGATCTTTCATGCTGCGACCTTTCATGCTGCGACAGCGGCTGCCAGCGAGGACGTCGAGGCGCCGTCGTCAGAGCCAGGGATCCATGCAAGCACCGACAAGGGGCGCACTGAGAGCCGCACTGCTGAGAGTGAGGCAGTCGAGAGCGGCGCGGTTGAGAGCAGAGGCGCAACTGAGAGCGAGACAGTCGAAAGCGAGACAGCCAAGAGCGGTGCTGCCCAGCGGACCGTGTTCGGGCGGCCTATCGCCCGGGAGGGTTTTCATTTTCATGCGAGCCTGGGGACCGGGGGAGGACCGGACACGGTCGGACTTTACCATGCGATGGAGATCGGGGGCTCGATTCACGGCTACACCATCAGTTTGCTCCACACCTTCCTTCAGAACAAAGGCGTCTACGGTACGACGAAGGGAGGTCCGGATGAAATCGGCGGGTTCATGCTACAGGTTGCCGGTCCCCTTTACTTTCAGGATCTGGTTTGGAAGCTGGCGACGGGCGTCGGCGGCACCGTGGATCAGCCCGAGGGGGAGTTCAATCCCAACCCCGGCTTCGGCGTACACTACGGAGTGGATCTCCATTTTCCCGTGGCAAGATCGTGGGGCCCCACACTTTCCCTCGCAGGTTTGAACGTGGTCGAGCGTGGCAATCACCATTTTGCCGTAGTAACGGCCCTTGGCATCACCTTTTTTTAGAGCGAATCTCCCGGCAACCCGCGTGTGCACCTTGTGAGCCCCTCTGGCGTTGTGACATGCTTCGGCCCATGAAGAGCGGAGCTTTCACCTATACGCACCTGTCCCTCCTCTTGGCCCTCGGCAGTCTGAGCCTTGGCTGTGATGAGAAGAAGGCTGAGCCTTCGCGCGCGGCGGAGAAAAAAGAGGCGCAGGAGCCCATCCCTGAACCCGTCGTCGAGTCGCCTCCTCACCTGCTCGTGAGCGACGTCGGTCCCGTCGTGCGAGGGTTGATGATCGAGGGTGGAAAGAAATCCGGTCTCGTGCCGACTCCGGAACTCGACAAGATGAAGAACGCTCTTTCCGACGAAAAGAAGTTCATCGAGGGCAAGGAACTCACCGTGATTGTGGATAGGAAAGCCAAGCGTGGTTGGGTGGGCGCGTATCTCAAGGAACTGGGTGTTCTTGGCGCGACCAAACTCACCGTGGTGACCGAAACACGTAGCGAGTTTTCTGGTTCCCTTGAGTTCGTCCCGCCGACCCAAGGCGGGAGTCTTCCCCCTTGCACCATGATAGGACAGATCACAGAACACAACGGCAGCGCCCTGTGGCAGGTGAAGGGCGGTACGGCCAAGGAACGAGGCCCCGGTCTCGGTGGTCCGGATCTCTCCATGGCCAAGGAGGTGATTGCCACGACGTACGAAAAGTGTGAGTCGGACGTCTTCATCACGGACGGCGAGGCCAAACACAACACCTACCAAAGCGCCTACAGCCGCGCTGAGGGTAAGC